>NZ_SJXH01000057.1 GCF_004336635.1 Acinetobacter sp. ANC 4862
ATAAATTTTAGTTTTAGTTCTTTTTAACATCAGATTTCGTATAAGAATTTAAAGGTCGACAAACCTAGTTTAAAGGTCGACAAACCTAGTTTTAAAGGTCGACAAACCTAGTTTTAAAGGTCGACAAACCTAGTTTTAAAGGTCGACAAACCTAGTTTAATTAAGTATGAAAGCCTTTTAAATAAAGGCTTTTATAGCATTTAAAAGCATTTAAAAGCATTAAAATAATTAAAAGCCCAGAGAATGATAAATTGCCCTATGTTTTCGCTACGCTCAAACTCTATTGAATCTCGCTATCGCTCGATTCTTGGGGCAATTTTTAGTAAATCTCGTTATGACTTTAAAAAAAGCACAAACAATTCGGAATTCGCTTCGCTCATAGTGCTTTTTTTACTCGCTTTCGCTCGTTCTAGAATCAAATTTTGGCATTTGATTTACGCTCTTTTAGATTTCACATACTAAAAAACAGTTTTTCAAAGAGTCGAAGCGCGAATTTTAGTTATGCCGCTCGTAGACACTCGCTCGGTATATACCTTCTAGGTATATTGTGAGTTTTGAAATGGATCTTGATTTGTATTTTTGCAAAATAAGCTAAATGCTCTTGTTTTGCGATTACAGCCACTTTATTGATTTAGACGTAGCTAACTCAAAAATTGGTTTAAAAGTGGCTGTAATCGCATTTTATTGCGGTTTTAAGTGACTATCTGCTTCAAAGATATAAAGTTCTGTACCGTGGTCATCATATTCACATAATCCTTCAATAACTTTGATAAACAATTCTCTGCTTCGAAAGTAGTTTTCAGTTCTTGGATGAATATATTGATAAAGCGTGGTGTTACTGACCATTCTGAAAAAATTTTGGTTATTGACGATGGTATTTTTAACTTTTTCTGGATCTATATTTTCGGTTGATAAATTAAGTTTGTTCCAGGCGGCTAGTACTGCTCCACCTAAAGCATATTTGAGCTGATTTTCTGCATTACGTTTCTTTTGGGCGTCTGTCAGTTCTTTATGACTTTTTTGCAAAATTTCGCGCTTGTGTTCATTCTCCAGCCGGATCCGGTTTTCCAAGGCTGCTTTTTCAATTTTCTGGTAAGACTCCAGGGCACGATCCAGGCGGAAGAAATTATCCTGATCCATTTCCTGTGTCAGTAATGCCAGAATTTCTGTTTCGTTGGCCAGAAGGGGCTGCTGGTTTTTATCCTTTAGCTTGATCTGTTCAATGAGGGCCTGTCTTTTTAAAAACTGGTTTTTATCACGGTCTGCAGCTTTCAGTAGATTGAGCTGTTTGTCATTGAATATGCCATTTGCTTGTTGAAGCAAGGTCAAAGCCTGCTGCTGGTTTTTCTTGAGGAAAGGGAGATTTTTAAGGAACTGCTGTAATGTCATGAGGTCATTTGAAGTGAGTATTTTCGCAGGTCTTCCACGGGCCGCCATCGCATTCTCCAGCATAAAATGGGTGAGGTTTTTGTGTTTTCAGTTTAGCATAGGCCGGCACGGGAAGAATTAAAAAAAATGTGGGAACATTTTTTTTAATTCTTAAGATCGTTTCCGTGTTTTTAATTCGATATAATTACTACGCAATTATATCGAATTAAAAACACTTCTCCTCGTGCTCCGCAGGCTCTGCGAGGCTCCGTGAATTTGAAGGTGGGATTATGTTCTATTGCAACCTGGAACACACAAGCAAAAAGGCCGTGAAAACCCGATCGGGGAAAGTAAAAAATGCTGCCACGGCCAAGAACCGGTTTCACTACATTACCCGGACTTCGCACTTTAAAAATTATAAAGAAAGTGCCTCAGAACAGATCGAGTTTGTGAGATCCGGCAATCTGCCAAATTTTGCTGAAGGAAAGCCGGCTGAGTTTTGGGACGCTGCAGATATTTATGAACGTAGTAATGGCCGTACCTGTTCCAGTTTGGTGGTGGCCTTGCCCAAAGAGTTGAATCAGGCACAGCGGATTGAATTGGCCGAGGCGTTTATTGCTGAGTTCGCAGACCGCTATAGCTATCCCTTTACCTGTGCCATTCATAATCATGTTGGATCGTTGGGTGGGCAAGAGCAACCGCATTTGCATTTTATGTATAGTGAACGACATGTTGATGGCATCGACCGGACCGCAGAACAGTTTTTTAAGCGTTATAACCCAAAGGATCCACAGAAAGGTGGGGCGCAGAAGCTGACAGCTGATGTGTTAGGTATGGGAAAGGCGCAGTTACAGCTGTATCGGCAGAAGACTGAAGAGCTGATTAATGACAGTCTCATGCGTTATGCCCCGACCAAGATGGTGGAAATCAAGGGAATTCAGGTGGAAGTTCCTAGCTTGGTCAGCTGTTTATCCAACAAGGAGTACAACAAGAAGCATGGCACACAGCTGAAGGATGTTCCTGTGATGAATAAGGCGGTCCGTTTTGCGCGTGAGAAAGAGCCGGAATTAGTGGCCGAACGGGAAAGAATGACTGCTGAAATTAACCAGTTACGTGCTGAAAATCATTATGAGTTGTATCGCCCATTTTACGAGGCTGAATTAAAAAATAGTCAAGAGATTGAAGAATTGAGCACGCAAGCTGAAACACCACGGACACGGCAGCGTTGGTATGCTCAAGAAAAATTATTGTTTTTACAACAAAAAATGCAGCAAGCCTTATTGCAAGATCATCAAACGACCGAACCTTTTAGGCTGATTCAGCATGATTTACAGACTTATATCGATCTTTTGAATACCGAATCCTTCGATCGACTTGAGAAATTTGAATACTTAAGTGATCTGGGCCAACGGTTAAAGAATTCAGTTATTCAGATAGCCTCTATTGATGAAGAATTGGCATTCATGCAGCGGCAGGTCATCGAACGTGTGCCTTTGCAAATGAGAGACAAGGCAGTAACCCCTGACAAAATAAGGAATCATGATCAGGATAATGATTTTAGTTCTGGTTTTTAGGCAGATTGTTTAAGGCGCGCCATTGCATCAGCAGAACAGCCTCTTCATCTTCCAGTGTAGTTTCTCCAGACTGGATCCGTTCAAAGCGTTCCCAGGATCTTTTTTTATGGGCCCTTTTTTCTTTGGGACTCATACCGAAGGTCGTAATCGATTGAGCTGTTGCCCAATCCTTGCGATCCATTTTTTTGAGATGCTCACTTGTACTGAATTTTTTCATGGAAAATACTTCCTATAAGGGGTTAACCGAATTATTTGATATCTAATTCCCTAATGTGACAGAACCTAGAATTCCAACTATTAAGCCAAATGCAGAATCTTCTACTTGTATTTTAATAGATCATTCTACTTTTAGATTCTTTTATTTCTAGGGAGGTTGTTATAGTAAGTCTATGATTAATATAGTTTTATTGGGATTACTGGCGAATTTTAGTTTCTTGAAGAAAAAGTAATATATTATTTATAAATCAATAGTTTATAAGATTAGTGGCGAACTTTAGATGACAATCTTCTAAAATTGTCATCTAAAATTCGCTCATAACTCATATTTTTTATTTATATCAATATCTTATATGTTGTTTTTTAAGCCTGATTAAATAAGCCTCACAATAGCAATAAATAAGTATAAAGAAACAAGTGCAGCGGAAATTTTAACCCTCTAATTCTTTGTTATTAAAAGCATGCTCAAAGAAGCAAATAAACAATTAGAGGGTTATGCTTTTCTTATCCAATTCACTACACTTTCCATTGTATAAATCATATGAAGCGTGGACACTAGATCCACGCTTTTTTGAATTTCGCATAAGAGATTTTATGTTAAATAGCTATTAAAAAATAATTGATATGTATGATTTATAAGTAATCTATAATGCAAAATTCTTCTGCCTAAACGTTTGTAAAAATGCAAAAAGAGTTGGTCATAGTTTATTATCAAAAAATTAATGACAATGAAATAAAATTTCTTGGTAAAGAAACATTCGTAAATATTGAAGAAGCCTTAATTCCTGATGTAATAAGTAGGGCAAACATAAGGTTTGTTCATAAAAAATTCTTTAATAATGATAATTATCAATGGTTGCTGGATAGTTTAGTTCATCCTCCCTTACCCCACTGTCCAGATCACTCCCCTATTTATAATGTAATTTTAAAGAAGTATTCAGTCTCTATTCCTGAAGTATATTTATCACAAACTTTAAAGAAAAATAGAAAAAGCCTATCCAGCTTATTATACAAATTTACCTTAGTTGAAGTGGATTTTGGATTCACTCAAAGTATCTCTAAATATAAGGTTCACTCGAAAACTCCTAAACGCTACCCGAGCTTTTTACAATTAAAAGAAATGAGAAAAAGACGCTTGGCTATTGTGCTACAAACTTTTGGTAATGATTTAGTTCAAGTAGTTCCCTTAACATCCAAAGCTCCTTATGGCAATAAAAATGCTTTTAAGCTTAATTCTAAAAGTTTAGAACCATTTGATTTTTATGGTTCTTCTGGTAAAGAAAGTTGGGCACTCTGCGATATGATACAAACAGTATCAATAACTAGAATTAACCCAGGCATAACTATCTTTAAAGAAAAGAGTGGATATGAGCGAAAACAGCGAAATGAGAATTATCCCTATCGGTTATGTACAGAAGATAGAGATCAGCTTTCAAGTATATTATTAGATTGCTATAGCCCAGATGATTATTTGGAACTAAAAAGAATTAGATCAAAATATTTTGCTTTGCAATCTATTCAGAAAGAAAATGAATTAGAAATTAGTAACTTAAAGATAAAACTGTCTAGATTAGAGTCTATGTGTCAAGCTTATGGTTTAGATTTGGATACAGAAGGATTCTAATAAGATATTTGCATTCATTCAATTATAATAATATAATATTGACATATTAGGTGAGGGATTCCAGTGCAGTCTGCCCCTCGCGACAGCTTAAGAGCTCACTGCAGATTTAAAAAATACGAAAGCCATCACTATGATGGCTTTTTTATTGTCTATAAAAATATCTTAGAGTTATTTTTGGTATGGTTCAAATATACTATTGTTCCTTGCCCTTATCTTGCATTTTACGACTTCTAACGTCTATTCATTCAAAACTATTACTAAACCTCTGTAAGATAATTCCTTTGTTGATTGCAGAGCCAATAAATTGAAATTCTGGTGAATTCTTCTTTGCTTCATGAATCTTTTGCTTTGAGCTAAAAATATTAAAGAAGGTTTTACCAAGATTGTAAGTCCCAGATAGGCTAGGGCCACTTATTAGAAGATCTCCTGCAGCTAGAGTAGCCTCTAATAGTTGAGACTTATTATCTTTGATATCACTAATCAATGATTTCATCGAATAGTAGGAAAATTTAGAGGAAAAAGCGAATTCATAATCTCTTATTGCACGTTTAAACTCTTCTAATTCATATGATTTCGCAAGATCTCTCCTTTCCAAATCTTCATATGAACTAATCTTATCAAATAGTCTATATTTAGCTAAATGAAGTCTATCAAGCTCATCGATATAATCTTCTCTAAATCTTCTCAGAGTATCTATCGGAACATAAGTACTTGGATAGGGAAGACATTTTGAAATTTCAATTCTAATAGTATGTCGTTCTATTAAATCATCAGATTCTATAGAATTAAATCCATCTGCAACATTATTATAAATAATCCAATCAGAGTCCGTATTCTGCTTTCTTACACTTTGACATGCTAATAAAGATTCTAAAGCCAACTTTTGCATTTCTGAAGAATGAATACGAGGTGGAGGAGCATTTGTATAAAACTCAATAACTCCATTACTTCTGAATTCTTCAATTACATTGTTAGTAAAATGGAACATCGGTATTTGAGTAATAACAATGTTGTCCCAATAAAGACCATAAAACATCAAATCACTAGGTGTTAAATCTTTAGCTACAAGTCCATTTTCATTGCTAACACCTCCTAATCCTGAGAGGATTAGGCCCTTAGAAATTCTTTTTTTCTTAAATTGGATTATTTCACCCATTATTCTTAACTCAAATAAACATTTGCCCATAGTAATAAGCAAACAAGTAAATATTCATAATCTATATAAGTTTAGATATGGATCCTTAGTTATATATTTTAAAATTAACATAATTAAATGAGCTAAAGTTATTTAAAAATAAAAAACCCCGGCATCCTGCCGGGGTTTTTCGTATTGGGTTGCTAGGTATGACTCCTGTCGTACCTCACGATCCTGGTGTATAAACTTATTATTGTTGTTTTCTGTTCCGGAACATCCTGTTCCTGTATGACTTCATCATAGGAAAATTCCAGTATCGCGGATAGCCGCAAAGGACCGATATTGATGTGCGCCAAGGCGTACAAAATAGCCTAAATTTCATCCACAGTAATTGGGGATAGTTTTCGCCCTGGAAGAGCTGAGAACATTGGGAAAATGCCGAAATTGAGCATTTTTTAGACGATTTTATTGGCGAAAGATTACAAATCTGCTCATAAAAAATCCAACTTGTTTCAAAATCGGATTTTTGGGCATTCTTGGATTTTTATGATTTTAATAAGTGCTTGATATTTCAATTAATATACAAGTGTACTTCGTATAACGCCCATTATGTTAAATAGACACTATTTAGACCTCATATGTTTAAATTGGATTGAAATAAATAACTTGATTTTTTTATGCTGAGCCTATAAAAACTACCGATCGGTAGTTAATTTAATTTTAAGTTATGAATAAGTCTGTGGGATTAAAACTCACCATCTCTCTCGCTATCATTGTTGCATTGGGTCCAGCAGCAATTGATATGTATTTAGCATCCATGCCAAATATGGCCCAAGACCTTGATACCTCTTATGCTTCTACGCAGATTACGTTGACTGTCTTTTTGATTTTTATGGGGCTTGGTCAACTATTTTTTGGACCTTGGTCAGATGCTATTGGACGTAAAACCCCGTTATTACTAGGACTTGTTACTTATATTGGTGCTTCAATTTGGGCTGCTTTGGCGTTAAATTTGGAGAGTCTAGTTTTCGCACGTGCACTTCAAGGTTTAGGTGCATCTATGGCTATTGTCGTAGTAATGAGTATGGTCCGGGATTTAACCGAGGGCGCTGCTGCAGCACAATTGTATGCGTTGTTAAATACCATTGTGGCACTAGGTCCAATCGTTGCTCCTGCTATAGGCGGAGTGATTGGATCTCATTATGGCTGGCGTGGTGTAATGCTCGCTTTAGGTGTTTTAGGCATTGTTGTTTTTATCAATACCTTATGTACGCTAAAAGAAAGTTTAGCAGTCAAAGACCGTATTCAGCTGAATTTTGGGTCTGTTACCAAAGTTTATTTGAATATTCTAAAGAATAAGGCCTTTAGCTTTAATTTACTCGCCTTATCAGCTGTGTATTTCTTTCTATTTTCTTATATCGGTGGATCTTCCTTCGTTTATCAAACAGGCTATGGTTTAAGTAGTGAACAATTTGGATTGGTCTTTGGCTTAACCAGTATTAGTTTAATTTTAGGTGCATCCTCATCAGCATATTTCGTGAAAAAAATACCTATTTCACGTCTAGCCCTCATCGGTGCAGTTGTTATCATGATTGGCAGTGCGACATGTATTGCTATGCATATCATGGGTCTTGGTTTAGTGGGGATTGTATCTGGGGTAGCGCTAGGTCTATTTGGTCTTGGTATTTTAGAAGCAACGTTGATGGCGATAGCGATGGAGTCACAACAAACCGCTTTGGGTTCAAGTGCTGCACTACTTGGGGCAATACCGATGCTTCTTTCGTCAACAGCAACGCCTATCGCTGGTCAATTGGTTGAAGTTGATACCTTATACTGGTTAATGTTGCTAAGTGCCATTGGTCCACTCATTCTATTTTTGGTCTATATGGGTACTCGAAATGTACTTATCAAAAAATTAATTCACTAAACCTTGCTTAGGATTACTCCCTTCATGAAAAAATTAAGATCTCAGTCTAAACAACGTATTATTGATGTCGCTTTTAGGTGTTTTGTTCTTAATGGTTATGAAGGGGCCTCTTTAGGTGCTATTGCAGAGAATATTGGAATCCGTAAGGCATCCATATATACACATTTTAAAAGTAAAGATTCATTATTTTTAGAGCTTTTACTAGATGCTTTAGATATCGAGTGTTCTTATTTAGAAGAGTGCTTTAATACATCTGTAAGTGGTAAATTACCTGGGGAGTTGTACTTAGGTAAGATCAAATCACGATATGAGAATGCTATTACCTATCAATTTCTAACTCGAATTGCATATGTTCCACCTAATCATTTAATAGAAAATGTGAAATCAGCTTATCAAGATTATATTCAACAAATTATTCAATTCTATCAGGCAGAGTTATCTCAAATTATTGATGATGATAAAGATCAAGAAATGTATACAGATGCTTATTTAGGTATCTTAGACAGTTTGAGTGTCGAACTATTATATGACGGGCATATGTATGAGCGACGTTTAAATGCAATGTTGTGTCTATATAAACAAAGTATCGAAAAAATTATTAAATAGGATTACTTAAAATTAACATAATACACCTTATACGAAATACAATTTTTTATTCCTTTAAAAATCAATTTCTTATATACTATTGAAAAGCTCATTTACCCTCAAATGGGCTTTTTTTATGATTTTTCACGTTCCACGCCTATTCTTTGATCAATGTTTCACGAATTTGTTCATATCAGTTAAACAATCGTGGTTAATCATAGGGTCTAAAAAAACGGCTCCAAAAGCCTCTTTTTTCTGGTTCCGGTTGGACATGTTCCGGGACTAGAATGCGCTTATTCTCGATTACTTCAGGTTCTTTTGGAGGGATTGTGATCACTTCCTCTTTTTCTTCTGTCTCAGGCTTAGATTGAGTTGGCTCAGGATCAACAGGTGTAGTGACATGAGGTTTTGGAGCTTCCAATAGACGTTGCATGACTTCAATTTGTTCTTGGTAGAAGGCTTCTCGATCTTTGGCATCTGATACTTGATTTTTCAGCATGTCTATCTGCTGTCTAAGCAGTAAAACTTCTGCCGAACTTGGACTGTCTATTTTTACAGGGTCTTTTACATTCTGTTTTTTAGCAGGCTCTCCAAATACACGAATGGCTTCTGAAAAATCAATCTTATTGTCAGAATTTTTACTTAGAATTCCTTTGTTTATATGGTTGTATATGGTCTGTCTATTTATATTGTAAAGCTTGGATAATTCAAGAACTGAAAGGCTTTTCATGATGTAAAGCTATGCCTAATCTTGTCAAAAGTTGTTGTCTATTAGACTGTCTAATAGACAAATGAGCAAGCTTATATTTTATGCCGCTTTATAGCCAACTTTTTTAAGCAGTGGAGTAAATTCTTTTAATTTTTCTGGATCTTTAAGCATATCAGCAATCCTTACAGCAAATTGAGAATAACTTTCTGTCCCTTCAGAATATTTACTACTCACTTCCGGGAGTTCTGAAAGCTTCTTGGCAAATAAGAGACGTTGTGGATCTGTTAATGTTACTAAATTTGATTTTTTAGGTTTCTTCTGACGAAACTTAAATGAAAATCCTGAAATTATTCGACCAGTTTTATGTTGCTCGTATTGAGCTGTTATATCTGTCCATTCATTCACTTGTTTAAGAGCAAAATCTAAAACGTAAGTTTTGAAATTACTCATGGTCTTATACTGATTAACTTCAACACCTAGTTGTTGTCTGAATATTTGCAAATCAAAAATGGGGGTTTTCCCTGCTGAGCGCCATTGAATTAACAACTCATATAAACGAATTGCATAGGCACTAGTTAATCTAGCGACTTGTTGTAATTCATATTTAGTAAAATTTTCTTCTAAACGAGTAATAAGAGGGACGATATCTTGTGTGAAACGTAAAAAAACAATCCCTGAATTAGGTTCATAACCAATTTTATCTACCCAGCGACAGTGGAAACTGCGGTCTTTCCCCGTTTTGGGGTTAACGTCATGATAAGTAACATAACGGTCAAATAAGCTTTTAGAGGCGTCTTTAAGAACTGTATAAGCAGTATGTTTCTCAACATGGAAGGTATTAATATAGCTATTCGCATGAACCTCTAGAAGACTATTTTCAGTGATTCCATGTCCAGTTTCTCTAGCTTTAGCTATAGCAAGTAAAATTAAACGTTGTTCTACCATGTCTAGGGTGTAACTTGCCTGCATTAAAGAATTATCTTTAACGATTAATTTTGACATTTCATTCTTTATTATCTTAATAACTAGGTTGTAAGATAGACCATTCAAATGGTTTTAGCAATTCTCTTTTTAATGGGTCGATAAACCTAGTTTTAATACCCTTTAAGACAGATATAATTTCACTACTATTAAAAGGTTTAAGGTCCATAAATTTTAGTTTTAGTTCTTTTTAACATCAGATTTCGTATAAGAATTTAAAGGTCGACAAACCTAGTTTAAAGGTCGACAAACCTAGTTTTAAAGGTCGACAAACCTAGTTTTAAAGGTCGACAAACCTAGTTTTAAAGGTCGACAAACCTAGTTTAATTAAGTATGAAAGCCTTTTAAATAAAGGCTTTTATAGCATTTAAAAGCATTTAAAAGCATTAAAATAATTAAAAGCCCAGAGAATGATAAATTGCCCTATGTTTTCGCTACGCTCAAACTCTATTGAATCTCGCTATCGCTCGATTCTTGGGGCAATTTTT
>NZ_SJXH01000058.1 GCF_004336635.1 Acinetobacter sp. ANC 4862
GTTTCGCAGATTGAACTGCAGTACAGCTTCAATTGAATTCATATACCAAAACGCTTGATTCAGTTAATCGCTAGTTCTCAGTTCTTCATTTCACTTAACAGTAACAAGTTACTGCTAACTTCAATTCAGTTCTGAGTTAAACAATTTATTTCAACTCAAATTTGCCAATCTGTTAATGAATAAACTTGCCTTCGTCAGGTCAGGTTTAAAACACTGTGATAAATCACAGAGCTTAATAACAACGCAGCGCATTCTACGCCTTCTTGTTGCTAAGCTCTATAAGCCATCATACTGTTTGCTTAAGGACTAAACTATCAGCCAACTGACTGATCATTTATTAACTTAACGATATATTCCGAAGGAATATATGGTGGAGACTAACGGAGTCGAACCGTTGACCTCCTGCGTGCAAAGCAGGCGCTCTACCAACTAAGCTAAGTCCCCAGCTTATCATTAGGTCAATGTATCTTTTTCTCTGTAGTCAGATAGTGGTGGGTCTGACAAGACTTGAACTTGTGACCCCACGCTTATCAAGCGTGTGCTCTAACCAACTGAGCTACAGACCCTCAGATACATCTTTATGAAGAACAACTTGTTGTGGATTCTTACCGATCGTCAATCTTTCGTTAAGGAGGTGATCCAGCCGCAGGTTCCCCTACGGCTACCTTGTTACGACTTCACCCCAGTCATCGGCCACACCGTGGTAAGCGTCCTCCTTRCGGTTAGACTACCTACTTCTGGTGCAACAAACTCCCATGGTGTGACGGGCGGTGTGTACAAGGCCCGGGAACGTATTCACCGCGGCATTCTGATCCGCGATTACTAGCGATTCCGACTTCATGGAGTCGAGTTGCAGACTCCAATCCGGACTACGATCGGCTTTTTGAGATTAGCATCCTCTCGCGAGGTAGCAACCCTTTGTACCGACCATTGTAGCACGTGTGTAGCCCTGGTCGTAAGGGCCATGATGACTTGACGTCGTCCCCGCCTTCCTCCAGTTTGTCACTGGCAGTATCCTTAAAGTTCCCGGCTTAACCCGCTGGCAAATAAGGAAAAGGGTTGCGCTCGTTGCGGGACTTAACCCAACATCTCACGACACGAGCTGACGACAGCCATGCAGCACCTGTATCAGAGTTCCCGAAGGCACCAATCCATCTCTGGAAAGTTCTCTGTATGTCAAGACCAGGTAAGGTTCTTCGCGTTGCATCGAATTAAACCACATGCTCCACCGCTTGTGCGGGCCCCCGTCAATTCATTTGAGTTTTAGTCTTGCGACCGTACTCCCCAGGCGGTCTACTTATCGCGTTAGCTGCGCCACTAAAGCCTCAAAGGCCCCAACGGCTAGTAGACATCGTTTACGGCATGGACTACCAGGGTATCTAATCCTGTTTGCTCCCCATGCTTTCGTACCTCAGTGTCAGTATTAGGCCAGATGGCTGCCTTCGCCATCGGTATTCCTCCAGATCTCTACGCATTTCACCGCTACACCTGGAATTCTACCATCCTCTCCCATACTCTAGCCAACCAGTATCGAATGCAATTCCCAAGTTAAGCTCGGGGATTTCACATTTGACTTAATTGGCCACCTACGCACGCTTTACGCCCAGTAAATCCGATTAACGCTTGCACCCTCTGTATTACCGCGGCTGCTGGCACAGAGTTAGCCGGTGCTTATTCTGCGAGTAACGTCCAAGCATCTAGAGTATTAGTCTAGAGCTCCTCCTCCTCGCTTAAAGTGCTTTACAACCAAAAGGCCTTCTTCACACACGCGGCATGGCTGGATCAGGGTTCCCCCCATTGTCCAATATTCCCCACTGCTGCCTCCCGTAGGAGTCTGGGCCGTGTCTCAGTCCCAGTGTGGCGGATCATCCTCTCAGACCCGCTACAGATCGTCGCCTTGGTAGGCCTTTACCCCACCAACTAGCTAATCCGACTTAGGCTCATCTATTAGCGCAAGGTCCGAAGATCCCCTGCTTTCCCCCGTAGGGCGTATGCGGTATTAGCATTCCTTTCGAAATGTTGTCCCCCACTAATAGGCAGATTCCTAAGCATTACTCACCCGTCCGCCGCTAAGTYAGGTAGCAAGCTACCTTTCCCCGCTCGACTTGCATGTGTTAAGCCTGCCGCCAGCGTTCAATCTGAGCCATGATCAAACTCTTCAGTTTAATATTGCTTAGTGCCTTAAAGGGCACCAATCTTGGCTCATCAATTTTCTGACAAATATTTCTCAAATAAACTTCGAGTAATTTCTACCATCAATCAATGAAAATAATTTCGATCGATCAACCAGTAAAAATCCACACAAGTTGTTCTTCATAATCTCTTAATGATCTTCTTGCTCTTCGTCAGAGACAAGTCACTCAACGCCATAAACTCAACAACTCAACGCTTCGCGCTTCGTTCGTTTCCGTCTATCTCGTCGGGATGCAGCGTATTCTATACAGTTTCTGAAAGGGCGCAACCCCTAAAATGATATATTCATCATGAGTGTTTATTTTTTCAGCTAACTTGCTAAATAAATCGTATTCTCACCCATTTTTTAATCATATTTATAAGAACTTCTACTTAAATTGAGTTTTCAAACTGATTTTTATTACAGATTTAACTTCTAATATTCATTTAATTAATCGTCTTTATTTCGAGCTTGCTCAGTTTGAAGCAAATGATCTCAACAATGAATTTCTATAGGAAACTGTAATAAATAATGGACTGTTTCATATTTTCCTCATATTAATTATGCTAACGTAGCGCAACCCTATAGGGTTTTTATGCCTGATGGTCAAAATAAAGAGATCATACCTTTATTTTTAGGAACAAAAAGATCTATCGATTATGTAAGAGTGCAAGGTGCACAGCGAGAAGAACCTCAACAACAGTCTATTGATCTATATCGACAAAGAAATCTTGAATATAGTAATTCAAATGTTAAGCAATGGTTTATTAATAGATATTTCTACATTGATAAAGATTGGGCAGATGAAGAAAAAATAAATTGGGATACTCTCCTCGAAAATCTGCCAAAAATTGCACCTAAAGGAAGTGATTTTGAATATCTAACCTAAATCGCGGATAAGAAATTAGCTTGAAAAAAAGGTGACTGAAAACCATTAGGGAGTTACCACACCACCTATGCCTTCAGCCACCATGTTCGATTTTACATATTTCTTCTGCATCATTGATGACTTTTTTCAGAAATTTGAAGCAAGCTATTGGCAATTTTTAAAACACAACAACAAGCGTTTGAGAATGCGGTCTTCTCAATTGAAAATTTCAGAAATCGTATTCATCGCCATTTTGTATAAATGCTCTCATTTCAATAACTTCAAAGCCTTCTTCTTTTCATTAAAGCAAAATCAAAGTCAACTGTTTAGATATTTACCGTGTTACCAGCGAATGGTTCATCTCATCAGCGCACATCAATTGGCACTCCATGCTTTACATTTTGCCTTGATGAAAGATTGTCAGAGTCATTATTTATGGATCGATTCGACGACACTACCTGTATGCAAAAATCAGCGCATTCAACGGCATAAATCTCTAGCAGCGATTGCAACACGTGGTAAAAGTTCAATGGGATGGTTCTTTGGCTGTAAGCTGCATTTAATCATGAATCAGTCAGGAGACATGGTCAGTACAGCTTTATCGAATGGGCATACAGCAGATATTAAAATGGTTGAACGGTTGGTAGAAGGATTAAAAGCCAAGCTATATGCTGATCGTGGCTATATCAGTCAGGAATTAAAGAGCAGATTAAAAGCACAAGGTACTGATTTAATTACCTATCACCGAAAGAATATGCAAGCTGTTAGTTTATCCAATACAGATGAATATCACTTAAAACAACGCAATAAAATAGAGACTTTATTCAGCCTGTTAAAAGGGAAATATCATTTGGTGACGAGTAAAGCGAGAAGCATTGAAGGATACTTAGCTGGAATTTATGCTTCTTTATGTGCTTACCAGTTATGCCATCAAAACAAGCCTGCTATTCGAGTAATGGAATTATTGGCTTAAGCAGGATTTAGGTTAAGTATAAGCATTAAAGTTGAAGAGGAAGTCACAAACATTTCTATTGTACTCATTGCCTCATTCCCTGCTTTTAATTGTTTTTTTATACAATCAAATAAAAGTATTAGTGTCTGTTGACATTTCATAATGGTAACCAAATAAAGATACAGGCTAAAGCAACTGAGTTTTCGTAGTTCCACTTTAGCTTATCGTAACGAGTTGCAATACCTCTGAACTGTTTCAATCTTGCAAATGTGTTTTCAACTAAGTGTCTGATTTTATATAAATACCAATCCATATGTTCATTCCTGGATTTAGAATTAGATTTCTTGGGAATATTTGCTTTAGTTTGAGTATTCTTGATTTTTTCTCTGAGTGATGCTGAATCATAGCCTTTATCTGCACACAATATTTCTGTTTCTTTGAAATCCAAACAGTCAATTAAATCAGGTGCAACTTTCACATCATAAGTTGTGCCATCACCAATGATAAATTCAACAGGATTTCCATTTGCATCCACTGCTAAGTGAATTTTAGAGCTATTTCCACCAATGCTCTTGGAAATAGCTTGATCTTTACTAGCATCAATAAATACCCATTCTAAATCTGCATAATTTGACAATAATTTAAATACTTTTAGTAACTTGCTGTCTTTACACCAACGACTGAACTTCTTAAAAATCGAGTTTGGCCTACCGAAGACTTCAGGTAAATCACGCCAAGGGCACCCAGTTCGAATCCGATAAAGAATAGCCTCAATAAAATTTCGAAGATTGTGTTTGAGATAAATACCAAAATTATGGAGAATAGATTTCAGCTTTAACCAGTGTTGATCAGTCAGCATTGTACGAGGCATAGCGAGAAGTAAATTTGGTTTGGCGATTGAATTTTACTTTCTCGCTATTTTTTTTGAACAGCAAATGTCAACACACCCAAGTAATAATTAAGTATTAAGAAACTCTCGTAAGAAGAATTAATTTATTTCTTTTTCCACTCAAAGGAAGGCCCATCGTTTGGGTCGACCCCAATTTCACACCCTAGAAATTTCATATCCACAATACCCGTATCCATGGGAGTTGTTGTAATAAAATTACTGCGTTCCTCAAGTAACGTTTTATAACTATCGGGACTTATTAATAAATAATTGGGTACTTTATAATTTTGGTCTATGTAATCAAAAAATGCTTGTTTTACTTGTTCTGATAATTTCATTTTACATCTCCACAAATAACCTAGAATAAGATACAGAAAACGATCAGGTTGGTAGTTTTTTGGAGCCACCTTATCCGCTTAATTATTATACAACCAGAATACAGGCATATCTTCCAAACTCAACATCTAATTTGTTTGTTCTAATTATGCTGCCATAAACCCGGGCTTTGATTTAACAATACTCTTACTTCCATATCATTCTAAGCAATGGTGACATTTCAAATACGATTGAATAGGGTATTCATCATCAGCTGTATATATTGCATAGATCTTTCTTAAAATTTAGAAAATATTTGTTAAGTATTTAGTACAAAAAGCGCATTTCACATGAACTTTCTTATCTTTTTACTTAAAGTATTTACCCCATTATCCAAGACGGAGCTTGGGAAAGAGTTCGAGTGCATCCTTATAGCTTAAGCATATTCCTCTTTAATACTTTAAAGACTATCCCCGTTCGAGGATGAGTAAATGTTTCGTCATAGCTTAAATCAATGACTTTGTCTGTAAGCGCAATTTTAGGCAAGGGTCTCCATGTTTCGTCGTTACTCGCGTCATTTAAAACTCTTTCATAAATCCGCTCTACGATAATTTCTGTGCCACAATTACTTGTAGCACTTACCTCTTTTAATTTATGAAGTTTAGGCATTTTTTTATCTCTGTTATTTTTCCTAGATATTATAAAAAGGCATTCAGTAAAAATTGTAAATTTTATAATTAGATATGTAATAGTTTCTTTATAACTAGAAACTTATTTTATATTTTAAGGAGGATTGAAACTCAGTGCTTCTTGCCCATTTGACTACTCTTTTCTTCACACTTACCACTCTTTCGGATTCTATTGTTACGGCATAAAAACCATATTCATCTATCTGAATGCAAATTATTGGTTTTAGGAAATCGGAAATATTTTCTCCAGACAAAAAAAAATCCATGCTTGGTAAAGCATGGATATAAAACTAAGAACACCTTGGGAGGTGCAGAAACTACAGCTAGTTTCTGTAGGTTATTTTGTATACTAATCCAGTAATTTACAGTGGCGAAATATACCAAAAATTAAAATAATGTTAATTAAATCAAATTATCAGACAAACTAAATTAATAATTTAGAGCAAATAAAAAGCTCGATCAATGACCGAGCTTCCGATATTTTTTCCACTCTCCTAAACAGGAACTAAAGTGCAAAAACTTATCCCCACAAACATTACTAATAAACTGGATAAAATCAAATAAGTATCAACGATATTAAAGCTTTTGATAAAAGTCCACATATAATAGGAAGATTAACTCTTGTAATAGTATGTAAAACATACCACACAATTCATCCATTCAATAAACTACTGTCGCGTTAATAGTTCACTAGCCCAACGTATATCTCTAAATATTGACCTTTTCCATCCCAGCGATGTAAAACTATCAACAATAAAAAGCTCATCTTTCGATGAGCTTCTAAATTATGAATTCTATCTATACTTCAATAATTATAATAAGGAATTAACCACAGCTTATATGGCTAATTTTCTTATTAGCAGGAAAATCAGTAAATTGAACTCCTGAATTTAATGGTTTAACCATCCACGCATTACCCTATCGGTATTTTTACTACTTGACCGGGATCATTAAGTGCTGGTACGGCGTTCCAGGCCACATTATGTAGGGAACAGCGGTGTCCGGCTGGACATTCTTAGGGTACATGTCGTAGAAGCGGGGTTCAGCACCAACGATCATGACATGAGGTCCAGTCTTGATCCAATGGTTGCCAGCAGTGGGTTTCTTGGCATAGGGATCAACATTGCTGGCATCAGTTCCTCCTGCCAGCATATACATGAAGCCGACGTTACCCACCGTAGGTGGTTTGTGACTCATCCAGGCATCTGCCCACTCTAGGGCTGCCTTATCCATACACATCGGGTCAGGACCTGGGGTCGCTGGATTGTCGGGCATACAAGTAAAACCATTAGTGCCTTTGCGCAAAGTACGCATCTTGCCATCAGCGCCTATAGCCACGATAGTGGCTGCTGCTCCTACTTTTTTCGGTGCTGCACTCATTGCACTGGCGATAGCATTCTTATTGGCTGCAGGGGAAGCTCCCGCTGAGCTACTTTTACCCGCCATGGGCTGGTCAGCTGCTAAAGCGGCGGATGCAGACAGTGCAACCCATCCAGCAATAAGCAACACTTTGGGGAAATTCATGGCACGTTCTCCTTGAATCATAAGTGAAAACACTTGAAATAAACTGGATCAGGCCCGATCGCCTTTCAGCGCCATTTTCCCTTAGATGAGAAAATAAATGAAGGTAGAATGGCCTTCGAGGTCAATCAAATTTATCGCTGATCGTTCTTCTGACCTTACCGATGTACTTTTCCTGACAGTGATTACCTATCCAGTTTTTTTTGTTGCCGCTGTTCGTCTTAACTAGTTAACTAACTAGAGAGCTAAAAATAAAATTAAGCCTAGCTATACTTTTAGAGGTGGTCCCACATGTTTGAACAACTAAAAGCTTATTTATAAGTGATACTCTGCTCTAGTTAAGCTACCTTATTTTGTTGTGGTAGCTGGTCATAGTAAAACTCATCTGGAGTCATTTTGTCCAGACTCGAATGAGGTCGTTTCAAATTATAAAATTCAAAATATGCGTTTAATTGCTTCTTCGCATCCAAAACATTGCTGTAGGCTTTGAGATACACCTCTTCATATTTAACGCTCCGCCATAATCGTTCAACCATCACATTATCAACCCATCGACCTTTACCATCCATACTGATTTGAATGCCATTTGATTTCAATACATCAATAAATGCATCACTGGTAAACTGACTGCCTTGGTCTGTATTAAATATTTCAGGTCGACCATATTTTTCAATAGCTTCATTTAATGTTTCTATGCAAAATGTAACCTCCATACTAATCGATACTCTATGCGCAAGTACCTTGCGGCTATGCCAATCAATCACAGCACATAAATAAACAAAGCCTTTTGCCATAGGGATATACGTTATATCCGTAGACCACACTTGATTACTGCGCTGAATAGCCAATCCTTTGAGCAGATATGGATATTTGCGGTGAGCTTGATTAGCCTGGCTTAAATTTGGTTTGCAATATAACGCATTAATGCCCATTTTCTTCATTAAAGTACGTGTATGACGTCGTCCTATATGATGTCCTTGACGATTCAACAAATCACGCATCATCCGGCTACCTGCAAAAGGGTATTGCATATGTAACTCATCCATACACCGCATCAGCTTCAGATCTGATGCACTCACAGGTTTTGGGCGATAGTAATAACAACCACGGGAGACTTTCAGCAGCTGAGCTTGCTTAGATACTGAAATCTGAAGTGAGTCATCGATTAACTTTTGTGGTTGAAGCGGCCCAGTTTCTTCAACACACCTTCTAAAAAATCAATTTCTAATGCCTGCTCACCGATTTTTGCATGTAGTTTTTTTAGATCGATGGGTGGTTCTGTTGGAGCTTTTGATTGATCGAAAGCTTGCGAGGAAGCTGAAATCAGTTGATTTTTCCAGTCGATAATTTGGTTTTGATGAACATCAAATTCAGCACTCAATTCAGCAAGTGTTTTTTCTGCTTTAATCGCAGCAAGTGCTACCTTAGCTTTAAAATCATTTGAATGATTTCTTCTTGGTCTACGTGCCATAAAATACTCCATATATTGATGTTTATAACATCATTTGGGGAGCAAAATATCACTTATAAGTGTTGTTCAAATTTCCTGATCCACCTCTAACTACAGCGCAAATTTAGCTTTCTAATTTTTCATTATAAAACGTACTCAAAGAAGCACATGAAGAATTAGAGAGCTATATTTATATAAGGTTTAATATCTCAGTAAATTCTCGAAGGAATTTAATGATTGTTATTAATTAAAGTAAATAAGTTTTAAATAGTATTAATTTTCAAATAAATATTACTATTTGAAGCAATTGGTTATAGAGTCGGGGCCATGACAAAAAAATATGATAAGTTTTTATCTGCATCAGCAGATTTTAACTTAGAAAATTCTCCATATTATTGGATCACTCAAGTGCATGCTCAATATGTACAGAAAGTTGATCATGCCTTAAAAAAATATGGCTTAGATCATTCTCGTCGTCGTCTTTTACTGGCTTTAAAAGTCAAACCCCAAGCAAGTGTATCTGACTTATCTGAAATGATCATTTGCAAGATGTCGACCACCACGAAACTTGTTTACCGTTTAAAAGAGGAAGGATTAGTTAATACTTATTGTTGTGAACATGATGGTCGAATTACACGGGTTATATTAACTGATCAAGGACAACAAATGACGCAAAAAATTAACGATCTCAGTCACATCGTTTTAGAAAAAACCTTTGAAGGTTTGACACCACTCCAAGTTGAAAAATTGTTAGAAAACCTTAAACATATTTTCAAAAACTTAGTTCATTAATATAAGTTGAATTAAATGGTTTCTAACATTTCGACTTCGCATAGAAAATTTTATCTCAAATAAAAAGGTACTGTGTAAAGTATCTTAAACTTGGTTGATATTCAGCGAAATAAGCTGAAATTCTTTCCAAGTTGGATATAGAAATTTGGGATACAATTAGACAGCAGGGTAAACAAGGCAAGTTGCTTGTTGATGTTGTCGAACATCAAACATTAAAAAACCTATGGAACTGATACGGCAATGTGTAGCGGATCAAGGGTTATTACAACAAAAAGGTTAAAAAATGCGTATTCAATTAATTTCTTTGATTAATTCAATAAAAACATCCCAGGGTTATTGTGCAGAAATTGGCTTTGAATTTTCCAATGGTGATTCTGTTAATGGCTCAGTAGATTTTACTTATTTTGCTGATGAGTCTCAGTGGTGTTATGATTTAGGACATATGAAAAAATTTCTTACTAGGCATGAAGATAAAGTCTTTGTTGATGAGGTCTTAACTGGCGATCATTTTATTGATGATGTTAGAAGTTATGTAGAACAAGAACTAACAGAGGGGGCGAAGTGCCCGAACTGAAAAACTGTAAGTAAGGTCATCGTTATCCGATTAATCCAGCAGTGACTTTAATTCGTATTCTTGATGCCCCTCCAGGTCTGATTTAAACCTTATAAAGCAGAAATAAAAAACCCTGACATCCTGTCAGGGTTTTTTATTGTGAGATCTGTGGTAGCTACTGTTCTACCTCACATTCTGGTATTAGAACTTATCATTGTTGTTTTCTGTCCCGGAACTTCCTGTTCCTGTATGAGTTCATCATAAGCAAAAACTGCTGATCACCTATCTGCAAAATCCCTAAATTGCTGTACGTCATGGCGTACATGTGATGACTTCCTTTCTCTAAAAAAATAGATATCTATTAGGTTCATGGCCGTTATAGAAAAGATTTATCTCAACCTTGTGTAAAACCCCACCGAGGTGGGAGTATGTCAAAAATAACTTTAATTGTGATGTATAATTTAAATTAATTGAAAAGTGTGACAAAAGTTACATTTCATAAAAAGACTGATAAAATATAGGCTTATAATTTTATGAAATATTATTAGCTCAATAATTATATTCTCTTTTAAATAAAAAAATTATTATTTTTGACATGAAAAGTATATTAATTTAACTAACTAACCAATTATTTTATTTAAAAATAAATTTTTTATATAATAATTTATTACATTTTTAAAATGATAAATTAAAAACTATTTTTAATTTAAAAACAATAATATAGGTTTTTAAAAAAATAAAAATACGTAAATCCTAATAAATTCCCTCCCCTTTATTTATTTTGTATGAAATAATATTTTAAATAAAAAATAAATCTTATTAAATAACAAAGAACAGGACTTTAAAATATTATTAGATCAAAGGACGGTAAAGATAAAGATTATGAAAATATCAGTGCTCAATGTCGGTTTATGTTGTGTATGTTTCCTGAGTAACACTCATGCAACATCTGATGAGTGGAGTCAGCGTTGGAAAGCATCAAGTACTCGTTCCAATGAGAATTTAGTCCAAGCAAATCTGATTGAGCTCATGGATTCAGATTATTATTCTGGGCTAGGAAAGACCACAATAAATAGCACATCGACAAGTTCTATAGGTACTGTTAATTCAGCCACGAGCAATGTGAATATAA
>NZ_SJXH01000059.1 GCF_004336635.1 Acinetobacter sp. ANC 4862
ACTATGCTGTTGTCGGTATTCGCGGCGGTGTTGCGCTGTACCATCCGTCTTTTTCCTGAGTTCTGCTTCTATGGCATACAGTTTCTGAATCAGCACTAATGCCTGTTCAGCGACCTGACTTTTTTTGGTCACATGCAGTTCGTGGAATTTACGACGTGCATGTGCCATGCAGCCCACCTCAATGACCTGACCTGATCTAAAGCGTGCTTTGTAGCCACTGTAATCATCACAGACCAGATGGCCCTGCCAATCTTTTAGAAAGGCTTCGGCATGTTCACCAGAGCGACTGTCTTGAAAGTCATAAATCACGGCTTGAATTGGATTATATTGGGTTGTTGCATAAGCCCAGACATAACCTTTCTTCGGTTTTTTATCTTTATCATCCATCCGCATGATGGTGACGGGTGTTTCATCTGCATGAATCACCGCTTGCTGTAGGATCACCTTTCTTAATGCATCGGTTAGGCGTTCTAACTCTACACCACAGCGACCAATCCAGTCAGATAACGTTGATCTGGACAGATCAACACCTGCGCGTAGAAAGATCTGGCGCTGACGGTACAGCGGTAAATGATCTGCATACTTCGATACCAGTACATGGCTGAGTAATTCAGGACTGGCGATTCCTTTCTCAATCACATATGCCGGCATTGCTTGTTGGGTCAGTGTGTCACATTGATCACACACCCATTTGCCACGAATATGCTGTTCCTTATAGAACTGTGCCGGTCTGAAATTCAGTTTTTCACTGATATCTTCACCGATACGACGCAAGGTGCAGCCACAAGCACATTGGGTTGATACAGGTTCATGCTCAATACGGATGGTGTATAGATGATCTGGCAGCAGTCGACGTTTAGGTTTGTTGGCTGGGGCTTTCTGCGCAGCTGCATTCGTTTTATCTGCATTCAGTCGTTCCAGTTCCAGATCAACCGCAGCAATATCTTCTTCAACCGCTTCGTCCCATAGGTGGATTTGTTTTGCGGTTAGATGTTCGTTTTTACTGCCGAATTTATGCTGTTTAAATAGCGCAAGTTCATGCTCGTATTTTTGGTTGAGAATAGAAAGGGGTTGAACTTGAGCATCTAATTGCTTATTTGATACTTCAAGATGCTGAACTTTGGCATCTAATTGTTGTTTATCTTCTGCGAGTTGTTGATGCTGCAGCGCCAACTGCCGGGTAAATTCCAGCAGTTGTTCATGGGTCAGTTGGCTTAAATCAGGCAGCATTTTCATGACCGCAGTATGGCTGAGATCATGAATATGTGTAAATAAAACGTTTGGAGAATAGCAGAATGGATGAGCTTGGTTTAGAGCATAGTCACCACCTGCTGTCGTCCAATTCTCTGCCAAGGCAAACCTTGGATCAGTGCCTGTAACTGCTCCCGACTGATGGCTACTGTTTCACCTTGGTGAACCTGAGCCCAGTGAAATTTGCCCTGTTCCAGCCGTCGGGCACACAGCCAGATGCCCAGTCCATCATGCACCAGTACTTTCATGCGATGGCCACGTTTATTACAGAACAGGTAAGCACAATGCGGTTTGATATAGCCAAAGGCTCTCAGCACCTGAGCCATGGCAGTATCCATACCTGCACGCATATCCATCGGCTGGGTAGAGAGCCAGATTTCATCGATACGGATCATTTGATCAAGCCCTGAATTAAAGGCAGTAATTCCTTTGCTGATTCCACCGGCCAGTCGATCTCGATCATCTGATCCCTTGCGGAACCTTGTTCCTTATGCAATGGAATCCTGATATGAGCGACAGCATTCTTCTCCGGCACAGGTGGTGGAGGTGTTTCTTGTTTAGTTGCGTCAGGTGGCAGAGGTGCTTCTTGTCTGACTGGAGTCGGGTGAAGAATGACGGGAAGAAAGTCGGTCTGTGGACTGGGTGGGCTTTTTAATGCCGGGACCATTGATCTGGACTGGCGAATCCATTTATGTAGCAAATTGGCATTGATCTGATGTTGCATTGCCACCTTGGCCACCGATGTGTCTGGCTGCAGGCAAAGCTCGACCAGGTGCTGTTTAAAATCAGTTGCGAAGATTCTGCGGGTTCTTTCTGTCGTTTGTTCAGTGTCTATAAAAGTGTCTAAGGCCATAAACATAATGTCCATTTAATAAATAATGGACACTATCGGGATATTGAGAAAATAAGAAAAGTGGGGTTCTTTCCAGGTTTAAATGCCGACCTTGAATGTGATGTGGTGGTGATTGGTGGTGGGCTACTTGGCGCATCGACAGCACTACATCTTTCTGAACAGGGCGTAGATACCATTCTGGTGGAAAAAAACCGCATTGGCGGTGCAGCATCCGGTCGTAATGGCGGACAGCTCACACCAGGTTTGGCGCGTTGGGAAGCGGCGGAAATGATCGAGCATTTCAGCTACGCAGATGCGAAAAAACTCTGGCACTTTACCTCTACTGAAGCGATGTCTTTAATTGATGACATTGCAGCAAAATACCAACTTGACCTACAGCGTAAACGTGGACATATCACCGCAGCAGTGCATGAAGGGCATCTGGTCGGTTTAACCCAGGGGGCAGATGCACGTAAATTCTTAGGTGAAGATCACACCAAAATTGTCGGTGAGCATGAGCTGAAACAGCACATTGCTTCAGAGAATTATTGTGGCGGTCTAATCGACTCGCTTGGAGGGCATATCCACCCACTCGCACTGAACCGTGGGCTGGTTTATGGCTTCTGCCAAAACGGTGGACAAGTGTTTGAGCAAACTGAAGTCGTGTCAGTGGAAGAGCGTGAAGATGGGATTTATGTCACGACCACAAGTGGTGTAATAAAGGCACGTAAGAGTGTGGTCATGGGCGTGCATCATGCCTCGTTTAAACTGCTGCAAAAAAACAATCAGACCACCATTCCGTTTTATACCTATGTATGTACCACAGCGCCTTTGGAAGTCGATTTAAAAGAATTACTGCCCACCGATACACCTGTATATGACACCCAGTTCCAAATTGACTACTACCGTGGGGTCTCCCAAAACCGAATTTTATTTGGCGGTGAAGGAACAGGCTCATGTTGGAGTCCTGAAAAAACCCATCAATATTTGTTAGGTCGAATCAAGCATGTGTTTCCACAATTGAAACAGGTTGAACTTGATTTTGTCTGGAGTGGTACAACAGATTTGACCATGAATGGTGCAGCCGACAGCCGTAAATTTGGCAATAAATTCCCGATTTATGCAGTTCAAGGCTGGAGTGGGCATGGCGTGGCGCAAACGGTGCGCATCGGTAAAGCGATTGCAGATGATTTCTGTGGTAAGGCCGATGATTTCAATATGCTGACCACTATTCAGCATCAGGATATTTTGTTTGGTCGCACACTTGCCCCTGTGGTGATTCCAATAGCCAAAACTGTTTATGGACTGGGCGCACTGGTGAATCCGGGTAAGATGGTGTCTTTTTAAAAACAGAAAACCCTCTCCCGCTGGGCATAGGAATCTACACACATCTTAAGTTTTAAATTAAATTGAAGAGCATGCTCTTCAATTTAGAGCCTGTAGAGAGCCTGTAAATAATTTTGTGCAATTGCTTGTTGAGTGATGGCCTTGTAATCTTTCCATCACACCTTTCAAGCTGTTGCAGTGAAGTGTGTCTAATCAACAGGGGTTCGGTCTCTCAGCTTTTTTGAATTGAATATCATTGACTTAGACCCCTATTTGCAACAGTGCCCTTATTTTTGCTTCATCACTTGTATCGCAAATTGAATCACATGGCATTTACCACAATGTAATTCTCCCTCCTGTCTTTCTTGTTCTCCGACATAAAAATGATGGAGATGGTCCTGCCCAAATACGTCCAGAATGGATCGAGGATCGTATAAATATTCGATATTTTTAGGCCCCCCGGTTTGATAGTTGATCTGCTCCTTGGAATACAGCTCACCGATAAACCATCCACCATTTAGCAAGGATTCTCTTATGCCTGCTAAAACCTGTTTTTGCGTTTGTGTATCGAAATGACCAAATACACAAATCACGTTTTGATAACGCTCGGACGGCCATTTCGCTGCTGTTAAATCAACATTTTTGAGTTCGAGCTTTATCCCTGTGGCTTCGGCCTTGCTAGACAGATGCTTCAAGGCAACATCTGAATAATCCCAGACTTCTGCCGAAAAAGGATAATTTTGCTGTCTTGCCTGCTCAGCCAGGTACAGGATATTGCGTCCTTCTCCTTCAGCAATTGCCAGTGTTTTACCTTCTATCCGGATTTTTTCCGCAACCTCCTGGATAAACAGGTTTGCTGCTGTGCCGTACAGGTCCTGCGTCTGGGCATACAATTCATTCCAGTGCTGACTCATTTCATCCCTCCATTTACTACAATCAAATCAGCTGGAAAACTCTTTAAAGGCATCCAGTGCATTTGCGGCATACATCAATGAAGGTCCACCGCCCATATATACCGCAACGCCCAGAACTTCCTCCAGCTCCTGCAGGGTCATGCCCATTTTGACCAGGGTTCTGACATGAAAGCCGATACAGCCATCACAACGTGATGCGACACCAATCGCCAAGGCAATCAATTCCTTGGTTTTGGGATCAATCACACCATCGCGCATTGCGGTCTGGGACAACTGATTAAAACTTTTCATTAAATCAGGTGAATCCTGAGTTAAGGTTCTTAAACTGCCTGAAATGTTCTGGGTTAATTCTTTGTATTTCATCACTACTTCTCACATTCAACAATCAACAATCAACAATCAACAATACGGTTGTTCACCTATTCAACGGCTTATTTTTCTACCGGATAGCCCTGCTCCAGCCAGGCCTGATAACCACCCTGAACCGACTTGACCTGGGTAAAACCCATGTTCTGTAAGGTATCGGTTGCCAATGCGGAACGTCCACCCGTACCACAGATCAAATAGATCGGCTGATCTTTAAGATGTTCCAGTGCCTGCATGGTATCGCAATGATGGCTAACCAAAGGATGTTGGTGAATTCTCATTTCTAAAACACCACGAGGATAATTAACCGCCCTGTCTATCGCTGCCGCCTGAAATTCATCCGGTTCCCGAACATCAATCAGAATCGTTTTATGGTTTTTCATCGCCTCAAACAGTTCATCTACGCTCACTTCCTGAATCCGGCTTTTTGCATTCTGGATCAATTGCTCTGCAGTTTTCATCATTTTCATTCTTCCTCGCTCATCAAAATCATATTTATATTTTACAAACTATCATTAAGTAGATTAAAAGCTCTTTGTTGTAAGCTCACACCGCGGCTGTTTCAGCACTATTGCAAATAGTCTATTTGCTAAAGTCATTTCAGACTCTACACCTGCTGGATATTCATTCAAATGACAGAAAACAGGGTATCCATCTGTCATCCAGAAGCAGACTTTCTATCTCCGTCCGGACAGCACTTCACGGGACTAGCCCATGAGTGCTGAATAGATTAAATACACAGCTACCCCAATCACAGTGGTGGCAAAAATCTTCTGTACCCTGTTACTTTCAATCCGGTGCATCAGACTACGTCCAATCAACATCCCCACAATACAGGCCAGGACAAAAGTCAGTGTGACCGAAACAGGATATTGAAAGCCATCCAGCACATGGGCATAAATACTGACACCGCCAATCAGGAAAATAATCATCAGGGAAGTCGCGACGATACTGCGTATATCGAGGTCTGTAAATTTACGCAGGGCTGGAACAATTACAAAACCCCCACCCACTCCAAGCAAACCGGTCAGCAAACCCGCCACTACGCCAATACCGGCGAGGAACGAGGCAGTTTTCACATTCCAGATCAGGCGACCGGTCGTTTGATTGACTTTACACGGTGGATTTTCATGGTCATTGACTTTATTAAAGAATATCCGGTAAGCCACAATCAGCATCACCAAACTGAAAGCCAGCGTCAACCAGACCGGAGAAACGATATCGGCTAGATGCACGCCATAACGGGCTGAAGGAATACTGATCAAGGCGATCCAGAGCGCAGCACGATAACGTACAATACGCTTGAATAAACCTTCGAACGTTCCAACGAATGCGGACAAAGTGACTGCAAGCAAGCCCACAGGTGCAGCCTGTGCCACAGTCCAACCCTGACTCGCCATCAGTGCCGGTACAGCCAGAATACCACCACCAGCACCGGTTAAACCCAATAACCCACCGATGGCCAGCCCTTCAAGTATCAATACCCACATAGCCACTGTTCCTCTATTTACTAAAGCAATTAAACAAAAGACAAACCTTTTTGTTTAATCTTGAAAAATGCCTATTTGAAGTAATTGAGTGGAAGTTTTAAATAAGAAACCCCATTCTCTTCTGGCGTTGGGAACTGTCCACCTTTCATATTGATCTGAATGGAAGGCAGGATCAGCTTCGGCATACTCAATCCGGCATCACGCTGCTGACGCATTTCTACAAAATCTGCTTTACTGACCCCACTATGCACATGAATATTATGCTGTTTTTGTATCTGAATCGTGGTTTCACCCTGATATTCATGACGTGATTCAGGCAGATAATCATGACACAGGAAGACCCGTGTATCCTCTGGCAGTTCAAACAGCTTCTGTACTGAGTCATACAGGACTGGCGCACTGCCTTTTGGAAAATCACAACGTGCTGTACCATAGTCTGGCATGAACAAGGTGTCACCGACAAAGACTGCATCTTCAATCACATAGCTCAGGCAAGCAGGTGTATGTCCCGGTGTTGGAATGTTATAGACATCCAGCTCACCGATTTTGAAATGTTCACCATCTTCAAATAAATGATCGAATGGCTGATTGGCATTCACCTGCTTGAGATCCAGATGATAAATTGCAGCAAAGGTCTCCTGCACCACAGCAATTTTCTGGCTGATCGCAATTTTCCCGCCCAATTCCTGTTTCAGATACTGCGCTGCAGTCAGGTGATCGGCATGAACATGGGTCTCCAAAATCCATTCCACCTGTAAAGCCTGGGCTTTAACATAGGCAATGATACGATCTGCCTGGGTGGTCGATGTCGTTGCAGATGCCGGATCATAATCCAGCACACTGTCAATAATGGCACAGCGCTTTGTGACTGGATCGGATACCACATAACTGAAGGTATTGGTCGCTTCGTCAAAAAAATCCTGTACCAGCGGGTGTTTTACCATCGTTATTCTCCTGCCCATTTACGATGCAGCAATACGCCGATCAACATCGCAATAATAAAATAGAAGACCTCGTAATGCCCCAGGCCAATCAGTGTAAAGCTAGGTGCAGGACAGACCCCGGCAATCCCCCAGCCGATACCAAACAACAGGCTACCAATGATTAAGCGTGGATCGAGTTTTTGACTGGTAGGCAATACAATAGGTTCGTTAAATACGGTTTTCGGTGCTGCAGAACGCATAGCTTTTTGAAATGGAATAAATGCCACGGCAATTGCACCCATCATGACAAAGGCCAGACTGGCATCCCAATCACCAAACAGATCCAGGAAATCCAGCACTTTTTCCGGATTCGACATCCCGGATAGCATCAGCCCTACAGAGAACAAACCACCGAAAATGAAAGCAAGGAAATTTTTCATTTAGAAAGCTCCTGTGATGTGGCGAATGATGTAAACAGTGACAAAACCGGCAAACATAAAACTCATGGTGGCCACGATGGAACGTTTAGATAAACGGCTCATCCCACAAATGCCATGACCACTAGTACATCCAGACCCTAGGCGTGTACCAAAGCCAACCAAGAGACCCGCAACCACCATCATCAGCGGACTCGAATTCAATTCAATTTCTGGCTGAACAAACAGCCCATAGATAAATGGCACCGTGATTAAGCCTGACATAAACCAGATCGCAGGGGTTTTAAACATCGTTTTAGGATTCAGTACCTGTCCGATTAAGCCACTGATGCCTGCGATACGACCATGCACATACAGGTAACCGACCACAGCTACGCCAAGCAGTAATCCACCTAAAAATGCGATGAGAAAATCATGCATAGTACATCTACTCATTTACAATATATAATTTTATATTATATAATAAATAAAAATATTCAAGCAGAAGTACTGATTATTTTGTATCTCATTATTGGTTATTAGGACACATTCATGAACACTGCTCAGTTAAAAGCGCGAATAGACTTTGCACAAGTCGATCTTGTCAGTGATTGTCTGAAAGTTTTGTCAAACCCGGATCGCCTTAAAATTCTGTGTGTCCTGGTTGAAGGTGAGCTCAATGTACAGCAAATTGAACTACGCACTGATATCCAGCAACCTACCTTGTCACAACAATTGACTGTACTGAGAAAAGCAGACATGGTCAGCACTCGTCGTGAAGGTAAACAGATTTTCTATCAGGTCTCTGATCCTAAAGTACTTGCTCTTATGCAAACGTTGTATCAACTGTATTGTGGAGTTTAAACAATCAATGTATCCAAAAAGAAATGATCAGCAGAAGCCCAGTCAGCAAGGTAAATAGATTGAGCCAAACGGGATGCTGGGTGTGATAATCAGGCAAAAACTCTGTCTGGGTTAATGATTTCAGTCCGGTACGGTATTGCCGAATCGATGCCAGATTAATCAGCATACCAAAGACAATCACTACAATACCCAACCAGTGACTATATACAATCTTATGTTGGTACTTCACAGGATCTACCAACTGAATGAGTAAATTTGATTTTTCAATTACAAAACCAAAGGCAATCAGGGCTAAACCACTCCGGTTCCATGCCAATGCTGTGCGCTCCAGAGCAAACAAGACCCGTGGATCTTCGAGATTTGACATATCTTTCCCTTATAATTTAACCACTGAGCGTAATTCCCCCGCTTCTATAAGCGGTGGGATGTAAGCTCTTTATTTATATTTTTTCGATAAAAATATAAATAAACTATTGATTGCAGAACACATCCTGTCTGTGCTAACTTTTATAAATCAGTCTATATTTTTAAGTTGTTAAATGTCTTATAGTTTAGATACAAATGCTCATTCAGTCTTTTTACTTAATTATCATTTGATTTTGGTGGTGAAGTACAGACGTAAGGTTTTCACAGATGAGATTTCTAACCGAGCCAAAGAAATATTCAACCACATTGCACCAACTTATAAATTGGAATTGATCACTTGGAATCATGATGTTGATCATGTTCACATCTTATTCAAGGCCCAGCCTAAGTCTGAATTATCTAAATTCATTAATGCTTACAAATCAGCAAGCTCAAGATTGCTTAAAAAAGAATTTCCACAGATTAAACAAGTGCTGTGGAAAGAAACTTTCTGGTCCCAATCGTTTTGCTTACTTACAACTGGTGGTGCGCCACTTGAGGTGATTAAGCAATATATTGAGAACCAAGAACACAACCATAAGCATTGATTTTGGATTACCCACAATGAATGATATTCCAGCAAGCAAGGCGACCAAAAAAGGCTTTCCTAAAAAGAAAAGTCTGCCTGCTGGTGTGCATCATCATGCGTACAGATTTCCAATATTTCCAACAGAAGAACAAAAGGTTTTGTTGGCTAAAACCTTTGGTTCCACAAGATTTATGTGGAATGCGCTTTTGGCAGATTCAAAAGCTGAATATGAGCAGACTAGTAAACACCGTATCAATACACCTGCCAAGTATAAAACTGAATTCCCTTGGCTGGGTGAACCCGACAGCTTGGCTTTAACCAATGTTCAACTGAATCTAAAAAAAGCTTATTCAGCCTTTTTCGATAAAGAGAATCCTGCAGGCCCACCATCTTTCAAAAAGAAAACCCATAGACAAAGTTACACCACAAACAACCAGGTTAATGAGAAAGCCCCAAATGGTTCTATCTCGCTGGTTGGCGATGAAAAACAACGATCATTGAAGCTCCCTAAACTAGGGTGGGTTTCAATTAGGGTGCATCGTGAGTTGGGTGGTGTGATTACCCTAATTCATGTTACAGATGCCCTACCTGGCCAATCCCCGTATCCGGATAATCACAAATTTGAATTAATTAAAATATAGAAATTCTATACTTCGTTGAGGTGTAGCTCTGCCTCTCACGTGTCCTTTAGAATCAAAAATATCAATAGTTGTTGGCTTAGCATTTGAGCTTACATTTTGACTTGAATTGTATTGTTCACCCATTCAAATCTATCAAAAAATGGTTATTTAAAGTGTCATTGGTACTCATCAGGGGGTGACTTTTATTTTTAAATTTATATATTTTCTCTGAGTAGGACTCAGTGCCGAGTTTTTAATTTATTCGGCAAATTTTGAGTCCTTCATAAAGTGTGAAAAATAGCTTGTAGCCTATTAATATTTTATTAACCTCTTTATCTTCTTTTATAGCTGCCGCAATTCATTGGTCCAGCTCTTTGATTGAAATGATATTCATCAATAAGATATGATGAGACGAAGAATATCCTACGTACTAACTGTTTTTTCTTCTATGAGTGTGGCAGTCCACATAGCAAACTAAAAGTGCCTGCCAAATCGTTGGCTATCCATGGCTCACTTTTTCTTGTTATAGAAGATGATCAGTAGAACTGCAATAATAGCTAAGATTACAATAATTATAGTTATTTCCATAGCTTGACCTAAAAGACATAAATTTAACATCTCCATAATAATTTATATGAATTCTTAATGTTTTACTAATTCGTTATAAAATTCTCAAACTCGGTAAAAGGTAGACTTTTTAGCATTGAAGAGTCATGAATTGTTGAAATAGATTATAAATTAAGCTTTTTTGAATTAATATGTTATAAATATTTCTTAAAATTTTTCTCGAGAATAAAAATGCTCATTGAACTAAAAAAAGATTTTTTCCTTAATACTGCTTATATTAGACCTCTTGCGAAAGTAAAAACCACCTCAATCTAAGTTTCATGAGATATCAGAACTTAAACCGTTTTTCAGATTCTGAATTTAAACGCTTGGTTGGCGTACCTCGACCAGTTTTTACCGAAATGGTAGAGGTTTTAGAAAAAGCAGAATCACTCAAAAAGAAATCAGGTCGTCCTCATACTTTAGCTATAGAGGATCAGTTGTTATTAACGCTCAATTACTTAC
>NZ_SJXH01000006.1 GCF_004336635.1 Acinetobacter sp. ANC 4862
GACAGCGGAAAAGAATTGAAACTTTAATTGGCTTATTGAAAGAAAAATACCATTTAGTAAGCAGTAAACATCGGGCTATTTCCGGTTTCCTAGCAGGCATATTTTCTTCTCTATGTGCCTATCAACTCTGTCAGAAGAATAAGCCAAAAATTCATGTCGTTAGAAATTTAGCTTATCCGTAACTAGGGTTATATAAAAAGAAATCACATAAAATACGAGAACTAAAAGGCTTGGACCAACTTGAGTAAAACCTTCAGATTTACCCCCCAAAAATATGTATTCAATCTTTCAAATGTAAAATGACACCAAGCACTTTTTAAAAAAATGCAGGACTATATTTTTGAATAAATTGAATGGTTTGTTCAAATGTTTGCTGACTTGCCTTTTTACTCATCATGAATTGATATTCATGTACCAAAAACTCTTTGGAGTCTGGATAAAATACGTCGGTTACGGGTATTTTCTGGTTCATCAAGGCTTGTACAAAAGGAACCGATTGGGTTTTGGTTAAGAAGTCTTTATTTCCACCACTAATAAATACCGGCGGATAATTTGCTGTTAAATATTGAATCGGAGAAATACTTTTTAAAAATTCCGCATCGTCTTTTTTATTGCCTGTATAGGCTTGAACCAAGTTAAATACGCCCCATTCAATTAATTTCAGTTCATTGGGTGCAGTATTGATAAAAGCATTCATATCATAAATACCGCAATGTAAAATCAAGCCTTTAATCTGGTCGCGTTGAATCAATGGCGTAATATTAGACTGCCGCGCAAAATCAGGATTACTGATTAACGCTGCATAATGACTGGCTAAATTCGCACCTGCAGAATCACCCGCCAAATAAATTTGATTAGCATTAATATGATATTCCTGCGCATGCTCGGTTATAAATTTTAAAGCCTGATTAATTTGTAGCAGCTGATTTGGATAAATCACTTTGGGTGCAAATTGATATTGCACTGAAACCACGTTATAACCTTGATCAGCCAAAAGTTTAAAGTAACCTCGCGCGTGCTCTTTAGAACCTGAAACCCATCCACCGCCATGAATCCAGACTACGGTTGGACGCGGCTCAAGCTGCATCACATTTTTGGGCTGATACACATCCAAAGTTAATGATGCTTCCTGCATATACATTATATTTTTCTGTACCAAAATCTCTTGTGGTGCATATTTATCGATCATCTTTTTTTGCACATTGGTGGAAGCATTAAAAACACTCGCAATCACCTTGGTATTACTTTGTGTATTCTGACAACCACTACTGTGTAGAACAGCAATTAGACACAGACTTAAACTTAAAAATTTTGAATACACAGGCTTCCCTTATTGAACTTATTTCGCCTGCAATTTGCTGGAGACGGTCACATTTTTGGGCATTTTAATCCCTGTTTAAACATTTAGAAATACTTATGCGAATGTTGAGCTTTTCACTCAGATTTAAATGCAAAACAGAACACACTTATATCCATGATATTTATATAATTTAATGAATTTTAAATCATTTTTCACAGACTAAATTGATCATTTAAAGACAATGTGCTATCTATAATTGATAGCTACATAATAAACACCAAGGAACAAGTCTTATGTCTTATCAAAATATTTTAGTTCCAGTTGACGGTTCTGACATTTCATTATCTGCAGTTAAAAATGCGGCTCAGATTGCCCAAGCTTTTGGTGGCCAATTAACATTAATCAGTTTAGTCACTGAAGACCCGTTTTCTGATGCAGACTTTTACTATCCGTCTCCCATTATGAAAGAATATTTCGTTCAGGCATATGCCAATGCTGAAAAAGCATTGAAACAGGCTCAAGCCATTGCCAGCGAAAATGGTATTTCTGCCAACACTCAAATCGTGAAAGGGAATGTTTCTGAAGAGAGCATTATTGAAACCGCAGAAAAATTGAAAATTGATCTGATTGTTATGGGTTCGCATGGTCGCAAAGGTTTTCAAAAGTTCTTGTTGGGCAGCTTTGCTCAAGATGTGTTAAAAGGCACAAAACTTCCGGTTTTAATTGTTAAAGAATAAGTATTGATCAATAAACCCTACAATTGATGTGGGGTTTATTTGGGTCGTTTAATGATCCTCTCATTTGTCATAATGACTGACTGTCACAATTAAAAATCTTTCCAATTCAGCTATATTCATAAGGATAATTTCATGACTTATAAACATATTTTAGTTCCAGTAGATGAATCTCCTATTTCTTATGCAGCTGTTGAACAGGCATTATCCTTAGCCAATGCACTTCATTGTCAAGTCACCATTACAAGTGTGATTGCGATAGATCCATTTGTGGGTGTGGACTTTTATAAAGTCGCACCTGGAATTACAGATTACTTTATACAAGCTGAAAAGAATGCGCAGTTGCGCTTGGCTGAGATCAAGCAATCATTCATTCGAGATAGCATTGATGTGGATACCAAAATTATTCGAGGTGTATCGCCTGCTGAAGGAATCATTCATGTGGCTGATGAAGTCGGTGCTGATTTAATTATTATGGGCTCGCATGGCCGTACAGGATTCAAAAAATTAATGTTAGGTAGTGTGGCACAAGCCGTACTCACCCAATCACCAATACCGGTATTAATTGTAAAAGTTTAACCATCAAAAAAGTCCCTAAATTTAGGGACTTTTTATTTGATCAGTAATAAAAGAGTCTATCTTTTAAATTCCATAAATCTAACTGTCTTTATCCAAGGCATGGGGAGCAACTTTTTTATCTGGATCATGATCACCATCACTCTTTTGACATGCTGATAAACTCATTAACATGCTTAAGCTGATGGTTAACCTAAATATTGTTTTAATCATAGTCATCCCTCATACATTTTCTAGTACCAGTCTAACTATAAAATAATCAATTCACCCATAATGATCAGTAAGCCTTTTATTTAGATTTGTATCACCTAAACTTATTCTAACTAAAGAATAATTTTCTCAATCAGTTTAAGTTGCAACCTTAATGACAATGCACAGGATTTATTTGGAAATGTACTGATGCAAAGTTTGTAGATAAGTTTCTGCTTCAATTTTGTTGTCAAAAGTTTTTTGGTACGTTCCCATCGCCTGAATATTATTCGGCGTATATTCAATCACTACAATAAAATGTCCATCACTGGTACTTTTTGAAACTCGAATAGCAATAATATGTTGAGAGTTTAAATAAAAACCATCTTCAATTTTAACTAACAAAACCAACCTCCAGTCTACTTAATAAAACGACAGGCTTAATCCAATGAAAGTCTGCTAAATAAACAAAAGCCCATCTTAATATGAGCTTTAATATTATAATTTTACACCATAAATGTGATTTAATCGACACTTTTAAAATGATCATTCAATAGAAAATATGTCTTATGATTTTATTTTTTAATTTAGTTATTCTAAATATCAAATCATTTATTCTTTCATTAAACTGCACTCTAAAAATAAAAAGCCTTTTCTCGGTTTTAATCAAGAAAAGGCTTTTTAGTCATTTAATGAATGTTAAGTTAGATACTCAACATACTATTTAAAGTTTCTGAAACGTTTTTAGATTTCACTTGTGGTTTTAAAGCTTCCAGTGCAGTTTTGACTTCTGTACGTTGTGGCTCTGCCAAGGTGTACCAGCGAGAAAGCACTTGCAGTAAACGCGAACCGACAATCGGGTTTTTCTCATCCAGATATTTAGCCAGATCAATAAAATGCTGAACACCAAAGCTCCATGTATTGACTGGATTAGCATTTAAACCACCGCTCACTGAACGAATACGGTTTGGTGTACCCAAATCATAATCAGGATGCGAGGTTAAGTATTTGATGGTTTCTGCATTTGCTTTCGGATGTGCTGCCTGAACCATAAACCATTGATCTAAAGACAAAGCTTCATCTTCAAAGCGGCTATAGAAGTCTGCCAAAGCTTCTTTGGCTTGTGGTGCATCATTCCAAACCAAGACTTTAAGCGCACCCAAACGTTCAGACATGTTGCCTGTGTGATACTGCTCATAAGCCAGATCAAAAGCAAAGGCATCCCCCTGACGTGCAATCATACTGAGCATGATATTTCTGAGTGCACGAACACCCATCGCTTGAGAGAATTCACTTTGCATATCTGGATCTAATTCCAGGTAAGTCTCTTTGCAGAAGGCACCCAATTCACGTGCCAATGTGTCTAGCAAAGCATTACGCTGTTCTTGAACCACTTCAGGACGATACTCACTGTCGATCCGGCTACCCAAATAGCCTTCTGTAGGGACATCAAACAAGCGTGATGCCAGCAGTGGATCTTTTTGAATGACTTCCGGCAAAGTATTTTTCATGGCTTGAATATAAATATCAGCATCATGACCATTTAATAAAATACGTTCCAGCAAAGTTTGAGTGGCTTGCCATTGGTTGAAACCGTTGGTTTCATATTGCATCAAGAAAGCCAGTTCTTCATCGGAATAGTTAAAGTCCAGATTGACCGGTGCAGAGAAATTACGCAGTAATGACACCACAGGTTTTGCGGTTACGCCGGTAAATTCAATGGTTGCCTCATTTTGATCAAATAAATACACACCATCCTTAACCCCATTTTCAAATAGTGCTTCAAATTGCAGGGTATATTGCTCACCTGTTTCTGCATTAAAGAGTGCCAAAGCTACCGGGATGGGTACAGCTTTTAGGTTTGGATATTTTGCATTGGCTTTTAAACTTTGTTTAAAGCTTAAACGGTAGGTTTGAGTTGCAGCATCGTACTCGCCTTTGGCTTCCAGTTTTGGTGTGCCGGGTTGATTGTACCAAATCAGGAAGGCAGATAAATCAACACCAGAACCCACAGTCAATGCTGAAACCCAGTCTTCAACCGTCACTGCCTGACCGTCATGACGGCGGAAGTATTCGTCGGTGCCTTGACGGAATTTTTCTTTACCAAGCAAGGTTGCCATCATGCGGTTAATTTCCGCACCTTTTTCATACACAGTTGCGGTATAGAAGTTATTAATTTCGACAAAGTGATCTGGACGTGGCGGATGCGATAACGGACCTGAATCTTCAGGGAATTGATGTGCTTTCAACACGGCAACATCATCAATACGCTGTACCGCTGCCGATTGTAAATCTTCCGAGAATGACTGATCACGGAATACCGTCAAGCCTTCTTTTAAGCACAGCTGGAACCAGTCCCGGCAAGTAATCCGGTTACCGGTCCAGTTATGGAAGTATTCATGTGCAATTACAGACTGTACCCGCATAATTGCGGCATCAGTGGTGAATTCTTCATCGGCAAGCACACAAGACGTATTAAAGATATTTAAACCTTTATTTTCCATGGCACCCATATTGAATGCGCTGGTTGCCACAATCATATAGTTGTCAAGATCATACGGACGACCATAATGTTCTTCATCCCATTGCATAGAATGTTTCAGCGCTTCCATGGCAATGTGACATTTTGGAATATCTTTTTCTACCGCATAAATTTCTAAAGAAACATTGCGACCTTCCGAAGTCACATAAGAATCTTTCAATACAGCCAAATCACCAATCACGCAGGCAAACAAATAGCTTGGTTTCTTGGTCGGATCTTCCCAAATGGTATAGTGACGACCTTCGCCTGCCTCACCCGCTTCCATCAAGTTACCATTAGCCAAAAGTACCGGGAATTTTTTATCGGCTTCTACGCGTGTGGTAAAGACAGACAGGACATCCGGACGGTCTGGATAAAAGGTAATTTTACGGAAACCTTCAGGTTCGTTTTGAGTAACAAATAAATCGTCGCCAGCTTGGTACAAACCTTCAAGTTGCGTGTTGCTTTCAGGATGAATCACCACTGCAGTTTCAAGAATGACTTCATTTGGTGCATTGGCAATCACCAGCTGTTCAGCATCCAGTGTGTAGTCTGCTTCGGTTAATCGCTTACCGTTTAAAGTAATGGATTTTAATTCCAGGTCACGACCCAACAGGACCAAATCCCCTGCAGTCTGGCGCTTCATCACCAATGTTGCGTTTACATCGGTATGATCTGTATGAACCTGAATATCCAAGTTGATTGAATCAACCAAAAAAGAGGGTTTTTGATAGTCTTTTAAATAAACAGTTTGGTCTGCTTCAACCACTGGGTTTGCCGCGATATTCATATAATGTCCTAATCCTGTAGTTCTTGAGCCAAGACTTTGTTTTGTGTGAATGCTTCGATCATACGACAACTTTCACAATCTGTCTGTGCGATTGATTTGAGTTATATATGGGCGCATTGCTCACAATTTTCAATTCGTTGTCTGAACATCGGTACAATTAATATTTCAGTTGCTTACTTATCATACGTACAGTTAAAAATCATGCGCCATAACTCCAACGTCTTTCAGAAATGTAAGTAGAAAATCTCTGTATTTTGATATCTGTTTATATTATTTGAGCAAGATTTAGCTGGCTTATAAACTGGCATAACTCAAAGTGACAGATATTTTCAAGATGAATACATTTTGAGCACGTTTCTTGCTTGTATATATTTGTGTAAAGCGCACTATAAAATCAGATCAAAATTAGAAGAGGTGTTCCATGTATTTAAAAGACCATATTGTCCGTGTGGAAAATATCAAGACCATGCAAACTCTCGACGCTGCCGGAATCGACCATAAAGTGATTGCCATGTTTATGAGCTGTGAAGGTATTCCAATGCAATCGCCCGATATTTGCGCAATTTTGAACAATTACGATTCATTAGGCAGCAAAAAAATTCCATCTAAAAAGGTTCAGGCGTTAATCAATGCAAAGCAACTAGGCGAGGAGGATGAGTCATTACCTTGCCCTGCTTCATATTAATTAAAGAATTCCCCCCCTCAGACAGTCCCTGCTTTTGTGGAGATGGAAGACCGGCCGCTTCATCTCCACATCAAGGAACAATAAATACTTAGGCTATTTTTCTAGCGCAAAGTTCGCTTATATTTTCCTGCTTGCATTTATTGTTCATTCAGCGCTATTCAATCACGTTACAATAAAAGAGATGTGTATAATCGTTTGAATGATTAACCAGACTTGTGATTGACTCTTTCCATGCTCCTTCAGATTCTGCAAAAACAGTTAGATGAAAGTACATCATGCCCTTTGTGTCAGGCATCCATGTTCTGGATTGAAGCAGAACAGTACGATCAAGCACTTAATTTTCATGAATGTAGTCACTGCCAGCATCGGGTCTTTCAGGATGGGCGCACCAACTGTCATTGTGACAAATGCCTGGTCAATCGAAAAAAAATGCTCACCGAAACGCGTCTGCAAGAGCAGCGCAAAATCAAATCGAAAAATAAAGATAATGTCGAATATCAACTAGACCAGATCAGCTTTCTTAATAAATTGTTTTTACTGAGTATTCTGGACAATCAGGTTCAGGAACATACCACGCATCATGAATATATTGATTGGGAAAGCATTAAATACCATTCCATTACCCCGAATTATTTATTCCAAAATTATTTGGTCAAGCAACTGGTTAAAGAACAAATCCTGATTGCCAAAGATTTTGCCACTGAGGCACATCATTACTATGTCAATGTGCGTTTAGATGGTTATTCTGAACCAAGTCTGTTTAGCATCACCCAGCAACTTCGCAACTGGTTTTATGAAAATTTAACCATGGGCGTGCCCTTTAAAAATGCCGATGAAGTTAAAAATGTACTTTATTTAGTGCTGTATCAGGAAATTATTCAGTTTGCCCAGTTTTATTGCCGAACTTGGGGGATCCAAATTGCCGGCAACAACAGTTTTCAGACCTTTTGTTATCGCCTGATGGATTCATTGGCGGTGGGGCAAATTTATTATCTGGTGCAAACCGCTTTGGAATATTTGCATCAACAGAAAGCCCTGCAAGTACGGAATGAAAACTTTATTAATACCAACTTGCTAAAGAAAACCTTGCAGCAATATCGTGACCGTGCCATAACCGAAAAATGGGAAACATCCACCCTGCCGCGTCCTCACAATATTCCGTTTAGCAAGATGAGTGAAATCCTGTTTTTCCGCTTTCTAGGCTATGATGAAAGTATATTTTTCCAGCCGATTTGGCGGATCTGGAAAAAGATTGAACCCCGCTTAAGCTTCTATTCACAAAAACGCTGTATGTATTGCGGTTCCAATGAGCTTACTGTGGATTATGATGCTGAAAATTATGTGACACTCTATTGTCGCACCTGTAAGCATCAAGACCACTATTTTACCCAATAAAATTTCACCCAATAGATGGTGAGCCATATGTCTAATCTCTCCAATCCCATGTATAACTTAAGGAATAATCCCATGGATCAAACTTCAACATTGATCGAGCATATTGTTGAAGCATGGACACAGCTGCAAACGGAGCAGCCTTTGGTGCAATGTATTACCAATAGCGTTGCAGCCAATTATGCAGCCAATGTTTTGCTGGCTGCCGGCGCTTCACCTGCGATGATTGACAATCCATTCGAAGCCGAAAGTTTTACCAGTATTTCCGCTGCACTGAGCATTAATCTGGGTACGCCCACCAATGAACAAATGCAGGCGATGCAAATTTCTGCACAAACGGCGCAACGAACTGATACGCCTTGGGTACTCGATCCAGTCGGTTATGGTCCCGTTTTAAAATGGCGCTCGGATATGGTGGATGAGTTACTGCAATACCATCCAACGGTTATTCGGGGTAATGCTTCAGAAATTAGCACCCTTGCAGGCAATCAGGTGCTCTCCAAAGGCGTGGATAGCACACTGGATAGCGCAGATGTTTATAGCCAGGCCAAAGTACTGTTAGCACATGCTGAATGCATTGCCATTTCGGGTGAATCGGATTTTATTTTAAGCAAAGAACTTGATGCCGTGATTCAGGTCAATGGTGGCTCTTATTTACAGCCGAAAGTCACCGCAACAGGCTGTGCGCTCGGTGCTCTAATCGCGGCTTACTGTGCGGTAACTACACCGACTATTGCCACCGTTGCGGCACATACGCATTTTGCCATTGCAGGAAAATTGGCATTTGAAAAGGCGCAAACGATTGGTCAGTTTAATGTTGCATTCATGGATTACATCCACAGTTTAAATCCAGATCTAATTCAGCAATATGCCGATATCAAAATTCTTGAAATCTAAAAAATTATCCATGTTGATGACTCTGCATAGATCTTTATTTTAGTTTTTAAACAGCAGCGTAAAACCGTTTTTCAGCAGGACATACTCAATGGAACTTAGACATTTACGTTACTTTGTGGCGCTGGCTGAAGAACTCAATTTTACCCGTGCTGCACAAAAACTCTGTACCGTACAACCTTCCCTCAGCCAGCAAATTAAAGATCTTGAAGAAGAAGTCGGTGTACAACTCATTGACCGCAGTGCACGAAAAATAGCCTTGACTGCAGAAGGTCAAGGCTTTCTAAAATATGCCCTGGAATCGATTAAATACGCAGAACTTGCAGTCGCTCATGCACGTCAAATCGCCAATCAAGGTCAGCAACAGCTGTTTATTGGCGTATTGCACGTTGCGGAAATGACCATCATCCCTCAAGTCATTCAACAGGTTCGTGCTCAATTTCCACAAGTCGATCTTAAAATCAGAAGTTTATCCTGTAGCGAACAGATCCAAGCATTGAAAAATTCCGAGCTGGATTTAATTTTTAGTCGCGTGTGTATGGATGATCCAGTTTACAGCAGCACGATGCTGTTTGAAGAAAAATTATTATGTGTTGCCCATCAAAATTATATTTCCAAACGTAAGATTCAGGACTTAAGACAAATTCAAAATGATGACTTTATTGTCTGCGACCAGCTCTTTTCACCAGTGTTCTATCAACAAATTCAACAGTTCACTGAAAAAGAAAATTTGAAACTGCAATATAAATATCAAGTCACCAATGCCCTGCAACATATAAATCTCATCAATATGGGTTTGGGCTGGAGCTTTATACCTGAATATGCACGGCAATTGCTGAATCCCAATGTACAGGCGATTGAACTGAAACAAGACTTGCCGACTTTACCGCTGTATGCCAGTTATCGAACAGATGCTGAAAATCCAGTTTTGCAATTTACCGCAAAAATCATTCAGCAATCTGTTCAACAACAAGTTTCAGAATAACTTTTAAAAATCTGAATTAAGCGATTTGATACTGCATTTGTTGCAGTACATGACTGAGTTTCTGCAAGGCTTCGGCATCGTCATACAATGCTTCTTGATGGCGCCATGCTACATAGCCATCCGGACGAACCAGTAACATCCCTGCTTCAGCAATTTCACAGGTTTTTTGCCAGATGCCGTAAACATCTTTAACTTCTTGCCCAATGGTCACAACATCTAGATAAGCTAAATCTAATTGTTCAGCTGCCTTTTTCCAGGCTGTACCGGATAAACCAGTCACTAAAGTAAGTTTTCCATTTCCGACGATATCCAGAGTGGAAACCTTTTGACCATTTTTCGCATCAATTAACCAGCAATGTGGAATTTTTGCCCCGGGACGTGAAGTTGCTTGTAAATACAATTGCGGATCAACTTGCCATTGCTCTTCATTTTCATCCTCCAAAACCACGACAACGGATTGATAACGCTGATTCAGCTCCACCCCTTGCGCATTGAACTCAAAGTTTTTAATTTCCAAAGCATGATTCAGCTGAGTACGCAATTCAGCCGCGTCTGCTGTTGGTGCATTCAATCGATCCAACAATTGTTGGGTGGTTTCAATACCTTGATCAAAACCGAAAACATCTTTCAGGTGCTTGTAGTCCATGCGAGACTGGTTGGCACGTGCCACAATTTGCTGTCCCACTGGCACACGCTCATCACTATAAGAGGTTAATAAATCTGCTTTCGCCCAATCTTTAATGACGAAAGCCAGTTTCCATGCCAAGTTAAATGCATCTTGAATACAGGTATTTGAACCTAAACCACTGGATGGTGGATGACGATGTACGGCATCTCCACCGCAGAAAACCCGACCGACTGAATAATGCTTGGCAAACGCCTGATTCACATACCATGCCGATACATTTTGAACTTCAATATCGACATCGTCCGTACCAATAAAAGTATGAATACGTTGGATGATTTGTTCTTGGGTATATTGCGGCTCACCTTGTGCAATATCGAAACCCCAACCGGCAATCCAGTCATTCCACGGAGAAATAGCACGCAACAAGCCCATGCCAATTTCGCCAAAGCCCGCAGCAGGATTCACAATCCAATGCAAAATGCTTGGGCGATGTTGCACATACTTAGTCAAGTCGGCTTTGAAACGGACATAAGTCGTGCCCGCACGTGCCATATGACCTTCAATCGGAAGACCAATTTTTTCAACAATTTTAGAGCGTGCCCCATCCATACCCACCAGATACTTGGCACGTACCGAATATTTGCGATTTTCCAATAGGTCTAAAAACCAGACTGTAACGCCATCATCATCTTGTTCATGATCTAGATATTCGGTGTTGTAAAATAGATTTGCACCGCGCGCAACCGCATGTTTAACCAGTAGTGCTTCCATTTCTGGTTGCACTAAATCGAATAAAGGTGAAGGACTTCCCTTTACATAATCACCATGACGTAAATCACCGGTTCCCCACGCCTGGATACGGGCAATTTCTTCGCCAATCAAACTGGTAGTGATCATGCTTTCCCCCATGTGTTGCCATGGGGTCGCCATATTTTTGGCTTCTTCTTCCAACCCAAATTCACGCAATACTTCTACTGCACGTTGATTGGTAATGTGCGCTCGTGGCGAATTTGCCAAGCCATTAAACTGGGTATAAAAACGGACTGAAATACCGTAAGTGGCTAAGGCCAAAGCCGTCGTTGCACCTGCCGGGCCGGTCCCAATCACCACAACATCCGTATCAAAAGACTGATTCAACATCCCGTTTCCTTATTTAAATCACTTCAATCTACTCATCCAAATGCTTGGATTTGCTTTTATTCAACTATAAGGAAAATGTCGAGATTATTTAAAAACTATCAAAACTAACTATAGCGATATGCATCTGAGCTATAGAAACTCAAAGCATTTTAATATTTTTAAACGTGATGAGCATTTTTTGCCTATGCTTTATTTATACAATCCGAGAAATTTAAAGTAGATAATTCAGCCCATCTCTAGAGAATAAAATTTAATACACTTTCCGATCTAAAAATAAATTCAATATGGTTTCAAAAATCGTTTTTAAATCCAATTTACAGATACACAGCAAGCCCATACCATCAAAATAGTCAGGCACATGCTGCATAAAAAAATTGATATGTGGCGTTGCCCTAGTTCTTAAACGTTGAATGTGTTCGGATGTAGTTTGCGGCATTACATAAGGATAGACAAAAATATCGTCTCGGCGCTTGCATATATCATGCTTACGCTGCTGCATCATCTCCAGAACTTTTAAATACTCTTGAGGAGTTTCTTTACCTGTACGTGGGAAGAAATTTTGTGAACGAGATGCAAAATAGGTATAAATTTTAGGCTGTATGACTGTAGGTACAAACCATAAGGGAATAGTGGGATTCCGAATCCGGTGATTAATCGCAACCCGGATTGCAGTTTTAAGTGTTCTGTTGCCTTTACGATAAACCGGTAAAATACTCGCCCGGGAGCTCACCACAAAGACAGGATGACCCTCTAGAGAAAGCTTAAGCACAGGAATAATATTTTGTCCAACTAGCGTATCTTTATGATAATAATGAACCACCAGAACTGAAACAGCGTCCTGATCATAGACAAAATCATAAATTTCATTTGCGGTCGAATTTGGAAAAATTTGCTGATCAAATTCACATATCATTTCAAAAAAACGATGTTTTTGTTCAGATGCAAGTTTTGTAAAATCTACAATCCTTTCTGTAATACGCATTAGACCCATTTAACCCTTGTTTTTATACTTTTATTATTCATCACTTTATTAATATTCAATATCCCTAGAAATAGCTATTTTAGGACGGATTAACCTGTTTGCTCTCTCCATTTTAAAGCAGCAGGTCAAAATTCATCTATTTTCTAATCATTTCAAGATAAATCAAAATGATAAAAAACCCAATAGCACCTGTCTATTGGGTTTTTAAAGCGATTGAAAAGGAAACTAATTTGAGATATTCATTATCTTTTTATAGTGTCCCCAATTACCTTTTAGCGGTGCATAATTAAAACCGATTTAATTCGATTATCATCCAGTTCCGTCACCTCAAAGTGAACACCGTGATACTCCAAATGAGTACCTAAGGTCACTTCTCCGTGCGTTTTTTCTAAAATTAGACCTGCAACACTGATATAACCGGCATCTTCTTCGACCAGATCCATCATACCAAGCTCTAATTCAAGCTGGTACACATCCAGCATGCCCGATGCTTTCCAGGTGTGATCATCAATTTTCACTAAATCCAGCTGTTCATCCGCATCAGGAAATTCTCCGGCAATGGCTTCAAACACATCTAGTGGAGAAATTAAACCTTGTACATTTCCAAACTCATCACTCACCAGAACCAATGAACCTTTCGAGGTACGCAAAGTATTAATGGCATCAATCACTTTCATTTTCGCGAAAATATAGATCGGACGATGGCGTTTGATTAAAGCTTTCAGTTGTTCCTCATCATCAATCACATCAAGCAACTCTTTAGCACGAACAACACTGATCACCTTATCCAGACTTCCACGACACACCGGAAACAAGCTATGCGGCACAGATAACACCTGTTCACGAATCTGTTCAGGACTATCTTCAATATCTACCCAAGAAATCTGGCTACGCGGTGTCATGATCGAGGCAACAGATCTTTCTGCCAGGGTTAATACCCCGCCAATCATATAACGTTCTTCATCGGCAAACGCTTCTTGAGCTTCGAAGTGTTGCGCGCTATTCGCCACCGTCTCCATTTTGCCACCCATCAATTTCAAGATGGAATCTGCTGTACGGTGACGCAGTGGAATTTTAGATTCATGTTTGGCTATATTGCGCTGACCAAATTGGTTAAATGCCTCAATTGCAATCGCAACCCCAATACCTGAATAGATATAGCCTTTCGGAATATGAAAACCAAAACCTTCTGCAATCAAGCTAATCCCAATTAACAATAAGAAGCTTAGACACAAAATCACAACGGTCGGATGTCGGTTTACAAAAGCAGTTAATGATTTGGAGGCCAGTAACATTACAGCCATGGCAACTATCATTGCCGTCATCATCACATAGATGTTGTCGACCATGCCAACTGCGGTAATCACCGAATCTAAAGAGAATACGGCATCTAACACCACAATTTGTGCAACAACAGCAGCAAAACTTGCATACACAATATTGGTAGTCACGTTAACTTCAGGTTTGCCTTCAATCTTTTCATGCAGTTCGGTCACAGCTTTATAGACCAAGAATAAACCGCCAAATAAAAGAATCAAATCTCGACCTGAGAAGGTCCAATCAAAGACCGTAATAAGCGGTTTGGTCAAAGTGACTAACCAAGAGATAGCAAACAATAAGCCCAAGCGCATAAACAAAGCGAGGGAAAGACCCACTACACGCGCTTTATCACGCTGTTCTGGAGGGAGTTTTTCTGCCAAAATGGCAATAAAAACCAGGTTATCAATACCTAAGACAATTTCTAAAACAATAAGGGTAAGTAAACCAATCCAAATTCCCGGATCTAATAAAAACTCCATTAGTTTAAATCTCCGATTTTATGAATTTGGTTAAAATTAAATGTAGACCTGCACGGCGACGGATCCATAGAGGTGACCTGTTCAACAATAGATAAATTAATTATGCACAAACTATAAAGTTTGTAATTAGATTTTTTTCATTTTCAATCACAAAAATGCCAACCTGTATAAAATACATACTCATTTTTGTGACTTATTTCATCTATTCGTCTGATTTTTTGCTTTGGAAATATAATGGATCTAACAGTTACAACCACTAAAAAATTTAAAAAAACCAAAAGATGATAATACAAGTTATTGTTTTTATGAATTTTATTACAATACTTACTTGACAAATACAGCAATTTATTAGGCATACGATCCAAATATCAGAAATTTTTTGTTAAAAAGATCAGTTCCCAAAGCTGTTTTTTTCACTAGAATAAAATACAGTCAAGATTTTTTAACTCAATAATCGATAGCTAAACTTAGATGCGCAAGTCTCTAATCCAATCAAAAAAATTTACAGGGATTATTTACTATGACAAATGAAAAAGCATTAACCTTCAATAAAACGTCGAAAACGATTGCTAATACTCGCTATGAAGGTGCATATCTTAATTTAGATTCATCATTTGATCAGCATCAAGTTAAGGTAATGGTCACACATAATAACCAAAAGTTTGAAATGCTTATGTCGGTCATTTTACAACACGGTACTCCTACGGCAACGTTAGCTTCAGAGCCTTATCAATATTCTGAAGTCCAAGAAGAAGTGTTGAAGTTTGCCCAGAGTATTGTCGGATTTCATCAAGATAAAGACAGTTACACTCTGTCTCTTCTAAACGAGCACGCTTAATTTTGATTCGTATAAGGAAGCTTATAAAGATAAGTTGCCTTATTGCATTATAAAAAACTTAATATATATTAATAAGCAATAAAAATAATTTAATATGTATTGCGAAGCAAAATAGCTTTAGATTAGAATGCTTTCGATGAAAAATTACAATTACAACAATGAATTAGGTGGTTGCCTACCATGACTAAAAAATACAGTAAATTTTTACCTTCTCCGGAAAGTTTTAGCTTAGAAAATTTTCCATATTATTGGGTTACCCAAGTCCATGCTCAATACGTTCAGAATGTCGATCACGTATTAAAAAAATATGGTTTAGATAATTCTCGTCGCCGGATTTTACTCGCGTTAAAATCAAAACCGAATGCAAGTGTGTCTGATCTTTCCGAAATGGTGGTATCCAAGATGTCAACGACCACTAAAATTGTTTATCGTTTAAAAGATGAAGGATTAGTTGATACTTACTCATGTGAAGATGATGCCCGAATTACCCGTGTAGTCTTAACGGAAAAAGGACAACAAATGACTCAGAAGATTAATGACCTCACCAATGTGGTTCTGGAACAATCTTTTGAAGGATTAACCCCCTTACAAATTGAAAAAATGATGGAAAGCCTTAAACATATTTTCAAAAATCTAGCGCACTAATTTAAGTTTAATTTAAAAAATTTAATCAGGAGTTACTTTTTTGCTTTAGCTACAAGATATGTTATTCAATAAGTTTTATTCAATTTTTCACAAAATCGTTACAATAATAAAATACAATTACAACAATTAAAAAATAGGAGAAAAATCCATGACAAAAAAATATAGTAAATTTTTACCTTGTGTTGACGATTTTAGTTTAGATAATTTTCCATTTTATTGGGTTACCCAAGTACACGCTCAACATGTACAAAACGTAGATCATGCGTTGAAAAAATATGGTTTAGATAATTCTCGTCGCCGTATTTTACTTGCATTGAAAGCGAAATCGCACGCAAGCGTTTCAGACTTATCTGAAATGATTATTTCTAAAATGTCGACAACCACCAAAATTGTCTATCGCCTAAAAGATGAAGGATTAGTTGATACTTACTCATGTGAAGATGATGCCCGAATTACCCGTGTTTTTTTAACAGAGAAAGGACAACAAATGACCCAAAAGATTAATGACCTCACCAATGTGGTTTTGGAACAATCTTTTGATGGCTTGACCCCATTACAAATAGACAAAATGATGGAAAGCCTGAAGCATATTTTCAAAAATTTAGCACGTTAAGCCAAGCTTAATCGAAAAAATTCAGTTGAGGCGTTATTTTTTTGATTTTTGCTTTAGGTACATGTGAGCACTCAAATTCATCTTCAGGAAACCCTTCTACAAATGATCGGATATCCGGAGATTTCCAACTTAGCCATTCATTTAAACGCTCGTGAGGAATAACGATCACTGAGCGTTTAACATTTCCAGGCTCATGAAATTCTTTCATCATGGGATGATCTATTGCATCCATCGTGATCATGGTGGCTGAACGAACCACTTCATCCCCGATCTTACAGATTTCATAAAGTGCTGCAATAAAAATAGCTTGACCATCTTTCCGACGTACACCCCAACGTTGTGGCTTATGATCAAAATATTTGGACTCGTAAAACTCAGCCACCGGAATGACACCAAATTTATATTTCATCACAGCATTATTAAAAGTAGGTTTCTGAATCAAGGTCTCACTGCGGGCGTTATAAGTTTTAGATGCAATTGTTTTATCTTCTGCCCATTTCGGCACGAGACCAAACATCACTTTACGCCACTCAAGACCTTGTTGTGATTTAAACAATAAAGGCAAGTCATAACCCGGATAGACTTCTTCCGGATACTCAAAAGGAATATCCGGTAGCTTTAAATCCTGCAATTGTTTGAGAGTCAATGGTTTGAAGTTTGCGCACATAGCATAGGTATTAAATTAAACTTATTCGATTATATCCTTAACTGTATTAATGTGACTGTGTTAGGTCGTTAGGAATCGTCAGCCAATGTATAAATCGAAACTTCTAGAATCCATGACCCATTAAAAACATTCTAAACTGGAGTTTTTCTTATCACTTCACTAAATGAAGCATTAGCTTGATCTGCCAATGTAATCAAGAAGAAGAACTGGGAGCGATATCCCGAAGCGGGATTTTATGATTTGCTGATCAAAATCAACTGTTCACTTTTTTGATGGCAACATATATGCGCCAGTAAATTAAAAATGAAGTTACTATGTCCACCACAGCACTTTTAATTGCATCGATATGCTCAAGTTGAACTTCATCAAACTGACCTTTAAAAACGTTAAAAATCAGTTCAAAACAGATCATTCCCACAATGGAAAAAATAGTAATTTTGATGGTAATCGGTAAATACAGTGCAATGAAGCGATTTAAAAATGCATGACCTTTTTCTCCACCATTGGCTTTAACAGCAGCATTGATCCAACTGATCAATAAACCTAAATTAATGACAAATCCAGCCAAACTGATTTTAAGTTCCTCAACCCCAGTCTGACTTAAAGCAAAAAAGCTCAATAAAAGCAAAATACCGCTGACGAGATAATAATTTTTAAAATCGGCTTGGGCGATGCTATTTTGTTTTAAATCATCAATCAGTTGATCGGTGCGCCAAAAATACATGATTTATACTCCATTATTATCTGCCGATCCTATACAAAAAAAGCCTCACAAGGAGGCTTTTTTATTCAGTTCACAGGATTAATCACCTGTATAACCTTTTAATTTCAAACGTGCTGCATGCAATAGAGGCTCTGTATAACCCGATGGTTGTTCACCACCTTTAAAGATCAAGTCAGAAGCTGCCTGGAAAGCAATGTTGTTTTCAAAGTCAGTAGACATTGGCGTATAAAGTGGATCATTAGCATTTTGCTCATCCACAATTTTCGCCATACGCTGCATCACTTCTTCAACTTGCGCACGCGTTACGATACCGTGACGTAACCAGTTCGCAACATGTTGAGAAGAAATACGTAAAGTAGCACGGTCTTCCATCAAACCAACGTTGTTGATATCAAGAACTTTAGAACAACCTACACCCAAATCAACCCAACGAACCACATAACCGAGGATACCCTGACAGTTATTTTCAAGTTCTTTGGTTTTTTCTTCCTCAGACCAGTTGGTGTCTTTAGCCAATGGTGGAGTCAACAAATCATCAAGTGATAATGCTTCAGTACCCAATAATTCTTGCTGACGGTTTGCTACATTGATTTGATGGTAGTGAATCGCGTGAATCACCGCACCTGTTGGTGATGGCACCCATGCACAGCTTGCACCCGCTTCTGGATGTTCAGTTTTGGTCTTGTACATGTCGAGCAACATATCTGGTTTTGGCCACATGCCTTTACCAATTTGTGCCTTACCACGTAAACCAGCCTGAAGGCCGATCATCACGTTACGGTTCTCATAAGCTGGGAACCAGATTTGAGATTTCACTTCACCTTTACGAACGAAAGGACCAGCTTCCATGAAGGTGTGAATTTCATCACCAGTACGATCCATGAAACCCGTATTAATGAAGATAGTACGGTCTTTCGCTTGAGCAATACAGTTTTTCAAGTTTACAGATGTACGACGTTCTTCATCCATGATACCGATTTTAAGCGTTTTAGCCGGTAAACCTAATGCTTGCTCAGCACGCTCAAACAATTCAACGGCAAAAGCAACTTCTTCAGGACCATGCATTTTTGGTTTAACGATATACATCGAACCTTTACGCGAGTTCTTGATTTCATTTTCACCCTTGATGTCCGCGAAAGTCAACAATGGTGTAACCAAAGCATCCATGATGCCTTCATAAATTTCTGCACCATCTACAAGGATGGCTGGATTGGTCATCAAGTGTCCAACATTACGAAGTAACATAAGTGAGCGACCGTGAATAGATGTCACGCCACCAATCAGGTTTTTATGAGTGCGATCTTTGTTCAATGCACGAGTAACAGTTTTACCATTTTTCTCGATTGATTCTTCCAAAGTACCGCGCATTAAGCCTAGCCAGTTACGGTAGCCTTCAACTTTTTCTTCTGCATCAACCGCAGCAATCGAATCTTCTAAATCCTGGATGGTCGTTACAGCAGCTTCAAGTACTAAATCTTTAACGCCAGCTGCATCTGTTTGACCAATCGTGCTGCTTGCATCAATTTCAACAATTACATGCAATCCATTATTTTTAAATACGATTTCAGTCGGTGCAGCAGCTTCGCCGTTATAACCAACGAATTGTGCTTGATGCACTAAAGTAGTGGTAGAACCATCTTTTAAAGTCACAACCAGTGCATTGTGCTCTACTGTGTATTTTGTTGCATCTGCATGCGAACCATTCACCAACGGGAAAGTTTCATTTAAGAATTTTTTCGCGAATGCAATGACTTTTTCGCCACGGACTGGGTTATAGCCCTTACCTTTTTCCGCGCCACCTTCTTCAGGGATCACGTCGAAACCGTAAAGTGCATCGTATAAAGAACCCCAACGCGCATTTGCCGCGTTCAAGCAATAACGTGCATTACGTACAGGTACTACAAGTTGTGGACCAGCCAAAAGTGCGATTTCTTCGTCGACATTTTCTGTGCTGATTTTGAAATCTTCTACTTCTGGTAATAAGTAGCCAATTTCTGTAAGGAAAGCTTTGTAAGCTTCTAATTCAAATTTGTTGTTGCGGTGCCATTCATCAATTTTAGCCTGAAGATCATCACGCTTAGCTAAAAGCGCCTTATTCTTAGGACTAAGATCAACAACGACTTGCTCGAAGTTTTTCCAGTATGTTTCGCTGTCTAAACCAGAACCTGGTAATGCTTCATTTTCGATGAAATCGTAAAGTTCTTTAGCAATCGCTAACTTGCCTTTTTGAATACGTGCAGTCATTGTCTTTCCTGATATTGCTACTTTTTATAACAAGAGATTCTAGTATACCGATTTAAATCTAGCTGAATAGTACTATCACAATGCTAAATAGTGATCATTTTTTATAAAATAAATATGCACATTATTAAATAAAATACTGCTCACCAATGCGATGTCATCATCAACTTGAATACCTTTTTACAGTTTATAAAGTTTTTGAAATGTCGAAATTAGACTTAAGTTCAGATTTATAGATAAAACAGCACTTAAACCCGACATTGGTATAGTTATAGAGCAAAGATTAAACAATAACCAGCCTTAAATGTCGATTAAATACACATTTTCTAGCAATAAAAAAAGCGCCATTTCTGGCGCTTGATTTTAATTCGCTTGGGATTCTGTTTTCTGGATTTGTTTATGCTCTGCATTCAGATACTCATCGGACTGCATTTCCAGTAAACGTGAACGCGTGCGTTCAATTTCAAAGGCTAGTTTTTCACCTTGATAGATATCAATAATTGAATCTTCAGAGGTCAACAACAATTTTACCCCACGATCATAAAATTCATCGACCAGATAAATAAAACGACGTGCACCTTCCGACAAATAGTCGGTTAAATGCGGAACATTACTCACCAGCACGGTATTGTAAATATTGGCGATCTCAATAAAATCTGCTGGACTACGCGGCTTAAAGCACAAATCTGAAAATTCACACCATAAAACATCTTCAGTATGCCCAACTGTTTCCACAATACGGTTATTGATAATAATCGGCTCTTGGGAAATTTTTTGAGTTTGGGTCAAAGCAGTAAAACGCTGTGCGATCCAGTTTCTATGATCATGAGTCAATGGTGATTTAAACAATTGCGCTTGTTTGAGCACACGCAGACGATAATCCACGCCTGCATCCACATTCAGCACGACACAGTTCTTTTTCACCATCTCAATCGTTGGGATAAAACGGTCACGGTGAATGCCATTTTTATACAGACCATCTGGGGCAATATTCGATGTTGCAACCAGTGTAATCCCACGTTCAAATAATTTTTGGAACAGTTCGCTTAAAATCATCGCATCTGTAACATTCGATACAAAGAATTCATCAAAACAGATGACCACGGCTTGTTGGTAAATCTGGTCAGCAACCAACTCAAGTGGATTACGCTGTCCCGATAATTTGTTCAATTCACGATGCACATGCTGCATAAAATGATGGAAATGCATACGCATTTTTCGGCGAAAAGGAATCGAATCAAAAAATTGATCCATCAGCCAGGTTTTTCCGCGCCCTACACCGCCCCACATATACACGCCTTTAGGAGATGTTTGACGACGGAAACGACGAAAGGCTTTTTTTGATGCCTTAAAACGCAGCAGCAGTTCTTGCCAAACACGATCCAATTCATGGACAGCTTGCGCCTGTGCATCATCCGGCATGAACTGACCAGAAGAGATCGCTTGCGCATAACGTTCTGCAGGTGACAAAGGAATAAAGGCGGTGCTGTGCTTAGAATTTAAGTCTGACATATGATTGAATACTATTTTAGGCTATTGAAAGTATAGCGAAGTTGGGGATGGAATATATATAACACTTTGGCATTAATAAAAGACTTAGGCTATTTAAAGTACTGGCGTGGACTGTACCCAAACCATCGTTTAAAGGCATGATTAAAAGCCGCCGGCTCTGAATAGCCCAGTAACTCTGCAATCATTTCAATAGAATACTCTTTATATTCTATTAGCCTTAATGCTTTATCTTTAATCAGTTTTTCACGTATTTGTTTATAACTGCTTTGGAGTTGCTGCAATTGATGGCGCAAGGTTCGCTCTGGAATTTGCAAAGCTTGTGCCGTTTCCGCCATCGTTGGCATTACCCCTTGCTGTAACTCTAAATAATTTTGCACGCGTTGCACCAAAGATGGCACTTGCTCATCTATTCTTAAGCGCTCTAATTCAGCAATACATTTACTTTCATAGATCTTAAAACTCATTTTATCTGCAGAAGGAATCTGAACATTCAGTACTGTATTATCAAACCAAAATTCTGCACACTTTGAACCAAACTGTAACTCTGAACCATAGTAATCATGATAGGTTGTTAAAAAATCTTGGTTTTCTGGTTGCGCAAATGGTAATTCAATCCGAATTTGAGGCATGTGCAAGCCCATCATTTTATAAATATCTTGAATAAACTTATAGGTTCCTGAAATTTCACATTGAGCGCGCAACAACCCGAGATCACTGTTTAAATCTTGTGGCTCATAGCATAAAGCAACTTTTCGCTCGGTATATTTCAGGCTTAAAGCCCCAATTAGATGGGTTAAAGACTGATACTGAATGCCTTGTTCCCAAGCTGTACGCACATTTTCACTGCTGACCAACAACATGAGTAAAGGGCCATAACCAGCAAGCGCATAATGTTGCCCAATAAATAATCCTTTTTCAGGCGAAACATCTTGCCCAATAACTTTTAGAATATCCCATTCCAGACTGGGATGAATAGTTGAACTTGGATCCAATGCCTCAGCACGCAGCCCAATACTTTGAAGTTTTTGATCAACTGCAATCCCAGCTTTACGCATGCCTTGAATTAAATACATCAAGCCAAGAATTGATCGTTTCATAGCATTTTCTAATTAAAAGAATATGACCATTTTTTACTATAAAATTTCACTCTTGCAAATTGCCGAATCTATCAATTTTTTTTGTATCATTTAAATGTACCGGAGAAAATGGTCTTGATTTACGAAAGGTCTGACATGATGGTGCAGAAAGTTTTTAGAAATTTGCACCAAACATTTTCCAAATTTATTCCAATGATTAGGACCCAATACCGTTTTGGCGCACAACTCGGTTATCTTTATGATTGAGTCACAAACCCATTACATCTTATAATTGATTCAGCGGGTTAAACACACCCATAGCCATACAATTGTGGTGAAAGTCCAAGTTCAATTCAATGCAGAGATGCAAGACCTTCTTAAGGGAACTGTTTGGCAATTTGGATGTGTGAACTGGTATCAGCAAGATCAGGGCAAAAACTTTACACTTTGGCCTACTTATACATGGAAATATGGGTTAAAAACCAAAAAACTTAATCCCGCAGATGACTGCTTGCTAAATAAAACATCTGGAAGTCGTGCAGCCTAAATACTTAATGATCATAATAAGCAAGTGTCTTTTCACCTGCCGACTTTTTGTATGCAATCGCTCTGGTTGATCATCCAGCTTCTTCTCTGTTTATTCCTTGGATTTGTTCTTGCACGTAAACTTCCTCGCTGGTTAGAAAATCTAGCCTTTAAAGTTTTACCCTATTTTACTTACATACTGCTAATTGCCATCGCGATTGAATTTTCTCAAACACTCCACAGCATAAACAGTCCGCTGCAAATTTTATCCAATGCACTAACACTCTCTATTGCAACATCACTGGGTGCTTTTCTCTGCTGCTATATCCTGTTTAAAAGTATTGGCTACCAACCGACGCAAGGTAAAGTATCCGCAGAGTTATTGGTTAAATCGCTACTTAATATTAGTTATGCTTTTATTGCACTCGCATTAGGATATGGACTTGCTGAAATGTTTAATCATTTTGATTACAGTTTGCATGTGAGCACATGGAATCTACTGCTCATCTTCATGTTCTTGATTGGCTTAGATTTAGCGTATTCCCCACTCGACCGCTCATGGCTGAACTGGAAAATTATGCTGGTACCGATCGGTTGTATTGTCGGTTCATTAGCGGGTGCTTTTTTTAGCGCAGCAATTGTGAAAGATATTAGCCTCAAAGACCTGATTATGCTGTCGCAAGGTTATGGTTTTTATTCCATGACAGGCATTGTGGTGACTGAACTAAAAAATGCCGAGCTTGGCAGCATTGCACTGATGAATGATTTATTTAGAGAAATTATTGCGATTCTTTTGATGTATAGCATTGGTTGGCGTTATCCACGCTCAGCCATTTCATCCGCTGCAGCAACCGCCATGGATGTCACCTTACCTATGGTTAAACAAGCCTGTGGCAATGCATTTATTCCGCATGCCATGGTCAGTGGTTTTATTCTTTCTGTGCTTGCACCGATTGCAGTGAGTGTATTAGCAGCTTTATAAATAATCTGACTCGATTATTCACTTCCATTTAGGGATTATATCCTCCTTTTTCAAAGGAGGATTAGGCTGGATTTAAAAGTATTAAAACAAAAAAGCCGACATTAAGTCGGCTTTTAAATACATCAAATTCAGATTAAATTGTCGCTAAAATATCACGCAAGGTTTGACTTGGGTTTTCTGATTGAGTAATCGGACGACCAATCACCAAATGCGTTGAACCATCAAGCATCGCTTGCTTTGGTGTCACAATCCGTTTTTGATCATCTGCATTAGAACCCGCCGGGCGAATACCTGGAGTAACTAGAGCAAAATCCTGACCTAATGTTTCACGGAGCATTTTGGCTTCTTGAGCAGAACAGACCACACCATCCAGACCACTGTCTTGAGTAAGCTTAGCAAGGCGTTCTACTTGTTCAAATGGTTCAATATCCAAACCGATATCTTTTAAGTCCTCACGACCCATTGAAGTCAACACAGTCACAGCAATCAGTTGAGTGGTATAGTTGCCTGCTTTTAAGCGCTCCACACAGGTTTCCATCATCTTACGACCACCTGATGCGTGTACATTCACCATCCATACACCAAGATCAGCCGCCGCACATACTGCTTGAGCCGTTGTATTTGGAATATCATGGAATTTTAAATCCAGGAAAACCTCAAAGCCTTTGTCATGCAATGCTTTAACTACACTTGGACCTTCATGGGTAAATAACTCTTTACCAACTTTTACTCGACATAATGCAGGATCTAATTGCTCTGCAATGGTTAACGCGTCATATTGGCTTTTAGCATCCAGTGCAACAATGATACTCAAGAGAATTTACCTTCAGTCAGACAAAAAGAAAGCCCATTATAATGGGCTTTTATTTTCGTTGGTAATATCTAATACAGTTTTTTCATGCCTAGTATGGGCTGCAGCTTCAGCAGCCGCCAATTGGGCAGTTTGAATTTGCTCTTTCCGGAGATATTCAATGTCTTTACGCAGTCGTTTAATTTCCCAATTATTTTGAAATACTCGGAAAATTTGCACACCCAGCAATAAACCCAACACCACACCCAAAGCTAAAGTTAGCAATAACAACAAGCCTAAACGCATAGCAGGAACTTGAGTAAATAGCAGATCTACGCTTAACTCAGTACCATTTTGTAAAACCAAAGCCAATGAATAGCCAAACAGCACAACGAGCAAAGCGACCAGTACGTAACGCATAAATACCCCTTTTGGAATTCTTTATTACTGTGCAGATTCGTTTACTGCATCACGTAACGCCTTACCAGGTTTAAAGTGTGGAACTGCTTTTGCAGCCACTTCAACAGACTTTCCTGTTTTAGGATTACGCCCCACACGTGGATCACGGTGATGCAAAGCAAAACTGCCAAAACCACGAATTTCAATACGATTATCAGATGATAAAGCGGCTATCATTTGATCAATCATAATTTTAACAGCTTCTTCAACTAAAGGCTCTGCTAAGTGTGGATTTTTAAGGGAAATTCGCTCTATTAAGTCAGACTTATTAAGTGCTTCCGTAGTCATCTGCGACCTCTTTAATTATCAAGCTACTTTGTAGATGATCCGATAATAACGTGTTTAAATACAAAACGGTAGCGCAATAAGTTAATACTACGCTACCGTTTACAGTATTTCTGTAAAAAGTATTAGTTAATTTACATTAACAATACATTTTAACGCCTACTTAGTTGCCCATTTGAGCTTTGATCAAATCACCAATAGTCTTAGGACCATTTTCTGAAGTAGTTGTTGCTGTTTTCAAGTTAGCAACTGCTTCTTTCTCTTCAGCTTCGTCTTTCGCTTTGATAGACAAGTTGATAGAGCGTGATTTGCGATCTACGTTGATGATTTTAGCTTCAACTTCTTGACCAACTTCAAGGAACTTAGTTGCATCTTCAACGCGATCGCGGTTGATTTCAGAAGCTTTAAGAGACGCTTCAACTTCGTCAGCTAACTTAATAGTTGCGCCTTTAGCATCAACAGCAGTCACAGTACCTTTAACCAAAGCACCGCGTTCGTTAGTCGCCAAGAAATCGTTGAACGGATCGTTGTTCATTTGTTTGATACCAAGGCTGATACGGTTGCCTTCAGCATCTACAGACAAGATAACCGCTTCAACAGTGTCACCTTTCTTGTAACGACGGATAGCTTCTTCGCCTTGTTCGTTCCAAGAAATATCAGACAAGTGAACTAGACCATCGATACCGCCTGGTAAACCGATGAAGATACCGAAGTCAGTGATAGATTTGATAGTACCAGAAACTTTTTCGCCTTTGTCGTGGTCTTTAGCAAACTCTTCCCATGGGTTAGCACGAGTTTGTTTGATACCAAGAGAAATACGACGACGTTCTTCATCAACTTCAAGAACCATAACATCAACTTCGTCACCAATCTGAACAACTTTAGATGGGTGGATGTTTTTGTTAGTGTGATCCATTTCTGAAACGTGTACTAAACCTTCAACGCCTTCAGCAATTTCAGCGAAACAACCGTAATCAGTAAGGTTAGTTACGCGAGCTTTAACGATTGAACCTTTAGGGTAACGGTTCATGATCGCTAACCATGGATCTTCGCCTAATTGTTTAAGGCCTAAAGATACGCGGTTACGTTCACGGTCAAATTTAAGTACTTTAACAGTAACTTCTTGACCAACTTCAACAACTTCTGAAGGGTGCTTGATACGTTTCCAAGCCATGTCAGTTATGTGAAGAAGACCATCGATACCGCCAAGGTCAACGAATGCGCCGTAGTCAGTAAGGTTCTTGATTGTACCTGTAACTGTTTGACCTTCTTCAAGCTGAGCAAGAAGAGCTTCACGGTCAGCTGAAGATTCAGCTTCCATAACAGCACGACGTGAAACAACAACGTTGTTACGTTTAGCGTCAAGTTTGATTACTTTGAATTCTAACTCTTTGCCTTCTAAGTGAGTAGTATCACGAATAGGACGAGTATCAACTAAAGAACCTGGAAGGAACGCACGAACTGGACCGATGTCAACAGTGAAACCGCCTTTAACCTTACCAGAGATAACACCAGTAACGATTTCGCCGTCTTCAAAGATTTTTTCAAGTTTAGTCCAAGTTTCAGCGCGTTTTGCTTTTTCGCGTGAAAGAACTGTTTGACCCATACCGTTGTCAAGAGCTTCAACAACAACATCAACAGTATCACCAACTTGAACTTCAAGTTCACGTTGGTCGTTTAAGAATTCAGCGCGGTCAACAATACCTTCTGATTTAAGGCCAGTGTCAACTGTTACCCAGTCAGAGTCGATGCTTACGACAACGCCTTGGATGACAGCACCCTTTTCAACGTTGAGGTTTAATTCGCTTTCTTCAAAGAGGGCTGCAAAAGATTCGGTCATGATATACCTGATAAAGTTCAGCGGTCTTGGATCAGACAAGGCCGGTTTAATAAAGCTTCCACATAGTCCGTAATAAACTGATCTAGCTATGCTTTGGCTGAAAATTCGTTAATTTGCTAATTGCTTTTCGACAAAGTTGGTCATCAACTTGAATACTTCATCGATGCCCAATTCTGAACTATCAATGATATATGCATCTGCTGCCGGCTTGAGTGGAGCTACTGTGCGCTCCATGTCTCGTTTGTCTCGAGCTTGTATATTAGCTAAAATGTCGTTTATTTTAACATCTAGCCCCATACCCTGCAACTGCTTTACACGTCGCGCCGCTCGGGATTCAGCCGAAGCAGTCAGGTAAATCTTGGCTTGAGCCTGAGGAAAAATAGAAGTGGCCATATCACGACCATCCGCAACCAAACCTGGTTCTTGCGCAAAAGCACGTTGACGCTCTAATAGTGCAGTTCTAAGTTCAGGAATTGCAGCAACTTTTGAAGCAAATTCACCCACACGTTCAGTACGAATGGTTTGAGTCACATCTTCACCATCAAGTTGAACCTGAGTTCCAGTTTCAGTTGTAACAAATTTTATGTCTAAATTTGTTGCAATTTTAATGCATTGATCAAGTTCTGAAGCCAGGCAATCCAGCAAGTCTTGTTGATGTAATGACAGCCCCAGCAAGCGATATAAAGCACCAGAATCCAGCAAATGAAATTGATAGTGCGCTGCCAGTTTAGCCGCAAGTGTACCCTTTCCAGAACCACTTGGACCATCGATAGTAATAATTTGAACTGTCATTAATTTTCCACTTTACGCTATACAGTTTTAGCTAATTTTGAAAAACCTAGTTTAATCGCAGATTTAAGCTGTGCAAGAATTAATTTACTTACAAATGGTGCCCGTGCCTGCAATTCAATGGTGTAAGTCACTAAAGTTGTGTCAGCATCTTTTGCTTCAAACTCAATAACCCCTAAATGATGTTTCACCAAAGGATTTTTAATAATTTGGTATTCAATGCGTTCATTAAGCTCCAGCAAGGTAATTTGTTCTTGCAGCGGCTTGACTGGACCAAACCCCATACGACGCACTGAACCCACTCCATCTGGACGTTCAGGCTCTACAGAGTCTTTAATTCGTTCTACCTGAATCGGTGCGAAGGCAACATTATAAGTTGAGTGTTTTGATAACAAATCAAAAACCTTCTCGAGGGGTGCATTAAATTCTTTTTTTACCTGAATGGAATTCATGATTTATCCTACATTTTAATTGACAATACTTATTGTCATTCTATTTTACATAGTTTGAATTATGATTCTGATCATTTAAGGATTTTTCTTGTAATCTCTGCAGTCGTTTTTGCTCACGACGCATCTTAAAAAAATCACTGAGTTGTTTGGAACATTGTTCATTCAAACATCCAGCCTCAACATCAAACTGATGATTATAATACCCTGTTTCAAATAACTTTCTCGCGCTGATCAAGGACCCTGCCTTGGGCTCGGTTGCCCCAAAAACCACTTTGGAGATTCGTGCATGAATCAAAGCCCCGACACACATGGTGCAAGGCTCTAAAGTCACATAAAGAACTGAATCTTCCGGAAGTCGGTAATTATTAAGATTTGTACAGGCTTGACGCAGTGCTTGAACTTCTGCATGTGCAGTCGGATCATTCAAAGAAATTGGCGCATTATACCCTGCGCCAATAATTTGATTTTGACTGACAATAATTGCACCGACAGGAATTTCCTGTTTCGATGCTGCAATCGCAGCTTGCTCATAAGCAAACTGCATCCAGTATTCATCTGTCAATTGTGTTGCATCAGTCATTCTTAACCGATCACACCATAGTGTTTCAACAGATTATTCCAGCTTTCAATTGTGGTGACCGGAGGATTCTCAGAGAGAATCCCTTTTAAGCTCATAGCTGTACCCTTTTTCCACTCAGGAGAGAGGTCTTTGTCGACCAGACGCGCTCGCACACCTTCAACAAAGTCATGATGGCGGATTTTCCAGTCTGAAATTTGAATTTCCAGTTCAAAAATCTCATTCCAGGAATGTATCTGCTTACCCCACTGCCACAATAACCAGGTTAAAGCAGCGGTTGTAGGTGAACCTTTTTGCAAATTTTCACTTGCCTGACGTAACCAGTCACTACGTGCATCACTTAAACCAATAATCGATTCATAGTCATGCTCAAAGTTCACACCACGGCAAACACTGTGAATTACATCTAACGAGTTTTGCAACGGACCTGGACCCACTGGACGGTGCATACCATTTAGAGTGTCATCAATGGCACGAAAATCGCCGGCTGGGTAATGTCCCCAATCAATATTGATGACTTTTTCCAACACATTATCACGCTGCGCATCACAAATATGCGTCGCCCAGCCAATACCATAGGCACCGGCTGCAGTCATGATCGAACCGGTTAAGCCCGTAAATAAGCCTATAGCACCACGATCCGCCAAGAAACGGGTCGCGCCGACATCCGGATATAAACCGATATTAATTTCAGGCATCGCCAAACGTGAATAAGGCGTGACTAAACGGAATGGTGCAGCCATGAATAGCCCTAGACCACCACCCATTACATAACCTTCACCCCAAATCAGCACGGGCTTAGCATAGTTATGCAACAGTAAATCTAAAGCATATTCTTGTTCAAAGAATTTATTTGCTGTTTCTACTTCATTATTAATGACCAATTGACGAAGTTTACGAACATCACCACCTGCACAGAATGCTTTGGGTGTAGTTGAATCCAACCAAATGGCTTTAACAGCATCATCATGCTGAAAATCTTGGAACACTTCTAAAAGTGCAGTAACGATGGATTCATCCAGAGCATGCAGAGATTTCGGACGGTTCAGACGAACAATGCGCCAGCCGTTTTTTGCTTCTTCTACAATAAGATCGGGATGATAATTTTTTAATTCAGGAGATTGTGTCATGCGTCCAGCTGCCAATTTATCGGCTCAATGCCATTTTGTTTCAGATAATTATTTGCTTTTGAAAATACTTTACAGCCAAAAAAACCACCACGGTTTGCTGCCAATGGCGAAGGATGTGCAGCTTTTAAAATCAGGTGTTTATTCGGATCAATCCGTTGACCTTTACGTTGCGCATAGGCGCCCCATAGGATAAAAACAATATGCTCACACTGCTCATTTAACACATCAATAATATGATCGGTAAAATCCTCCCAACCCTGTTTTTGATGCGAAGTGGGCTGACCCGCTTCAACAGTTAAAACTGCATTCAGCAATAACACACCTTGTTCAGCCCAACGGGTTAAATCACCGTGTTTCGGAATAGGAATACCCAGATCGGCATTCAACTCATGGAAGATATTACGTAAAGATGGCGGTAATGCAAGTCCCTTTTGCACTGAAAAACTTAATCCATGTGCTTGGTTGGGGCCATGATAAGGATCTTGCCCCAAAATAACGACTTTTACCTGATTTAATGGGGTTTTATTTAACGCATTAAAAATCAGTGAACTTGGGGGATAGATCACTTTATCTGCTTGTTTTTCAGCAATCAGAAACTGCCTTAAGTCATCCATTCTTGGGCTGAGCAAAAAATCGCTCAAGACACCTTTCCAACTCGCATCTAACTGAATTTTATCTAGTTGAGCTTGCTGTTGTTCCGTTAAAGACATAACTGCTTCCTAATCCTTTTTGAAAACCTACCACGTGATTCAATGATCTTTAGATGTGTACCTGTAGATCAACACTCGGGTTTTGGAATTTAATTCCTTGTTGTAATTTTTCATACATAGCGAGGTCAGTCCATTCAGCTTGAACTTGTTCAGAGAACACAATTTGTTCAAGACTTAGTACACCCATTTGCTCATTTTCGATATCTTCGATAAAGCTTTGTGCATAACCGGTATCTGTTTCATGCACAATCACCGAGTAAACCTCTACATCACCTTCCCCATTTTGGGTTTCGGTTGAGGCAAGTACTTGTTGTGCTAAGTAAAAGAAAATACGTGAAAATTGTTCCGCTGAAGGAGAAACCGGTAAAGATACCCAACGTGCACTAAATTTTTTGCAGGCTTCAATATATTCAGCATCATCATGCTGCCAAAAACAAATGGCATGATCAAAACTGTCAAAAATGTCCTTGATTACGCCCTTCAACAATCCAAAGTCATACACCATTTGACCATGATCTAGCTTCGAAGCTTTAAGCAATAATTCAACTTTATAACTATGGCCATGAATCGAACGCTTACAGCGATCCGATGTGCAATTCCGCACAATATGGGCATTTTCAAACTTAAATAACTTACGAATTAACATGTGCCGTGATGCAATCAAAAATATGTGAATTGAATCTGATTATAAAGCAAAAGTGAAAGTCTGGGCATTAATTTTACTGTTCAAAGCAATTGGTAAAACATATGCAAGTTAAACAAGATAGTGAGATGGATTATATTTCAGCTTATTGGTTTATATGATTAAAATGGCGCCATACTGCGATATGCCACATACACCATATTATCTTTACGCACCAAATCACTACTAAACTGACGTTTACGCTCACTTAACAACACTTCAATCTTGGCTTTGAAATAATTAGATTGCACACCCAGCAAATCATTCACTTCATTACGGACATCCGTATTGACTTGAGTAAAAGGCTCAATAGTCCAAAGATCATTAATATTTGAAAAATACTCTAACTTTGCCTGACGTTGCTGCAACGCTTGTTGAACTGCATTGATATCCAACTGGGGATCAAGACTTGCAAGCAGCATTGCTGGCGCTGTATTGATATTAACTTTGCTGTCTGATGTAGGCGCAGCACTGACATAATCTGCAATTTGCAGATATTTTTGACCTTCAAAGCCACGTACTAATTTAAGTTCATCAACGCTATGAAATTTACTGTTTGGCGCTAAATAACCTTGTGGCAAGCCTTGATAGTAGCTAGCCTCTGCTCCCATCGCACCAATGGTTTCATCATCAGCATCTTGCCAATCAATCACCGCCTCGCTCAACTTTTCAGGCAAACCGACACGTACTAAAAGTTTTTCAAACCAGACTTTTGCTTGAGGATTTGGCGTGCCGTCATTATTAACTAAACTATTTAAATTAAATTTACCGGATTCATCCTGCAACGTTCCCGATACAAAGCCATCTTCTACCGGAAATGCCGGCATCGGTTTCGCCCAATTTTCTTGCAGATGATCGACATCACCTGCATTTTCAGCATCATCCACCAAAAGCTCTGAAAAAAAGGCTTCTGCGCTTTTTGCATATAGCAAGGATTGATTTTGACGCATCAGATATGCGGTATTTTCAGCAGTATTGGCCTGACGTTTGGCAATCGTCGCAGCAAGAATCGTTGCTAATGCGACCATCACCAAGATCGTAATTAAGGCAATACCCTGTTGCTGCTTCATGCTCAATCTCTTTAGAATTGTTTATGGTAGATTATTTGAATTGTTATTTTGATTATTGTTCTGCTGTTTTAAGTAGTCCGTGTTTAATAGACTAAAAATCCATTCATAAGCAACATCTTTCACGGTTAATTTAATTTTAATCCCTTTGGGCAAGATTTGTTTTTGCGTGGCATCATTTAAATCTACTTGCCCATCCGGCCACGAAGTTGACTCACTCGGATTCAGCACCACAACTTCAAACTGATCAACATCATTTAACAACACACTGGATTCGGGTTGATCACGTCCGCTGCTGTTTAAATTACGATATTTCAAACGATAGAGTTTTTTTTCATCTGCACGATATTGGTATTCAACACGTTCATCCGGGGAAATACCCTGCTGCAAAGGATCCGTTACGCCAGTTTTACTAAAATTAAAGCGACCATTTTGTAGAACCAAAGCAGGCTGAATATCGTTATTGATATTCGCATTGAGTGGCACAGCCTGAACGGTATCACGCAAAATTTGTTGATAGGCTTCTTGTAATTGCCCCAAATTCACTTCATGTTCAGTATTACGCTCTTTGACTTTGATCAGATAATCAAAAACTTTCCAGCCCAATGCCGAAAGTACCGCAAATATGGCAATCGCCACCAATAATTCAACTAAGGTAAATCCTGAGCGATGCTGTGAATGTAGAGTTTGATTTTGTTTATTTTTCATTTGCATCAAACTTTGGCCTTATAGTTAAAGAAAACCAAATTCGTAATGCCCGACTCAACCTTACCTGATTCAGCATTAAACAAACTAACCTGCACTTCAATACGCTGTACATTTGGACTAATCGTCGATTGTGCAGATTTATCAATTTGCCAAGTTTCACCTTGCTGGCTAATCTGTTTCGATTGAGTACCTTGCAACCACTCTTGGTTAATTTCCATCACCGCAACTTCGTTTAAAGCCACAAATTGTGCTTTGGTACGTAAAATTGCATTCGATGTCGCTTGGGTATATTGCATCGCCACTTTGGTGAAAGCGATTGCAGCCGTGGCAAAAATTGCTAAAGCAACCATCACTTCTAGTAGGGTAAAACCTGAGCAGCGATGAGTGAAACGCTGTTTCACCGCTGCGCAAGACCAAGACCTATGCTTGGAGGATCTAGCTTTCATTGATTTTACCCAAATGATCAATCTCGATTTCTTCCCCAATCGGACGTTGCTCGAAATAAAATTGAATCCGCACAGGTTTCGCTTCGCCATTGCCTAACCACAGTAATTTCGGTGCATTTGCACTCAGCAAATCACCATTATTGGCATTTTCATATGCATAATCGAGTGATTGCACATTGAAGGAAACATGCTCGGGTAAAGCGCGCTTGGTAAATTCTGAATAGTCTTGCCATTTTTTATTTTCATTAAGTACTGAATTTTGTGTAGCTTGCAGGGATGGAACCAAATATTCAACAACACCATAACGAAATGGCGATACATCTGTGGCAGTTTGAACATCAAGGGCAAAAATGCGTGCCTGATCATTCGCTTCACGATTCATCCTGCGTAAATCCATAATAAACACTTCACGTGCCTGCATGGCTTTACGCTGATCAACACCATTGATATTGGTTAAAATTAAAGAGGCCATGATCGCCATAATCACAATCACCACCATCAATTCTATAAGAGTAAAACCACGAATTGATGATGATGCTGTGTGCTTCATGGCATACCTTTAGGCAAATTGTTCCGTAGAACGGGTTTGTTTCGGCATCGCCAAGGCTTGGTCAATATAAGCCACACGCAATGTATCTCGTGAACCTAAATAACGCTGATAAAAACTGGAATTCAGGATTGCCGCTGCACCGTGGGTTAGCGCCCAGATTGAAGCCAAATAATCCCGTACCGACATGCTACTTTGAATGCTTTCTAAATAGCTTTCAGTCATACGAAAAATAATCCGTAAGCGCTGTTTTCTCACCTGATACAGTTCACTAAACAGATGATGAATGCCTACACCCGTGGTTGAAAGACGTTCTTCAATTTGATGAAATAGCACGGTACGTTCCGGATGATGTAAATGATGCAACATAAAGAAAGCCAAATGTTCTGGAAAGGCTTTCTCTGCATCCTTAATCATCTCCAGCAACATCTTCTCATTACGAATAATGAGAAGCATGTAGAGTTCATCTTTACTTTGGAAATGTTTATATAGAGTCCCTTTCGCTAGATCGAGTTCTGCGGCCAACGCATCAAGCGTCATCCCTGATTCGCCATTTTCTAATAACAGTTGCTCTGCAACCTGAAAAATTAACGCTTCTCTTGCTCGAAACTGAGCCTGACGATCCATCTTCACCCTGTAACTCTCTTATGCGCTTGTATCAATTCGAATTATTTACTTTAAATTGAGGAGGTTTTCAAAGTTTTGCATGGTAATGAAAGCGATTTCCTCAACGGACTTATCATATACATCACTTAAGGCTTTGGCTACATAAGGAACGTATTTTGGTTCATTAGACTTTCCTCTATAGGGCATCGGTGCCAGATAAGGACTATCCGTCTCAATCAGTACGCGATCAAGTGGAACCTGCTTCGCCACATCACGCAAGTCTTGCGCATTTTTAAAAGACACAATTCCGGAAAATGAAACGTAATAACCACAATCCAGCACTGCCTTGGCGGTTTCCCAGTCTTCAGTAAAGCAATGCAAAATACCATGGGTCGACTTTTCAGCACGAATGATATCCACTGTATCGTGCTTGGCTGAGCGGGTATGCACCACTACAGGTTTTTTCACCGCCTGCGAGGCATGAATATGACGGGCAAAACATTGTTTTTGTTCAGTAATAAAATCAGTGCTATGAAAATAATCCAAGCCTGTTTCACCAATCGCCCAAACCTGTTCAGGCTGCGCCAGTTCAATTAAATAATCCGTGGTTGCGCGCGCCATGGTCGCAGAATCTTCACAGGGATGAACCCCAACACTGTATCCAACATCCACATGACGTGCTGCAATTTTAGCCAGCTCGATATGGTCATCCAGATCAACCGAGATACTCATGAATTTGGATACACCCGCTTCACGCGCCTGTGCTAATGCTAAATCTAAGTTGCCATCATAAGGCGTTAAATCCAGCATGGTTAAATGGCAGTGAGTATCTACAAACACGGTGAGATCCTAAATCGGTTAAACAGTTACATAGTGTAACTAGTTCGCCCCTCAGACTTAATACCTACAAGCAACTTTTCGGCTTCTGATTTGTAATAAACGCCTTTTTCCCCCGTCAACTGCATACCAAAGCCTTGTAATTTGATGCCATTTTGTTTTTGAGAAATCCAGACCACTTTACCGGTCAAAGGAATTTTTTGTGATTGATCAGGCAAAGTGGCCAATACAAAGACCTCTTCACCAATTTTTACCGGTTGCTTGGTCGGAACAAATAATCCACCGCCGACAACATAAGGCATGTAGCTGGCATACAAAGTGTCTTTATCCGGGATATTCGCCTGAATAATACCGCCCATACGTGGTTGCATCATCTTCCCCTTTTAAATATTCAAATGTTCATAAGTTTTATACACAATTGATCAAGCACCAAATTACTTTGTACATTCTGCTCGATAAACTGTTTAGATTGTTGCAAGTCGGAATAAATCGTAAATAAAAATTCCAATGAATATTGTTTTGATAATTCACTTAAATCCAAATCCGGATTTTTAACTTGCTGATTGAGCTTGACACAAATTAAATCGGACAACAAGTATTCAAACATGTGCGAAAAGTCACTAAAACCTAAGGCTTTGTTCCACTTGGTCGCAATTGCCATCGGCATATTTTTTTGAGTGACTAATTTCAGCCAATCCCCCAAAAATTCTTGGCGTTTATTTAGCCATTCAGCTTGTGCCAATTGCATGGCTTGTAAAGGCATTTGATTGGACAAGTTCAGCAACAATTGTTTTTGTGTTTGATCTAAATCAGGTAAATGTTGAGATAAATATTCACCTGCTTGAGCTTCAGAGATCCGATCCAAAGCAAAATGTTGCAAACGACTGCGAATCGTCGCAGGAAGTTTTAGATAATGATCAGCCAATAAAATAATAACAACACGATCACCGGGTTCTTCAAGTGTTTTGAGTAACGCATTCGCAGAAGCAATATTTAACGCTTCTGCCGGCTCAATCACAATCACCCGCCAACCATCTACCGTTTGTTGCACAAAGGGTAATAAATCACGAATTTTTTCGATTTTAATTTTAGCGTTTTGCTTTTTATTTTCTTCATCTGTGCTGATATGCACATAGTTCGGATGCGTATCCGATTTCAACCATAAACAACTGCCACATTCCCCACAAGGTGCATTATTGGCATGACGATTGACACATAAGACCCAAGCCAAAAAATATTGCGCAAAGGCTTCTTTGCCACAGCCTTTTTTGCCATAAAAAAGCAAGCCATGCCCAAGTTTGGGGAAACGCCCTGTTAGCGTATCCCAAACGGTTTGTTGCCATGGATAAACGTGTGCGACCACATCATTTTGCATTGAATTAAAGCCCAACCTTATCCCAAATTTTACTCAAAGCAGGAAACATCCATTTCATTGAGACGATCTAAATCTGCTTGCGTATCTACACCCGGGGGTAAATTCGCTTCTGCAACAGCAATCGCAATACGATGTCCATTTTCAAGTACACGTAATTGTTCCAAGCTTTCCAGTTGTTCCAATACACCCATATCCCAAGACACATATTCTTGAAGTAAATTCACACGATAGGCATATAAACCCAAGTGACGATAAGCCTGCGAATGTAATTTTTGTACCTCTTGTTTCGCACCATCACGATCATAAGGAATGGTCGCACGACTAAAATACAAAGCCTGGTTGTATTTAGACATCACCACTTTCACAATACTGTCGCGTTGGAATTCGTCCAGACTGTGAATCGGCTCACACAAGGTCGACATTGAAGATTCAGGTTGTGATTCTAATAGTTGTGCAACCTGTAGTACCAATTGAGCAGGAAGCAAAGGTTCATCGCCTTGTACATTGACAATAATATCTTCACTGGCCCAACCTTTAATCCGGGCAACTTCACTTAAACGATCCGTTCCTGATGGATGATCTGCACTTGTGATGACAACATCCACACCTTCTGCACGGCAAACTTCAGCAATACGCTCATCATCGGTTGCAACACATAAATCATCAAAACCCGCGACTTTTTTCGCCTGATCAACCACCCGTAAAATCATGGGACGACCATGAATTTCCAATAATGGTTTGCCAGGTAAACGTGAGCTTGCAAAACGTGCGGGGATAACAATATGTTTCATAAACAATGAACCTTAAGAAATTTGAATACCGAATTGCTGTAATTGCTGATGTAAGACTTCATAACAGGCTGGTGAAAGTACAGCCTCAACCGGAACCACCCAAATTTCCCGATTGAAATCTGGATTTTGCTTTAATAATGGCAAAAGTTTCACTGCATCTTTTTCGGTGGTGATAATTGGATTTCCATCTTCAAATTGAAGATCGGTGATTTCATAATCATAATGATCAGGAAATTCATGACATTGAAATTGATCAATCCCGATTGAATCTAAAGTTTGATAAAATCGCTGCGGAAAACCAATGCCCACAACTGCATAAAAATTATCAGCTGGATTGAATGGTTTTTCTTCTACAGCATTGAGCAAATACGGAGTAGCCACTTCTAAATGCATATTTAAAACAGATGCAGGTTCTGCGGCATGCTCAATGACTGTGCCTGTGTTTAACCGACTTGGAGGCTCTCGCAAATATCCTTCAGGCAATAACTTTTGATTACCTAAGCCACGATTCCGATCCAGTACAATCCACTCAATTTGACGTTCTAAAGCCCAATGCTGCAAACCATCATCACTAATAATTAAATCTAGATCGTGTTTGGATAATAAATACTCAATACTATGCTGTCGATTTGAACCCACGACCATGGGAACCCCAGTGGACTGAACAATCAAACAGGGTTCATCACCGACAATTTCCGGCACAGATTCCAAATCGACATAGGCTGGAAAAGGGCCTTTCCCACCATAACCACGGCTAATCACGCCCACCCGAACATTTTGACTGTGTAGATAATTCACCAGTTGGATTAAGAGTGGTGTTTTTCCACTGCCACCCACTGTGATATTACCAATCACCATCACCGGGACGGGTGCTTGATAGCTTGATTTAATACCGATTTGGTAAAGTTTTTTATTTAATAAAAAACCACCACGATAAATCCATGTCAAAGGTCGAAGCACAATTAACCACTTGGCCTGTTTGTTCCAAGCATCCTGAATAAATTGTGCAATTGACATAAATCAATTTTCCTCGAAATTACGCTGATGCAATTGGTAATAAGCCCCATGCTTGGCAATCAATTCCACATGTGTACCTTGTTCAACAATTGTACCTTTATCCATCACCACAATACGATCTGCATTTTCAATGGTCGATAAACGATGCGCAATCACAATGGTTGTACGATCTTGCATTGCTGTATCAAAGGCCTGTTGAATAAAGTATTCCGACTCGTTATCGAGTGCACTGGTCGCCTCATCAAGAATCAAGATGGGTGCATTTTTCAAAATTGCACGTGCAATGGCAATACGCTGACGCTGACCACCTGATAAGTTCAAACCCTGTGCACCTAATGGCGTATTGTAACCTTGCGGTAAAGCCATAATAAAGTCGTGCGCATAAGCAGCTTTTGCGGCAGCAATAATTTCTGCATCAGTTGCACCTTCAAGCTGCCCATAGGCAATATTTTCGCGCACAGTACGATTAAATAGCACCACTTGCTGATTCACCATTGCAATCTGAGTTCGTAAGGTATTCATATCCAGATCTCGAATATCGTGCTGATCCAAATAAATATGACCTGAACTCGCTTCTTGAAAACGCACCAGCAGATTCACTAAAGATGTTTTGCCTGCGCCCGAACGCCCAACCAGTGCAACGGTTTCACCTGCTTTAACATTCAAGTTAAAATCGTGAATCGCTTGATGACCATCTGAATAAATTAGATTCACATTTTGGAATTGAATATTACCTTTAAGTACCGGAGTTAAAGTTCCTATATTTTGCTCTTCAGGTAAATCGAGCAATTCAAAAACTGAATGTGCTGCCGCCATACCGCGTTGTAATTTTTCATTTACATCGGTTAAGGCTTTGATTGGTTTGCTTAACATACCTGCGGCTGTAATGTATGCAACAAACTCACCTGCACTGGTATCACGTAAAATTTCTGGTCGTAACGCAATCCAGATAATAATCCCCATTGCAATCGACATAATGAATTGTACAACAGGGCTATTGAGCTGCTGCACCACCACCATTTTCAAACCACGTTTTAAATTTCTAAGCGAGTGATCTTTAAAACGGGTTTGCTCATACTCTTGCCCACCAAAACCCTTGACCACTAAATTGCCATTTACCGTTTCTTGCACCACATGATTCACATCGCCCATGGTGTCCTGAACTTGCAAAGATAATTTACGCATACGTTTTGATGCTTGACGAACCAGAAAGCCCATCAGCGGCGCAAAAATCAGAATAATCAGGGTTAGTCGCCAATTGCTATATAACAAGTAGCCGAGCAATCCAAGGGTAATCAGACCTTGTTGCACAATGGTTTTGAGGGATTCTGATGAAGCAGCAGTTAACTGCTCCACATTGTACATAATTTTAGCGGTGATATGACCGCTGGTATTATCCAAATAATACTGAGATGGAAGCTTTAATAGTTTTGAAAAAACTTCCTGACGAATATTAAAGACTAGATTCCGAGAGATTACTGCCGTGAAATACCCCCCAATAAAGGAACCTACTCCACGGAAAAACATCAGCAAAATAACCAGGAAAGGAAATATCGAAGTAAAGCCTTGGTCTCTATGCTGGATTGCGGTAATGATTTTTTCTAACAGCTTTGCAATAGATACTTCTGTGGCAGCACTAATTGCAAAACCGATAAAAACCAATATCGCCACACCCCAAAAAGGCTTCAAATAGCCCAAAAGACGGAGATAGACTTTAAAATCTTGCTTCACTAATAACCTCTAGACGGAACTTTAGTACTAATATTGATATTAACAAAACCCAGTTGACCTGCAACATCCATCACCCGAATAACATCCTGATGAGTAGATTTGGCATCCGCGGCAATCACAAACATTAAATCACGGCGATCATTAGAAATCTGTTTAATTGCAGTATTTAAATCTGCAACTTCTTTACTTGCAAGTGATTGCCCGTTAATTGAATAATGCCCTGAAGCATCAACAACCACTTCAATTTTATGATCATATTGTTTAGGCGGGACACCTTGCGCGTCAGGCAAGGTCAAATTCATACGACTAAACTGGTTAAATGTGGTGGATAACAATAAGAAAACCAGGATAAACAATAAGCAGTCGATCATGGGTGTCAAATTAATATGAATATCTTCAACTTGTGTGCGTTTGAATTTCATTTTCCACCCTAACCTGCTTTTCTAATATCTTGTTCTTCATCTGTAGAATTTTGATAGAAAAGTGCTGCATGGAATAAGGTCGATTGTTGCTCAAGTTCAGCAACATACTCTTGCACCAAACGCTGAAAATAACGGTAGGCAAACAATGCAGGAATAGCAATAAACATACCCGCTGCAGTCGTAATCAACGCTTTTGAGATCCCCGGAATCATCAATGTTGGATTACTGTTGGTTCCTAAATCAATCACCAAAAATGACTCAATAATCCCCAGAACTGTACCCAGCAAACCCAAAAGCGGGGCTACCGCACTTAATGTACCCAAGAAATTAATATTTTTTTCTAAATAACCAATTTCTTGAGATGCAGTGGTTTCCATTTGTGCGCGAGCATACTGTTCATTTTTATTTTTACTTTGATATCCGGCAGCAAAGATGCGACCCAAGGTACTACTTTGCAACGCTTTATCTTGTTGCAATTGTTGCATGACAACATCGGCATTTTGAGTTTGATTTATTAACAATGCTTTAGGCAAAATCATTGTTTTTTTTAATCGAATAAAACGCTCAATGGTTATTGCTACTGTAAAAATCGAACATAAAACAAGGGGAAGCATCAGCCACCCACCTGCTTTGACTAATTCCCACATCTGTTTTTCCCCAATAAAACCAACAAAAAATTATTCTGCGAAACAAATATTCAAAATACCATCCAATTCATCCAGTGAATGATATTGAATGACAAGTTTCCCTTTACCTTGCTTATTATGATCAATTTTTACATCTGCACTAAAACGCTCGGCTAAACGCTGCGTCAACTGTTGGATATCTGGTGCAACATCCACTTTGGCTTTTTCTTGTTTAGGCGTGTTTAAATCACGCACCAGTTGCTCGGTTTGACGTACCGACAAACTCTTTTCAATCACATGCTCTGCAACTTTAAGCTGATCTTTGGCTTTTAAAGTTAAGATGGCGCGTGCATGCCCCATATCAAGCAGACCTTGCTGCATGAAGTCCTTGACTGAATCAGCCAAAGTCAAAAGACGCAATAAATTACTTATAGTCGTACGTGCCTTACCGACGGTGTCCGCAATTTCCTGGTGACTTAAACCAAATTCTTCATGAAAACGCTGTAATGCCATCGCTTGATCAATTGGATTCAAATCTTGACGTTGAATGTTTTCAATTAAGGCTAATGCAATCGCAACCTGATCGGTCAAATCACGCACAATTGCCGGGATTTCAGTTAAGCCCGCGAGTTGTGCAGCACGCCAACGACGTTCACCGGCAATAATTTCATAGGGAAATTTTTCATCATCGATTGGACGAATGACGATGGGCTGCATCACACCATGTTTTTCAATAGAAGCCGCGAGTTCTTGAAGATCGGGTTCATGAATAAAACGACGCGGTTGATATTCACCACGTTTAAGCAAGTGAACATCGATCTGTTTCAACTGCCCATGATCTAAACCTTGAGCTTCCATCTGTAATTTTTCTTTTTGGATTGAACCAAGCAAGGCATCCAAACCACGACCTTTAGCTAATCCGCGTTTTTTTGTGGTCATGCTTTAATTCCTTTTTTCACTTTACTTTTCTTTAATACTTCAGCTGCTAAATTTAAGTAAGCAACTGCACCTTTTGAATTTTTCTCAAAATAGATAATCGGCAAACCATGTGCAGGCGCTTCAGCCAGGCGCACATTACGCGGAATTACAGTGTCATACAGCTTCTTGCCAAAGTATTGTTCAAGTTCTTCCGAAACATCACGTGTCAATGCATTCCGTGCATCATACATAGTGCGCAAGACACCTACAATTTGCAAATCCGGATTGAGTGCCTGTTGAATACGGTCAATGGTTTGAGTTAAATCCGCCAAGCCTTCCAGTGCATAATATTCACATTGCATCGGAATCAGCACACTATCGACCGCCGCCAAGGCATTGACCGTAATCAAGCTTAAACTTGGTGCACAGTCCACAATAATATAATCAAAAGAATCTTCAATTTCTTTTAATGCTTCACGTAAAATAAACTCACGACCATCCTGTTCTGCAATCGCAAGCTCTACACCCGCCAAATCACGGTTAGCCCCTAAAACTTTATAACCGACTTCCGCTTTGCTAATTGCTGTTTCAATGGGAACTTCACCCAACAAAACATCAGTGACCGAATACAAAAGATCATTTTTTTGGATACCAGACCCCATCGTGGCATTCCCCTGCGAATCCATATCCACAAGTAAAACGCGCTTCTTTAACACAGCTAACGATGCTGCCAAATTTACTGCGGTTGTGGTTTTGCCTACACCACCTTTTTGGTTCGCAATCGCAATAATTTGTGCCATGGTAACCCCAATCCTTCGAAAATAATTAAATACGTTTTAACAAAAGCAGATGACGTTGTTCATCCAATCGCGGAACCTTTAACGCAATGATGTCACAGCTAAATTCTTGCTTAATGGCGGCTACTTCTTCTTCAGGAATTAAGCCTTTCATTGACGCAATAATACTATTTTCATGCATATAAGGTTTCGACGCAGCAACAAAGTCGGTTAATGATGCAAAGGCACGACTGGTAATGACATCGAATTGCCCCAAGTCATTAATGCTGTCTTCATTTTCGACACGCGTTTGTACTGCAATCACATTTTTTAGTTTTAAATCCGCAATAAATTGCTTCAAGAAACGAATTTTTTTGCCGTTTGAATCCAACAAAACACATTCACGTTCTGGCTGACACAATGCAATGATCATGCCCGGCATACCTCCACCGGTACCAATATCCAGCAGACGTCCTTGCGGCAAATCTTTTAAAATACTTAAGCTATCCAGCAAATGCTTAACTAGCATTTCCTTTGGATCACGAATTGCAGTCAAATTATATGCTTTGTTCCACAATACCAAAGCATCTTGGTATTTGAGTAATAAATTTAAAGCCTCATCGCTGAGCTCTAAACCCAAAGCCTGACTACCCTGCTTGAGTTCTTGAAAAAACGTATGCATATACAATTAACGTCTCGAAAAAGTTAGGTGAAGTATACCGATTTATACATGAAGTCACAGTAGCGAGTGCTTAGTGAATACGCACTTAAGCGTACAAGCCTTGCTTAATTTGTTGATCCAGTACATTTAATCGTTCCGGAGTGCCAACATCTACCCAAATCGCATGCATCTTCGAAGCAGATATTTTCTGCTCAAGCATGCCTTGTTTCAGCAAGGGTGCCAACGGGCGTTTACCGCCTTCCAGACCATCAAACATTTTAGGATGAATCACCGCCACACCGCTATAAGTGAGCGATTCACCCTGCTGTTGTTGTTCAAAGGTATAGGCACGACCATTCGACAAGGTAAAATCACCCTTCGGATGCTGTTCTGGATTGGTTACAAATACCAGATGTGCTAAATCTTCTGCAAGCTGCACATTCAATAAAGAACTAAAATCCATGGTGGTCCAGACATCGCCATTGACCAAAATAAACGGCTCTGTACCCAACAACGCCAAGGCATTGATAATACCGCCCGCTGTTTCCAGGCCTTCGCCTTCATGCGACCACAGAATTTTTACGCCAAACTCTGAACCATCACCTAAAGCTGTAGCCAGTTTTTCACCCAACCACGCGGTATTAATGACAATTTCAGTCACACCGATTTCTTGTAATTTTTCAATATGCCAAACAATAAGTGGCTTACCACCCACTTCAAGCAAAGGCTTTGGTTTATGTAGCGTCAGTGGACGCATACGGTTTCCCATTCCCGCAGCAAGAATCATCGCTTTCATTATGCAGCAACCTCATATGTGCCATATTTGACTTCAAATTTCGGCATCACTTTCGCTTGGATAAACTGCATAAAGGGTTGCAGCTCTGCATAATCTTTACTTTCTTCAAGTAAATACCACATCACACGTGGCAAATCTTTCAAGTAACCTGTTTTTCCATCACGTTCAAATAAACGCACAAAGATACCCAAAATTTTAATATGACGTTGAATCGCCATCATGTCGGCATCTTTTTTAAACTGTTCAAAATCGCGATCTTGTTTTGCCGCTTCAGGCAACAAATCATAGAAAACTTTAAACCATTCATAAACACGTTCTGCATTCCACTGCACATAAGCATCACGCGTGATTGAAATCAGGTCGTAAGTATCCGCACCAATCACGGCATCCTGAAAATCAATCACCCCAAGATCAGTCTCACCTTCAATTTTCATCAAGTTACGACTATGAAAATCACGATGTACAATCACTTGCGGTTGCGCCAGTGCTGCATTGGCCAAAATCGCAAAAGTACGTTTAATTAAGGCTTGCTCATCTTGAGTAGGTTGAATCTGTAATGAAGGCAGCATCCAGTCGGTAAGCAATTCCATTTCAGAAATGAGTTTTTCATAGGAATAAGCCGGAAATTTTTGTGTCCCATCAATTGCCTGCAATTCAATTAACTGCTTAAAACTTTGCGCATAATAGCCATCAACCGTGTCATCGTTAAGCAAAGTTGAGAGCAAAACATCACCAAAATCTTCCAACAACAAAAAGCCTTGCTGCAAATCTTGAGCAACGATATGGGGTACTCGAACACCATGTGTATCGAAAAACTGGTCAATCGTCACAAAAGGCACACAATCTTCTTTTTCTGGTGGTGCATCCATGAGCATAAATGTTTTATTATTCAGCTTGATTCGTGCATAACGACGGAAGCTTGCATCGCCTGGCAAAAAATTAATTTCAAATTGATCTGAATCAAGTACAGATTTAATCCATATATGTATGATTTGTTCACGTTGTGTTTTCATTTGCGATAAATTCTAAAACAGGCTGAGTTTTTAAAGTACTAAGTGTAGCCACTTATCAACTTTTTCTCTATGATGCGAGAATAATTAATTGCGATTAAGCATACTTGGTTAATGATACAAATGAAGCATCAGTTCAAATTTAATCCTTTAGCGACTGCTATCTTGACCCTTTTATGTGGCAGCTCGATTTCAAGCTATGCTGAGTCCACACTTCCAGCTTCGACTGTCGACAACCAAAAAATGAAGGACAGCCTTCAGGAAGCTTATCCTGGACAACAATTTTTTGAACAATATTACGTTGATAAATCATCGCCTGAAGCGCAACAACGTAAAGGACAATATTTAAGTTCTGCCTATTGTCAAGGCGCCTGGGTTACCCCGATTAGCCCAGAAACCAAAGCCGTAGAAGCAGCTAAAGCCACGTCTATCGTCACTGCCGATTATGGTCATTACGATCCTAATGGTGATTCAGTTCTTCAAGGCAACGTCTTGATTGATCAACAAGGCCGTCAAATTCGTGCCGATAAAATTACCATTGACCAGACCCAAACTTTTGCCAATGCAGAAGGTCGTGTGCAAATGGCGCAAGCCGGATTACTCGCACAAAGTGACCAAATCAATTACAACTTAAAAACCCAGCAAGGCGATTTAAACAACAGTTTCTATATTTCAGAAGAACAGCATGCACATGGGCATGCAGAAAAAATTGCCCGCACCTCTGAAAATGTTGTGGTGATGAACAATGCAACTTACAGCACCTGCCCGCCGGATGAAACGCCAACCTGGAAAATCCAAGCCAATAAAATCACTTTAAATCAGGAAACAGGTCGCGGCGAAACTCGCGGAACCAAGCTGTATGTTAAAGATGTTCCAGTTTTAGCGGTTCCTTACTTTAACTTCCCGATTGATGACCGCCGCACCACCGGTATTTTGACACCAAGTTTCGGCTTTACCAATGATGGTGGTATGGAACTTGCTGTTCCAGTTTATTTAAATCTGGCACCGAATTACGATGCCACGGTTACTCCGCGATATATTGCTGATCGCGGATCAATGCTTGAAAGCGAATTCCGTTATTTAACAGAAAATTTCGGCTCAGGTATGATTTGGGGCGGTTATTTAGCTTCGGATGACCAATATGAGGGCCAAGACCGTAAGGGTTTGCAATTATTACATAATTGGCAAATTAACAATCAGTTTTCCACCAATATTGAATATAATTATGTATCAGATAAAGATTATTTTGCCGATTTAAATAATAACCCAAGCTCAAAAACTACATTAAACTTGCGCCGTGCTTGGCAACTCAATTACACCAATGGAATTCCTGGATTATCAGCACAGATCAAGGTTGAAGATTTCCAAACATTGGATCAGTCTGTTTCTGATGAAGACCGCCCCTATGCCCGTTTACCCCAGTTCCTGTTAAATTATAAGATGGGTAACCCACTGGGTTTACAATACGAATTCAATAACGATACTGCCTACTTTAAAAAAGACATCAGTATTCCAGATTCAACAAATATGGGTTCATTTGAGCCAAGCGGTACACGTATTTACAATGACTTTGCTGTTCGTTACAACTACCGTAATCCGTGGTCATTTGTCATTCCAGAAGTGTCGATTCGTAACATTAATACATTCTACGATCAAGACACCATTAATGCCAACCAGAACACTAATTCTTCTAATGAAAATCAATCGGTAACTGTCCCGCAATTCACTTTAGATACCGGCCTGACCTTTGAAAAAGAAGGTAAATACCTCCAAACCCTGACTCCACGTGCATTTTATGCCTATGCACCGTATAAAAACCAGGATGGCTATCCAAACTTTGACTCAGCAACGGCATCAATCAACTATGATCAATTGTTCAGCCCACGTCGCTTTTATGGTCATGACCGTTTAGAAGACAACAATTTCTTATCTTTAGGTCTAAGTTATAGCTTATTTGATGAAATTGGTCTGGAACGTTTAAAAACCAGTGTTGGACAAAGCTTTTACTTCGAAGATCGCCGTGTAAAACTAGATAATGAACCTGATGAGTTTGATACTGAACGTCATACGGGTCCTGTTCTCAGTGTATCGAGCCAGCTTTCCCAAAATTTCACCATTGGTGCAAACTCGGCATGGATGTCGAACGGCGACAATGCTCAACGTGACTTGCAGCTCTATTACACCGGTGATCAAGGTAATCTCTATAATCTAGGTTACTTCTACCGTAAAGACATTCCCAACCGTCAAGACCAGTATGACCAAGTCGTTGCATCCTTCATTCAGCCCGTATCTAACAACTGGCGCATTATGGGACATGCTCAATACGACATAGACAACAACGTCGCGCGTGAATATCTATTGGGTGTAAATTATGAAGCGTGTTGCTGGGGCATTTCGGTGTATGGACGCTCTTATTATAATGACCTAGACGATGTAAATGCGGAAGGCGTAAATGCAAAACGCGCCATTATGGCTGAAGTCAGCCTGAAAGGTTTAGGCGGTTTCAACAAAAAGCTTTCATCATTACTAGAAAATCGTATTCTAGGTTTTAATAAAATTAATCAATCTTGGACAGAACGTTAATGAAGACAATACAGTTAAAACATTTTTTTAAAGCGACTGCTCTTGCTTTAGCCCTTTCTTCATCAATGGCTACATTCGCACAACCAACAGACGAAGTGGTTGCTTTGGTAGACAACAGTGTTATTTTAAAAAGTGATTTAGATCAAAGTATTGCAGAAATAAAACATCAACTTGAAGCTCAAAAAAAAACCATTCCCCCAGCGCAATATTTGCAACAACAAGCACTTGACCAGCTAATTATTCGCCAAGCACAGCTTGAGCAAGTCAAACGCTATAACATTAAACCAAATGAAAAAGAGCTTAATGAAGCTGTGCTTAAAGTTGCTGCGCAGTCTGGCAGCAAAAGCTTAGAAGCGTTTCAGCAAAAACTGGATGGGATTGCGCCCGGAACTTATGAATCGTTGCGTAACCGTATTGCAGAAGATTTAGCGATCAATCGTCTACGTCAACAAGTGGTGATGTCACGTATTAAAATTAGTGATCAAGATGTGGGAAATTTTCTAAAAACCCCGCAAGGTCAAGCAGCATTAGGCCAGCAAGTTCATGTCCTGCATGTTCGTATTTCGGGTGATAAAAATATTGAAAAAGTTGCAGAACAAGTAAAGGCTGCGCTAAAAGACAGTAATGATATTAGTGCAATTGATAAAAAATTCACCGCCAATGGTGTAAAAGTAGAAAGTGCAGATACGGGCTTTCGTAATCTATCTAACCTTCCAGGCGAACTTGCAGCACGTGTAAGCCCTCTACAAGCAGGACAAACAACTGACCTCATACCTGCACAAGATGGAATACATGTTTTAAAACTATTAGACCGTAAAGGTGCAGAGCAAAAAGCCATTGTTTCTCAATATAAAACACGCCATATCTTGATTCAACCTTCTGAAGTGGTGAGTCCTGAAAATGCAAAACAGCAAATTGACAGTATTTATAATCGCTTAAAAGCTGGTGAGGATTTTGCAGTACTGGCTGCAACTTTCTCTAATGATCCAGGTTCTGCTCGCGATGGCGGTAGCTTGGGCTGGGTTAGCCCGGGTGTTATGGTTCCTGAGTTTGAAAAACAGATGAAAAGCACACCTGTAGGTCAAACCAGTGCCCCCTTCCAGACACAATTTGGTTGGCACATTCTTCAAGTAATGGATACTCGCCAACAAGACATGACGCGTGAATATCAAGAACGCATGGCGCGTCAAATTCTAGGTGAACGCCAATTTGATGCGGAGTTAGATAGCTGGTTACGTGAAATTCGTAGCAATGCTTTTGTGGAGATTAAGGATCCGAGTCTGGATCGTAAAAAAAATAAATAAACTTGGTTTATTTAATTCTTAAAAAACCGGTTGTGATGAGCAACTGGTTTTTTTATTTCATCAAAATATAGCACAGCTCTACATAAGAATTTCGCAGCCTCATTCATTTTAAAACTATAAATTTTGAAATAAAAAAACCTCTCACAAGGAGAGGTTTTTAAGCATCAACAATTAACGATTATTTTCGTCGTCTTGAGAATCTTCAAATTTTGTTTCGCCTTCAAAACCAGGGGTTGATTGACCACCGAAGCCGCCTTGACCACCGAAGCCACCTTGTTGACCACCGAAGCCACCTTGACCACCGAAGCCACCAGTTTGACCGCCGAAGCCACCTTGACCGCCGAAGCCACCTTGACCGCCGAAGCCGCCTTGACCACCGAAGCCGCCAGTTTGACCGCCGAATCCGCCTTGACCGCCTTGAGCACCAAAGCCACCAGGAGCGCCTTGAGCACCAGCAGGAGCACCAGCAGGACGTGGGTTACGTGCAGGAACTACTGTAGAAATCGCATGTTTGTAAACCATTTGGCTTACAGTATTTTTTAATAAAACGACATATTGGTCAAAAGATTCAATATGACCTTGTAATTTAATACCGTTAACAAGGAAGATAGAAACAGGGATGCGTTCCTTACGGAGAGAATTCAAGAACGGATCTTGTAAAGTTTGACCTTTAGACATGTTATAACTCCAAAAAATTTAAAAATCAGCGCAAAAAACTATCTTTATTATTCAAATAAAAATTATAAAAAGATAGTTACTAAATTTTGCTTTATCCGTAACAGTTTCGCAAGTCTTCTTGAGCCTGCGTTATCGTCAAATATGTTTTAAAATTATGCGATTCTTGCAAAGATCTTAACCAGGTATATTGACGTTTTGCCAGTTGTCGTGTTGCAAACAAAGACTTATCCTCCATTTCTTGCCGTTTTTCGTTACTTTGATCACTTTTTTGCAAGAATTCTAAAGTTTGACGATAACCGACAGAGCGCATTGAGGGTAAATTATCATTTAAATCGTATTTTTCAATCAGACCTTTCACTTCATGTAAAAATCCGATATCCCACATAGTTTTAAGCCGCTGTTCAATACGTTTATGTAATTCTACACGATCGGGCAATAAAGCATGATTATGAAAAGTGTAACGATAGGGTACATTTTTAGGTTGTTCAGCTTGTAGTTTTGTAATCGGCTGCCCTGTAAGCTTAAATACTTCCAATGCACGGATGATTCGTTGCTTATCACTGATCTTGAATTTCTGCCCCGCTAAAGCATCAACACGACACAATTCTGCATACACCGCCTCCCAGCCTTGCTGCTCGGCTTGCGCTTCGATTTCAGCCCGAATAGCATGATCTGCACCGGGTAAATTACTGGATAAGCCTTCCAGCAAAGCCTTGAAATAAAGCATGGTTCCCCCCACCAAAATCGGTGTTTTACCGCGTGCATGAATATCATCAATCAATACACAGGCATCTTCGACAAAATTGGCTGCCGAATACACTTCTAGGGGAGTAATAATATCAATCAAATGATGCGGATAGCGCGCCTGCTCTTCTTTTGTCGGTTTGGCTGTACCAATATCCATATCCTTATAAACCAGCGCAGAATCGACAGAGATCAGCTCAAAACGGCCTTGCTCATAAAGTTCACATGCCAAAGCGGTTTTACCACTTGCAGTTGGTCCCATTAAATTGATGACCGGCAGTTGATTTGACATGTACAACTACTCTCCTCGAGCAAAAAGTTTATCTAATTGTGAAAGTGGAAATGCACGCCAGGTTGGACGTCCATGATTACACTGACTGGCAAATTCAGTTTGTTCCATTTGACGGAGCAACGCATTCATTTCAGAAAGACTGAGAATACGATGCGCACGAACTGCGCCATGACACGCCATTCCCGCCAAAATTTGGTCACGCTTTTGCAGCAACCCTTGCGCTTCATCACCTGGGTCTAAATCATTCAGTAATTCTGGCACCAAAGCTTCAAAATCGGCCTTATGTAAAATGGCAGGCACGCCACGTACAATTACTTGTTCATCCCCATATTGGTCAATTTCAAGACCTAAACGCGCCAGCTGATCTTTCAGCTCGTCTACCCGCATGGCTTGCATACGACTAATACTGATGACTTTAGGAATAAGCAGCTGTTGTGATGTCCAGAATTCAGGTTTATCCCACGCAGCTTTCATCTGTTGCAATACAATCCGCTCATGCGCCGCATGCATATCGACAATAATCAGACCTTCAGTGTTCTGAGCCAGAATATAAATGCCATGCAATTGTGCAATTGCAATACCGAGTGGATGTTCATCAACATGAACGGCTGCACTTTGTTCAAATTGATTCAACGCTGCATCTGCCATCGGTGAGGTTGATTCACGTAATGGCGCTAAATAGCTTTGTAACGCATTATTCAACTGCTGTGAACCCGTATAACGACTTTGTGAAGGCTGTGACGAATATTGAACGGTTTGTGGACTACTAGCATTAAAATCAGTTAATAATTCAGGAGATGACTCAACTGACATTACCGGCTGCGCAGTTTCAACAGCACGATGGAGTTGAAACTGCTCCTGATAACGCGGATGTTGCATTTGAGGTTGATGAACAGTTTCCTCTTGCGTTTTCATGACCTGAGCCAAGTCAGCACTTGCCGTTTGGAACTGAGATAAGGTTTCTTTGGCAAAATGACGCACAAATTCATGTACTTCACGTTGATTTAAAAAACGAATTTCATGTTTGGTTGGGTGCACGTTGACATCAATATTTTCAGGATCAACTTCTAAAAACAGTAAATACGCCGCATGTTGATGACCATGCAAAATCCCATCGTAAGCCATACGCAAGGCATGTGAAATGGTTTTATCTTTCACAATCCGCCCATTCACGTAGACATACTGCAAATCCGCTTGTGAACGCGCATCGGATGGATGTCCGAGCCAGCCAGATAAACGCATGCTGATACTATCAGCATCGATCCAATAAGCATTTTCAGTAAATTGGCGCCCCAATAATTGTTGAACACGTTGGAAACGGAGCTCGCCACTATCAGCCACTGGCAGATTCAAACGAATATTATTGTTATGTTCTAAAACAAAACGGATATCAAAATGGGTGAGTGCCAGACGACGGACAATTTCTTCAATATGACCAAATTCAGTGCCCTGCTTTTTTAAGAACTTGCGACGAGCCGGCACATTAAAAAACAGATCCTGTATCCGGATATGGGTGCCTTTTTGAGTCGCGACCGCTTGAATTTCCTGATGATCAAAAGCGGTTCCGTTTACTTCAACCTGATAACCTATTCCTTCATCATTTTGACTACTGATCAGGGTTAAACGTGAAACCGCAGCAATAGAGGCCAAGGCTTCACCACGAAACCCCAAACTGACAATGGCCTGTAAATCATCCGCAGTTTGAATTTTACTGGTGGCATGACGCATCACTGCCAAAGCCAAATCATCCGGATGAACACCATGACCATTGTCTATGATTTCAATTAAGGTGCTGCCACCCTGTTCAACGCGAATAATAAGTTCAGTCGCACCTGCATCAATTGAATTTTCTAATAATTCTTTCACCACCGATGCTGGACGCTCAATCACCTCACCGGCAGCAATTTGGTTCGCCAGTGCAGGATTAAGGGTATGAATACGACGTAGACTTAAATCATCACGCATTGTTCAATTGACTCTCTAATGCTTGTTTTAATGCTGCCGATGAGAAACTTAAACTCGCAGTACGCGTCAGTTCATCTTCGGACTTTTCAATATTAATAATCAGGTCAGCTTGTGGAATTTCATCGCCACCTTTTGAAGGCCATTCAAATAAAAATAGCGCATTCGGTGTTTCTAAATAATCGCGAATACCCATCAACTCGAGTTCATAAGGATCATTTAAACGGTATAAATCGAAATGAAAGATGTCTTTACCATTGATATTATAGGGTTCAACCAAAGTGTAAGTAGGGCTTTTTACCGCACCTTTGTGCCCTAAACTTTGCAAAAAATAGCGTGTCAGTGTGGTTTTTCCCGCACCTAAATCACCAATTAAATAAACCACGCCCGTGCTAAAATGCTGCGCCAAAACCTGTGCTAAATTTTGGGTATCGTCTTCATTGTTCAAGGCTAAATTAAATGAATACTGCATATGACTCACGACATGATTCCAAAGACTAATTATGATAGCATCGCACCGCTTTATTGCCCATGCTCACACTTCCAAATGTGTAACTTTTCTTACATTTCATTGTAAATATCATTAATTTCTATGAACGACAGATTGATCCACGACAAACCACATGACCAGCTCTGAATTTATTCCGCCAATGATTAATGGCGTAAGCGCAAGTAAAGTATTCCTTCCTAAAATAAAACCTGCACCAACAACTGTCTATCAGTATCTGTGTCAGCAGTTTCCGCATATTGCAGCCGATGAATGGCAGCAACGCTTTGCGGAGGGTTTAATTTATGATGCCTTGGGAAATATCTTAAGTTTTGATTCTAATTATATTGAAAATAGCCATGTCTTTTACTACCGTTTTCTAGCACATGAAATTCACGTTCCCTTTGAACATGAAATTTTATTTGAAAATGAATACTTGTTAGTCATCGATAAACCACACTTTTTAACCATCAGCCCAACCGGTCAGTACGTACAAGAAACACTACTGGTACGACTAAAAAAACAGACAGGAAATGAGTTTTTAACCCCGATTCATCGGCTCGATCGTGAAACAGCAGGTGTGGTTTTATTCTCGAAACAGGTGTCTAGTCGAGCGATCTATCAAGAAATGTTTGCACAACGCCAGGTTAAAAAAATCTATCATGCCATTGCACCTTTTCACGCAGATTTAACATTCCCCTGTTATACACGCTATCGAATGGAAAAAGGTGAACCCTTTTATACGATGCAAGTGATTGAAGGAAAAATAAATAGTGAAACGGAAATTCATTTAATTGAACATGACTCTGCCTGGGCAAAATATGAACTTAAACCGATCACCGGTAAGCAACATCAGTTGCGTGTTCACTTGAACAGTTTAGGCATTGCCATCAAAAACGATCCTTTTTATCCAGAAGTACAGCATAAAAGGGAAGATGATTTTTCAGCACCCCTGCAACTTTTAGCAAAGCATATTCGTTTCAATGATCCAGTCACTTTTCAAGAGATGGAATTTTCATCCAGGTTTGAATTGACATTGTAATATGCTTGTCATTACAATTTATTTTCGTAAATATAGTGTATGAATATTGAAATTACATTAGATTTGATTAAAATAAATGCTGAAAAGTTAAGTAATTAGATGTATTCAAAAAATCATGAGAAAAACAGAAGTTTATCAAATAAGACTTGACTCCCAAGAAAAAAAACATGCTTTTGCGGTGTTTAAACAATTGGGGATTACGCCAGCACAAGCGGTTCGACTTTTTTTCAAACAAGTCGTTCTAACCAAATCAATCCCATTTTCAATTGAAAATCAAAGTATTAACCTTGAACAACTGTATAAAATCCGTAAATTAAAGCAACAGCAAAGCACTTTAAATGGCGATGCAGAACAAGTGGTTGATGCTGACGAAGAATTTATTTTAGATGATGATCATTTAGATTTGTTTGAAGAGCTGAATGCTATTCTGGGCGAAAGTGACAAAACTTAACAGTGTTGCATTTACAAACAAATTTTAAAAAACTGAATATAAAAAATTAGTTATGCTTCATGCGAAGATAAAAAAAGCATGGAGTATAGAATGATCGTAAGACGCGCAACTCTAGAAGATTTACATCCACTTGCAGTTTTATTCGATGAATATCGCCAATTTTATGGTGCTTCTTCCAACATAAATTTATCTTATCAATTCTTAAAAAAACGCTTTGAAAATCAGGAAAGTGTGATTTTTATTCATATCAAAGACGATGTCTTTACCGGTTTTATTTTACTTTATTTAGGTTTTTCTTCTGTAGCTTGCTCTATCTATTATATTTTAGATGATGTTTATGTCACCCCAACATTTCGACGTCAGGGTTCAGCAAAACAACTGATTGATACCGCCATTTTATTTGCACGCCATGAAAATGCACTACGCATTAGCCTGGAAACTCAAAAAAGCAATTACCAGTCACATAAACTCTATGAACAAATGGGTTTTGTGAAAGATGATGAATTTAAAATCTATCATTGTTTCCTTAAATAACCATGCGTGTCTTGGCAAGCTCTACTTGTTGTTCCGTTAAATAAATCCACTTCCCTTGCTCTAATTCAGGAAGTACTAAAGCACCAATTTGCCGACGATGTAATCGTTCAACTTTATTTCCCACAGCAGCCAACATCCGTTTCACCTGATGATAAACACCTTGATGAATGGTCAGCTGTAATTCATTTTCTGCAAGTTGAATCACATCTGTCGCTGCAAAAACACCTGATTCATTGCGTAATTCTACACCCTGCTGCAATTGCTGAATCTGTTGCTCTGTCACCGGATCGGCGGTTTGCATTTGATAGACTTTAGCCACGTGTTTTTTTGGATGGGTTAAGGCCTGCAGAAACTGACCATCATCTGTAAGCAATAAAAGCCCACTGGTGTCCTGATCTAAACGTCCTACACATTGCAAACCACGGTTCATCAACACATCATCAAAAAGGTCAAACACACTAAAATGATGAGTGGCTTGATGGGAACATTCATAATCTTGCGGCTTGTTTAAAGCGATATAAACCTTTTCACGATAAGCAAAACTTTCGCCATACACGGAAAAACTTAAATTATTTAAATCCAGTTTATGTTTTGCATTGGTGATGACTTCACCTTGGATGGCAATCGCTCCATTTTTAATGAGCTGCTGGCAATGTTTACGCGAACCGAAACCTTGCGATTGCAACATCTTTTCCAAAAACATAAACCTCACCCTATAACTATCACGAAAGGCGCATTCTATACTGAAATGCAGGCTAATTTTATTGTTCATACCCTTTAAAGTAAATCTATACTCAAAACCCGATACAATAGGTGTTATTTTTCCCACTCTTCCTTAAAGTAATGTCCAATTTAGATTTAAATCTGATCGTTCTGCTGGTTTTATTGGCTTGCGGTATCTTTAGTCATAATAGTGCAGTCACGATTGCCGCTGGTGTTTTAATTGTCTTTCGCATTACCCCGCTGAGTGAATTTTTCCCTTACTTGCAGCAACACGGTTTAAATATTGGCATCATCATTTTAACCATTGGTGTTTTAACCCCAATTGCCAGTGGAAAAATTCCGGGAGATGCAATTTTAAAATCCTTTATGAGCTGGAAATCCTTACTGGCCATTGCAATTGGGGTTTTAGTCGCCTGGCTGGGTGGACGTGGGGTTAAGCTGATGAGCAATCAACCGGATGTAGTTGCAGGCTTACTCATCGGAACAGTTGCAGGTGTTGCGGTATTGCGCGGTGTTCCTGTGGGTCCTTTGATCGCTGCCGGAATATTGACTTTGTTTATCGGTCATTCTTGAATTTTTAATCTTAAGCCTGACACTTGGCAGGCTTATTCTGCACGATTTATGCAGCTTTTCGAAATAAAATTCTGGTTAAAAGCATACCAATCAGAGATAGGGTTGCCATTAAAATTCCCACCCAAATCCATCCACCTGTAGCCAGTACAATTGAAGCAATCAAAGGCGGCAACAGGAATTGTGAGGTGGCTGAAAATTGCAACACCAGCCCGATCGTGGTGCTAATGGCAATCGGCTTTGCAGAAAAATTTAACACTTGAGAAAACACGACCGCTGCCACCAGACCGCCAAATAATGAAAAGCTCAAAACCAATATAAATTGCAGACCAAAGGGCAAGAATTCGCGTAATAGATAAAAACTCAGGGCACAGACCATTAAGGTAGCAAAACCGGTTTGGACTAAAGTTTGAGGCCGAAAACCACGCTGTAACAGTAAGCCACAAGCAAAGGTGCCAATGGCATTGGCAATCGCCACAATAGCCGTTAAGCCCCCTGCCACCGCTAAAGAAATTTGATATTGTTGATAAATGCTGGGTAAAAAACCGACCAGACTAAACCATTGTCCGGCGTATACGCCAAAAATAGCCGCCAGAATCCAGGCTGGAGGATGTTTTAAAGTCAGTTTAATTAAATCAAAAACTGCAACCGACTGGGTATGGGTTTGCGCTGTGGGAATAATCGTGTAAATCACACCTGCCAAGGCAAGTGATAATAACCCGAAGCAAATCCAAACCCCTTGCCAACTTATGCTATTGAGCAGGAATGGGGTACACAGCAAGCCTATTCCCATTCCGCCCCCCATATAGGCACTCCACAACCCCATCTTGGCTTGCAACTGCTCGACGGGAACCAGTTGGCGGATAAAAGCAGGACCACTTAAGGTAATCAGTAAAAATCCGAAACCTTCTACTACACGCAGTGCCAGCAACCCTGAGAACGTTTGGACAAAACCCCCAATAAAACTGGCGATTGCGAGTAAACTTAATCCGAATAATACACAGCGTTTCAAGCCAATTTTAGCGGTATAACTGCCCAATAATAATGCCATGCACATACCTGCCACTTGCACTAAGGACAATAAAAAACCGGCTTGCACCAAACTGATGCCTAACTCGGCTTGCAGGACAGGAACCGCAGGTGGCAACTTCCCGACATGCATGGCAGCGACAAATCCTGCTGCAATAATCCATAAATCTTTGTTGAGCCAACGCGCGGAACTCACAACCTTCTCCTTTAGCGATTCCAGCACTAGACTAGCAAGAATAAAAATGGTTATTTATCGTTGATTTAGATAAAATAAGAGCTGAGAACAATCAATCTGTATTGACTCAGGCCATGAGAAAATTCCGTCTAAAGCTGTGAACTTGTGCAAAATTCAGCACGCTCTTTTAAGCAGAATAATACTGATTACGCTTTTGCGAGAATTTAGCTAATTGCTTTAAAAAGCCTTCAAAATAACTTTTCTCTTTCTCTTCGGTTCGATAGCCCGCATACAGAGTACGGCGCAAGCCTGTAGAAGAGACACAATCTAAACGGCGTGAAGTCACCCAGCCTTTTTGCTCATATTCATTCACCACCCAATCTGGAAGTGCCGCAATACCTCGACCACTCGCCACCAACTGAATCAGCATCTGAGTTAAATCTGTGGTGCGTATGTGCTTCGGTTGGATATTTGCAGGAATAAACAGTTTCGCCATGATATCTAAACGGTGCTTATCGACCGGATAAGTAATCAGGGTTTCATCTGCCAACTTTTGAACGGTAATACGTTCGGCACGTACCAATGGATGGGTATTCGATAAAACCAGACGTGATTCATATTCAAAAATCGGGAAATATTCGATGCCTTTTAACGCAATCGGATCCGCGGTAATCAACAGGTCAAATTCCGCATTTTGCAAAAGTTCATGTGGATTGGATTCAAAACCTGAAGCAAAGTCCAGATCCACATCTGGATATAAATGACGATATTGGTTCAGCAAAGGCATCAACCAGTCAAAACAACTATGACATTCTGATGAGAAAATAATACGCCCGGTTTGACCATGTACAATGCGGGTAATATCGGTTTGGGTAATCTGAATTTGTGGCAAGACATCATCAGCCAATTTGAGTAAACGCTGTCCAACATTAGAAAAAGTCACCGGACGGCTACGGCGATTCACCACCTCTACCCCATACCAATGATCCAGTTCTTTCAGTTGATGAGAAATTGCTGAGGGCGTTAAACACAAATCGTTGGCTGCAGCCACCAATGAACCATGCTCACGCAAGGCAGTTAAGGTTTTTAAATGACGAATTTCTAACATGTAAAGGAGGATCCGCAAAATGAAACTTTGTCCGAGTGCAAGACATGCAGCAAAGCTACATGTGAGAGAATCTCATAAAAAATAATTCTACTTAAAGACAAACACGCAGATAAATTTTCAAAAGAAAAATAATGAATTAAATTCAATATACCATAAAATTAATTAGTTTATTTCATGTTTAATTTTATTCGATGATGTTTTCAACAAAAAGAATCTCCTTGCAGGAAAAACATCATGACGATTACTTCTCACATTCTTGGCTATCCACGTGTTGGGGCAAAGCGTGAACTTAAATTTGCTTGCGAGTCATATCGGAAAGGTGAATCTACCCAAGTCGAATTTTTGACTAAAGCCCAAACAGTTACAGTTGAAGCAAACAACTGGCAAGCACAGATTAAAGATAGCCCATTTTTAGGGGTTATTTTTATATGAGATAAAAAATCACCTATTATGAAAAGTGATAATATTGCCCGGTACCAAAGTCATAAAAACTTAGGCTAGAACCTGAAATCGTAATCTCGAAATAACTCGAATTTCCATAATGATAACCTTCGTATTTTTTTACACCTTTCTTCTTTAAACTGATAAATTCACTATGACCATAATCATATAAATTGAACTCTCGACCGGTATGTCGCCCCTCAAACATGACTGATCGCTGATAATCATAAAGTTTGGCTTCATGTTGATTTACATCGCCGCTTATTTGAGGATATGTGCTTTCGTTATAATCATAAATATTAGATTTAGTGTTTCCAAATTCCAGTTTGGCTACCACTAAAGCGAGTGCCGCTCTCTGATACTGTTTCATAAATTTTCCCTTTTATTTTTTTAATTGTTTTGAGTGATAGAAAAGTCATCCTATTTTCTATTTTAAAACTTATTCAAATTGTTGTTATTCAAAAACAACATAACAAATTATTTTTTCAACTTAAAGTATTACTTTTATAATGCCTCAAATTTAACTTTAAATAATCTTTCCCACAATCCCCAACTGAGAAATCTAGACCTCTTTAGAACTTTGGTCTTAGCCTTGCAGGAATTAAAACCAAACTGACTAAGATCTTTCCAAAACCATCTATCTAAAACCCATCAAAAATAAAATAAACAAATATATTTCAATCCGCTAAAAATAATAAACCTAACGACATCTGGTTAATATGAATGTTTTTACTATGGCTCGATCAAAGATAAATATTGTATTTACCAGTCCCTTTATATTTAAGCTCAAATCATTCATAAATGCAGATTTGAGAGAAAAAATGCCCATAAAACTCATATGTGTCTCGCACACGCCGTTACTGGATTTTGCATCTCCTCCTGCAGAGATTGAAGCCGCTGCACGCGCAACATTTCAAAAACTGGCGGAACAGGTTAAAGCCTATGATCCCACGCTGATTGTGGTCTTTGGTCCAGACCATTTTAATGGCTTCTTTTATGACCTGATGCCGAGTTTCTGTGTCGGTGTGCGTGCAACTGCTGCGGGTGACTGGAACTATGGACCTGCACCATTGGACGTTCCAGAAGATAAAGCACTCGGTTTAATTGAACACTGTTTAGATCACGATATTGATATTTCCTATTCCTATCGGATGCAGGCCGATCATGGTTTTACCCAACCACTTGATTTACTTTGCGAAGGTCAGCTTAATCGTTATCCGGTGATTCCGGTGTTTATTAATGGCGCTGCTGCACCAATGCCCCGTACCAAACGTGTGATTGAACTAGGTAAAGTGATTGGTGCATATCTTAAAACCCTAGATGAACGCGTTTTAATTATTGGCTCCGGTGGTTTATCGCATGATCCACCGACACCGCAAATTAGCACAGCAGCACCCGAAGTTCAGGAATTCTTAATTGCTGGGCGTAACCCGACAGCAGAAGCACGTGAGAACCGTCAATCCAAAGTCATTGCCGTGGGTCAACGCCTTGCTAGTGGTGACTTATCAGCCGCACTACCATTGAACCCGGAATGGGATAAAGATTTATTACAGCGCTTTAAAAATGCGGATTTTGATTATTTAGCCAACATGAGCAATGACGAAATTCGTCGCGATGGCGGACGTGGTGGTCAGGAAATCCGTGCCTGGATTGCAGCTTTCGCAGCACTTTCTGCAAGTGGCGAATATAATTCAGAAGTACACTATTATGAACCGATTCAGGAATGGATTGCCGGCATGGGCATGATGACTGCGCAACCCAAAGCATAAACATTTAAGTCATAAACATTCATATAACAGCAAAAAATCAAATAAAAAGGACATCAAATGATGTCCTTTTTTGATCGAAGTATTGAGGCTTATTCAACAAAAAGTAAAGCCAAACGCACCTGATCATAACCCATACGAGGTGTAGTCGCTTCCACAATTGGACGCAGCTTAATGACACCATCTTCACTAAAATGTTCAGGACTTTGACGCTTCATTAAGCGTTTATAAATTTTCCGTACTTGCTCAACAACTTCTTCACCCGGATGTGCTACAGAAATATCCAGACCCTGCTCTTTATGCAATTTCGCCAAATGATTGATAATCGTTGCAGGGGTTAATCCACGTTCAACCGCAATATCCTGAATTTCATAGCCTTCGACAAAAAGCTCACGCGTTTCATCAAGGGTTGCAGTGGCATAATTGGTTTTGCCGCCACTTTTCGCTATTTTCTTTTCATTGCGCTGAATTTCAGTTTCATTCAAGGTACCGCCACAATGACGAATAAAAGCTTTATGTTGCGGTGCTAAATCAATCGACTCAAAGTGATTTTCTGCTTCATCGGACAATTCCTGAAAACGTCGATCGGCTTTAATCGCCAAACTATCCAGTTCCAAAGCTTGTTCATTAATCCCGAGCAGCTTTAAGCCACTTAAGGCTTTTAGACGTGATATCGCAACATAACCCTGTCCTTTCTCAAAAGTGTGGGCGAGATTAATTTCAGCCGCTTCCAAGGTCATGCCTTGAGATTTATGTATGGTAATCGCCCAGGCCAGACGTAGTGGAATTTGCTGAAAACTGGCAATGGTTTTACCGGCATCGTTATCCACCGACCAGGTTTCAGGTGCCACAACCAGCACTGTGCCATCGGTGAGCTTCACTTTAGGTAAAATGCCATGATCATCGTCTTCTTCAAAGCCAATGACTTCACCTAAACTGCCGTTGATATAACCCATATCAAAGTTGTTCTTCACAAACATCACTTTGGCATTTTTCTTTAAGGTGAGATTTTCAGGCGCACGAACCGAAGATTTTAAAGTTTCAATCAGTTTGTCATTACCATCACATACCGCTTCAAACTGTCGCTCATCTGCTTCAATGGCATTCAGATGCTTAAAGTTGATCGCATCCACATCCATATTGTGGGTATACAAACGGGTAAAGGTTTCTCCAATATCCTGCTTGCGGGTTTGTTCTAAAGCCTGTAAATGTTCAGCGGTAATACTTTGACTACGAATGGCATTTAAAATGTCATTTAAATAATCGTTACCTTGACGATGTTGCTCAGTCAAATAACAGACCCGGAATTTCGCTTCGACCCATGCATCGGACATAAAGCAGAATTTATCGCGATTGCGTTCGTCATTTTTACCGACTGGCGGTAACTGGAAGAAGTCACCTGCGACAATCACTTGAATGCCACCAAAGGCTTCGTCGCTTTCTTTAAAATATTTTAAAACCTGATTCACCAGATTCAGCTGCTTGGCATGTAACATTGAAATTTCATCAATAATCAGCACTTGGGCATTTTCTAAATGCTCTTTTAAGTATTTGCGCTCTTTCATATTTTTCAGGTCAGCATCGGATAAAAAATCCTTGATGCCAATTCCCGCCCAGGTATGAATAGTCATGCCATTCATATGCGTTGCAGCAATACCAGTCGAAGCGGTAATCGCAACCGGTACTTTACGGGCTTTCAAATAATTGATGTACTGATTGAGCGTATAGGTTTTCCCTGCACCAGCCGAACCTGTTAAAAAGACATTTTCGCCCGCTTTTAAAAGCTTGAGTGCAGTTTCTTGTTTCATAAGACCTATAACCGTAAATTAACGGCTATAGCCTACCGATTTTTTCCCTAAAAGTTAAGCACAGAAAAAAGTTTAACGACAGCAACTGTCACTTAAACGCGATTAACCGTAAATTTAACCAGGAGATAAATTGCAGCGCGATATTCACAAAAAGATATTCAGCTTTTTGATTATGTGGATATTCCAACTGCTCATAGACCAACTGCCCATCTAGCAGATTACAGCCTAAAGTCATATGGTGTGTACCTGTTAGCGATGCCATATGAAAAGCCACATATTCCCCATCAATAATACGTTGTGCATAGCTTACTGCTAGGCAATGATGACATCGTTTGGATTCCTCGATAATTCGCTCTAAATCTGCCAGCTCTTCAAAACTCCAGCCTGCAAACTGAATCTTTTTCTCAACCATCAGCGGTTGCCATACAGTTTCAGCATAATTTTTCTTTAACTGCGCAATAATTTCCTGTTTCTGGATTTGATCATGCCAATCAATCGCTTGATGAAACAGCCCCATCCAGGTGGTACTTTTCAGAACCATTTTATTGTGAGTAAAATAATCGACCAAATAATCGCGTACATAGGAATCAAAGACCGACACTCGGGTATGCCGATCACGTAAATAAAAGGTTTGCCTAAATTCATCCAGCGGTATTTTATAACGCTGTAATACCGTATAAAAATCACGGTTCTGATGGGTTTCCGGACGGATATAAAACATGAGCTCTTCAGGTAATGCCTGGGTTATTTTCTGCAGATGCAACATATAAGCCTGCATCACCCGACTTAAACCTAAATAAATTTTCTTAACGATTTGCTCATTCCCTTTCGCGACATTCCGCATGAGCTCCATCCATTCATCTAAATACAAAATAGAAGGACTAATCGCGATCCGATGATCATCCAGAGCTTGCAGTTGCCCCTTTAACACCACACTATGATTATTCTCATGATCAAACCAAGCTTCTTGCATTGCAAAATAGTGACAACTATGAATGAACATGCGCGCTGAAGAATGCTGAAAATACTGCAAGCTGGCTAAAATCACCTGCGGGTGAACCCGACTGGTATCCACAAAACTTAAAGCCGTCACAGCCACTCTGACACTACTGTGTTGAATATGGAGACTGAGCCAATCCAGCACTTCACTGGATTGTTTAAATAACCAGTTCACCGCACGTGGATAATCAAATACTGGCAGTTTTGCGACTTTCTTCTGCCAAACCGTAGAAGTCGCATGAAGAAAATTATGCTTTGACAATAAATCATCACGTTGCCAAAGTTCGCGTCGCATTAACCGGACAAAGCCTAATAATTGTGTTTTTTCTTGTGCATGACGATATAGCAACTGGATATCATCTTGATGCTCCATTAACTCATTTAAATTAAAACGCTCTTCAAATGACAATGCCATAATGCGATACATGGCAGCAGGTAAAAACTGCGAGGCGCTAAAACAGAATTCATCCAGACATTCCATCAAGGGTTGCAGGGGTAAAAACTCATCACCACACAGCACTTGAATAGAACAAATCTTTTGCAACATTTGAACAACAGCTTCAGGTAATGCCGTTTTATTCAGTACATAATCGCTCAGAATCTTCGAGTGATAAAGCTCTGCATTCATCATCAGCTGATCAATAATTTCAGCTTCATCTATGCACAGACATTTTAAATACGTACTGATCCGTTCAGCTCCATTGACCCAGACATAAATCTGCTCGAGTAATAACTGTCGTAATTGTTGGGCTTTTTGACGCAGAAAAAGCGAATGTTGCGGCTTTAAATCACCGGTTAAAAAATACAGGTCATGCAGAATAAATTCTTCAACTGATTCTGCTTTTTGCCCCAAATAATGAAAATCACACTGCAATATGCTTTTCATATCTGATTCTGGTGCATGAAATTCGAGTTGAAATAAACCATTGGCTATTTGTACAACATGCCGCTCTTGATCAATACGAAACATATTTTGTGCATTCAGATCACCGGCAACATTCAGCTGATCTTGAAAAATTTCATTTAGATTTTTAGAAATTCTGAGTAACTGTTTCGCAACCCATTGATACTGCGGTACTAAACGATCCTGTTCCATACTCGCCTCAAATTAAACATCCATCCCAAGATGAATTTAATCATATACTGAAGCTACTGTATGCTGACTTGAAAATTTAATCAAACCTGCCCTGCAAGTTATCCAGGCTTAATTATTTGATCATCCATTATAAAAACTCTAGAAATAAAATATTACCCAAGGCTACTCAAACTTTCTTAACTTCACGTTGTTGTTTTAAATGTTCTAATCCTGCATAAATTTGTTGCTGAATCTGATCACGGAAATCTTTTAATTGTTCCGCATTTTCAATATGCATTAAATTTTGTCGTGGCATAAACTGAAAATAAAAGGGCACACGTTTCGGGATAATATTTTTAGGCAAGGATGGAATCACGTCACCATGCCGGAGTAATTTATCCAGTTGTGGAACCTTGAGCAGTTTTTGAAACCATTTACTTTCAATAATCAGGTTTGCATCAAAACCGAGTTCAAAGACTTCATCACCACCCAAAGCTGCAAATGGAACGATGTCGTAGTTAAATTCCTGCGCCAGTTTTAAAAAACCGTAACGCTCCTTCCAAATCAACCGATAAGCCTCGCCTTTTCTTTTTAAGACTTCTCGACCGCCACCCGGAAAGACCAGGATTGAATAACCTTGCTGCATAGCGGCACGGATATATTCTTTCTCGCCATCGACCGCACCGAATTTTTTAAACACAGTCCGCCAAAACGGTAAATAAAAATGGCCATGATCAGCAATACTGACCACAGCCACTTTATGTTGGTTATAGAGGTAATCAATGAGCATTGGTGAGTCGAGCACACCATACAGAGTATGATTACCTACATACATTGCAGGTTTGGATGCATCAATATATTCCGCACCTAAAAAGGTTGGCGTGAAATACAGTTTGGATAACGTACTTAAACGTTTAATCCATTTTGCATCATGCTCAACCTGCAATGCATTGTTCCTTATGCAACAACGTGTTTTTGTACAAGAATCGAACCGACTGAATAACCTGCACCGAATGAGCAAAGTACACCGTACTCGCCATCATTCACTTCATGTGCTGTACGGTGTAAAGCAATGATCACACCTGCAGAAGACGTATTGGCAAACTCATCCAAAATAATTGGCACAAGCGCGCGGTCAGCATCTTTACCGACTACATATTTCAAGATCAGGTCATTCATGCTGGCGTTGGCTTGGTGCAACCAGAAACGTTTTACATCCGTCGGTGCAATTTCATTTTTCTCAAGTTGCTTGGTAATGATTTTCGCAACCAGCGGACAAACTTCTTTAAAGACTTTACGACCGTCTTGACGGAACAGTTTGTCATCTACAACCGCATCTTCACTACGGTTCAAGTAACCGAAGTTGTTGCGAATGTTGTTTGAGAATTGAGTAAATAAATGCGTATCTACAATGTCAAAACCGGTTTTAGTGGTGGTATCTTCAATAATTGATGCTGTTGCAACATCACCGAAAATAAAGTGACAGTCACGTGAACGGAAATCGGTATGACCCGAAGTAATTTCAACATTTACCAACAATACACGGCGTGCACCACATTTAATCGCATCAGCCGCTTGCTTTAAACCAAAGGTTGCAGCAGAACAGGCAACGTTCATGTCATAGGCATAACCTTGAATGCCCAAAGCGGTTTGAATTTCGATTGAAACTGCTGGATAAGCACGCTGGATGTTCGAACATGACAGAATGACCACATCAATATCTGCTGCAGTCACACCGGCATTTTCCATCGCCTGTTTGGCCGCTGTAACACCCCATTCCGCTTGAATGGAAAGTTCATCATTGCTGCGTTCACGTAAACGTGGATAAAGACGTTTAGGATCGAGCACACCTGATTTTTCAGCAACGTAACGACTTTTAACACCGGATGCCTTTTCAATGAATTCTGCATCTGAACCGCGAAGCGCTTCAATTTCACCAGCAGCGATTTTATCAGCATTGTCGTGGTTAAACTGTTCCACATAAGCATTTAAACTTGCCACTAATTCTTCATTGCTAATGGCTTCTTCTGGATGATAAAGGCCAGTACCGGTAATACGAATGCCCATGTAAAACTCCTGCTAATTTCGCGCTATGTTAACTGATGCCCAATTGATTCCATACTTTTTGCAATCTGGTTGGAGAAACTGGCATCTTTGTTTTCATTGGCTGTGAAAACAAAGAAATGCGAAATTCCTCAATCATGAAGTACAGTTCTTTCAGACGAGCGTCATTTTTAAACTTAAATACTTTTTCCATCCATGGGTCAACTTGATCAATAGCAGAATTATCCCTTTGCAGGTTATTTGGCAAGCGTTCCAGACGCAGCACCAATGCCTTTAAATAACGCGGGAATTCCTGCCAGATGTCCGAAGATTTCACATACACAAAGTCGGAAAGATTCATCAGATCAAGCTGATCTTCAATGTCATCGATATTTTTTCCAAACAGGGAGTCGTCTAAAACCAATAATTTCCGACGAATATCCTGCCATTGGATATAAATATCACCGAGTACAGATAATGCCACTTGCCCATGCGTTAGGAAAGATTTTTTTACATTTAATATCAAGTTTTGAAACTCTTCAGCATTGACAGGAAGCTCCTTTATTGTCATCCGCAGTGTGGCATAAACTAACATCTGCTCCAGTTTAGCTTTGTCACCCAGCGGTGAATAAGCCAAAGCCAGCGGTTTTGAAATCTGTTTTTTCAGTTGTCGAACCAGATCACCCAACTGCATATAAACCAGTCGAATCACCCCTTCACGATGCTGTTTTATGGCTTCAGCCTGATCATTAAAGGTTTGAATCACTACACCCGATTCATCTTTGGCATCCAGATCTGCAAATGCTTTGGTCGGTACCAAGGCTTGATATTGCTTAACAATTACCCCTGTCACTTTTTGCGAGGCTTCAAATGTAAAATTGTCAGGGAAAGTTTTAAACTCACCCTTGAGCTGCTTCACCGGACTATGCGTTTCGGTACGGCAACGGGCTTTCAGTTCCGCCAAATCACGGCCTTGTTCAAGCACACGACCTTTCTCATCAATCACTTTAATGAACGGCAACAAATACTGCTCTACACGTTCAAAAGAAAAATCTTTTGCAGTGATTTGTTCACCACGTAACTGGAAAGCCAAGAAAGCAAAGATATGTTCGCGTAAATTGACTGCATCGATCCGGGAAATCAACTTACGTGCAGTATCCGGAATCGGAACCAGATTACGACGTTTGTCTTTAGGCAAGGATTTCAATAAGGCTTCAATCAAATCCTGACGCCAGCCGGGTATGCCCCATGACCAGACATTTTCATCGACCTGCGGCAATGCTTGCACCGGAATTTTAACCGTTGCACCATCTTCATCATGACTTGGGTCAAAACGGTAGCTCGCTGCCAAACGTAATGAACCATTGTGTAGATAGTCTGGGAATTGCTGTGTCGTAGGACGGTCATTCATCCACAATGCATCATCATCGACGAATAAATAACGCGGATTTTGCGGTTCAACTGTGGCACGCCAGTCTTCAAATGTTCGACGACTCGCCACTTCTTCAGGAACTTTTGATGCATAGAACTGATAAATGGTTTCTTCATCGACCACCAAATCACGGCGACGCAGCTTATCTTCTACCCGCTCCACTTCTTCAAGCTTGAGCAAATTATGCTTTAAGAACGGCGGTGTAATGCCCAAATGACCTGTGGTTAAAGCGTCACGCAGGAAGATTTCATGTGCCGCAGGCTGATCAACTTTTTCATAATCCATCAAACGTTTCGGTTCAATAATTAAACCAAACAATGAAATCTGGTCATAACAATTGACGATGCCGGCTTTCTTCGACCAATGTGGCTCAAAATAGTGATGTTTCAGCAAATCACGCGCTGCAAGCAGAATCCATTCAGGTTCAATTTTAGCTAGCGTACGTAAATACACCTGAGAGGTTTCCACCATCTCAAAAGCCATCACCCACGGCGTATTGGTCTTATGCAAAGTCGAAGCCGGGAAAATCCGTGCTTTTTGTTGGCGTACTGCCATAAACACATTACGCTCATCGGTCTTGTTGGCAATAAACGAAAGCAAACCGGTCAGTAAAGCGCGGTGCAGGTTTTCATAACTGGCTTTTTTATCATTAAAAGACAGCTTTAAACCTTGCGCCAATTCCGTCAACTGTTCATGGGTTTTTTTCCATTCACGCAAACGTAACCAGCTTAAAAAGTGCTGCCGTGCAAAGTTTCGACGTTTGTTTTCATTCATCGACGCACGATTATTTTGCAAGGTTTCCCATAACTTGATGTAGAACAGAAAGTCAGAATCTGCTTCTTTGAATAAAGCATGTTTCTGGTCGGCTTGGGTTTGTTTATCTGCCGGACGTTCACGCGGGTCTTGTACTGCAAGCGCAGCCACAATAATCAGCACTTCATTGAGCACACCAAAATGCGCGCCACCCAAAATCATGCGAGCCAAACGTGGGTCAATCGGCATCTTCGCCATTTGCTGACCAATTTTAGTTAATCCACTGCTTTGAAGTCCTGCTTTATTAAAGGATGAGGAGTTTTTCTCTGCAAGAGGAGGATTTTCTCTTTTCTCATTCATCGCCCCAAGTTCAATCAGCAGCTTGCGACCATCATTCACCAAACGATGATCTGGCGGTTCAATAAAGTCGAAACTTTCCAATTCGCCCAGATTCAGGCTTTGCATCTGCAAAATTACAGAGGCTAAATTGGTACGCTTGATTTCTGGTTCGGTAAATTCAGGACGACTCTGGAAATCTTCTTCAGAATACAATCGAATACAAACACCCGGTGCAATACGGCCACAACGTCCTTTACGCTGATTGGCTGCCGCTTGCGACACGGCTTCAATTGGCAAACGCTGTACCCGTGAACGGTAACTGTAACGTGAAATACGGGCAAAACCGCTGTCAATTACATAGCGGATATTTGGCACAGTTAAGGCAGTTTCAGCCACGTTGGTAGCAATGATAATGCGTCGCCCACTGCCACCCGGATTAAAAATCTTTTGCTGTTCCACTAAAGCCAAGCGTGCATATAAAGGTAAAATTTCGGTATGCCGTGGACCATGCTTTTGCAGGGTTTCTTGCAATTCGCGAATTTCTTGTTCGGTACTGGCAAAAATCAGAATGTCGGCATGTTCGGGATGACCTTTTTCCTGAGCATCCTGAAAACACTCATTGACCGCCTGAACCACTGCACGCGGCAGGTTTTCTTCAAAGTCATCAAATTCATCGTCATCACTGCCACCAATGGTCATTTCTGAAATCGGACGATAACGAAGTTCTACCGGGAAACTGCGTCCTTCAACTTCAAAAACTGGGGCATCAAAAAAGTAACTGCTAAAACGGTTTACATCTAAAGTGGCTGAAGTAATGATGACTTTTAAATCACGACGCTTGGGCAAAAGCTGTTTGAGATAGCCCATGATAAAGTCAATATTGAGTGAACGTTCATGCGCTTCATCAATAATAATCGTATCGTATTTAGTTAAGTACCGGTCATTTGCCAATTCAGCCAGCAAAATACCATCCGTCATTAAACGGACAATAGAATCTTGCGAACCTTGTTCATTAAAACGAATTTTAAAACCGATGGACTCACCCAGCTTTTCACCGACTTCTTCAGCAATACGCTGCGATACGCTACGTGCAGCCAGTCGACGCGGTTGGGTATGACCAATCATGCCGGTTAAACCACGTCCGGCCAGCATGGCAATTTGCGGTAACTGGGTAGTTTTACCCGAACCGGTTTCACCGGCCACAATAATCACTTGATGCTGTTGAATCGCTTCAATCAGCTTGTCTTTATATTGGGTAACAGGTAGGTCTTGATTGAGTTTAATGTTCGGGACACGGGACAAGCGCTCACGCACTTTGTAATTCGATTTTTCTAATAATTCCTGATACTGTTTTTCGTTCGCATCTTTACCTTTGCGTAGTCGATTTAAACGATGACGGTCACGTGCCATGACCCATTGATCTACATTTAAATGACTTAACACAGATAATTTATCCCAAAACAAAAAATTGAACTGAATATTTTACGCTGTAACGTCGCAGAGAGAAAGACAGGCAAATATTTATTCATGGCGTTTGAGGTAAAGAATATTCAAAAGCATGGAAAATAGATTACTAGTAAAGCTAAATCGGCTGTTTATATTCTTTAATAATGTTCACATACTTCTTGTTATCACCATTATTCAGCCTAAAAATGATTCGAGCTTCAAAAAGAAATTTAATTTAAAAAAAATTTACCCTTGAATTTTAGTCCCTGAACCTTCATCTTCTTAGGCAAGCTGAAAAACTGATATTTTGTCATTCAGTCATCTTTTTTATGTAGCTGAATAGATGAAAGAATCAGATTTGGTGGAATTGTAGACTTTATATTAGTTAATTCGGTTTTTCCGATTTCAATAATGTAAAAATACTGTTTCAGCAATAAGAAAAAATTCGCTATCCTTTTGGAAATCAATTACAAACCTCAATCATGGAGACAATGATGAGCTTAATTAATACAGAAGTTAAACCATTTAAAGCAACTGCATTCCAAAATGGTCAATTTATCGAAGTAACTGAAGCTGATCTTAAAGGCAAATGGTCTGTAGTATTCTTCTATCCAGCTGACTTCACTTTTGTTTGCCCAACTGAATTGGGTGACCTTGCAGACAACTACGCTGAATTCAAAAAATTAGGCGTTGAAATCTATTCAGTTTCTACTGACACTCACTTCACTCACAAAGCTTGGCACGATTCTTCTGAAGAAATCAAAAAAATCGAATACGTAATGGTGGGTGATGCGAACTGGACACTTGCTAAAAACTTCGACGTATTAATCGAAGCTGCCGGTCTTGCTGACCGTGGTACTTTCGTTATCGATCCAGAAGGCAAAATCCAAATCGTTGAAATCAACGCTGGTGGTGTTGGCCGTGATGCTCAAGAACTTCTTCGTAAAGTTAAAGCAGCTCAATACGTTCATGCTCACCCAGGTGAAGTTTGCCCAGCTAAATGGAAAGAAGGCGACGCTACTCTAGCTCCTTCAATCGACCTAGTAGGTAAAATCTAATCTCTATTTAGATTGAACTGATGTAAAAAACCACGCTCTTTTGCGTGGTTTTATACATTTTGAATAAAACACTGTTTTCAAATATCTTTAGTATTTCCTATAATTGTCAACATAACAGAATTTATATTTTTTACTTCAACAATAAAAAGCTGAATAGCGTACAGCCCTATTCTTCAATACAAAATATATCTATCTATAATTCATCAATTTAATATATTTATTTCTATTATATTTTGTCACTTTTTATTGTAATGTAAGTCTTATACAGGTTTGTGACGAATGTTTTACAAGGCTGCTCTACAGCGCATAACCTCTATAGCTTCACGTCAAATGACAGACAAAATCTGTGAAACATAATATAAAAAAGGAGTGCTTATGGGATCAATACTTACTGTAACTTCCTATACTTACAGTTCTTCATCACGTTATCTTAAAATTTTTTATAACAATGGTTCAGCAGAACTGTACCATCCAGTTCCGGAATTTATTTATAACAACATGCTCCGATGTCATGACAAGGCTGCTTTTGTACATAAATATTTAGAATATGACTTACATTTTACTCGCATTTCCATGGCTTGAATGATCAGGGCTCTGCCCTGATTCACAGATATTTTTATTCATACAAATTTATTTATAGCAAAGCATCAACAGACCTGAGCCAATCGATAAAGTCATACTCATAAAACGTTCATCACTTTTCACCAGTGCAATAAATTGCTGAACTTCTGCTGCATGTGATATGACATTGTCGACAAATATGACGCCATTTTTAGGATGCAGCATATGCGGCAAATACTGCCAGTAATCCATATAGGCATCCCGTTCAGCATCTAACAAAATAAAGTCATATTGCTGTTCGGCCTTTTCAAGAAAACTTTGTGCATCCCCTACCCAAAAATCAATCACTTCACTCAATTGTAGTTCATTGGCATATTGCTGAGCTTGCTGGGTACGTGCCGGATCAATTTCCAAAGTAGTGACATGACCTTGTGAAGTCTGTGCTGCATTCGCCAGCCATAAAGTCGAATAACCTGTTGAAGTGCCAATCTCCAAAATATTTTTAGATTGTTGGATGCGCACTTGCATGGCTAAAAATAATGCAGAATCCGGTTCTATATTTCGATAACGTTGAATACGGTCTTTTTGTAAGGCATCAAATTTAATAAAACTTTGATGCAACTCCTGCATTCGCTTCTGGAATATTTCACTCATGCTCATCACAGCTATTCCTGTCTTGTTATTCTGTTGAGTCTAGCGTTTATTGATGTCGTTAATCTAGTTCATGAAGTTGCTTGAATTAATTTAAATCGTGGAACAACTGTACCATTATCGAGTGTGACCATTTCCTGAAACATTTCCAGGGGACGTACCCACATTGAATAATCGCCATACAAACATTGATATACCACCAGTTTCTCAGCTGTTTCACTATGCGTAGCAACATGAAAGACCTGATATAACTTGCCTTTATAGTGTTGATAAATCCCGACTTTGAATTGCATTTTTATAACCTTGTTAAAACATAGGGTCATCATAATCAAAATTACCCAGAAATATGCAGCAATTTATTAAAAATGCTCTAATTTCAACTTAATACTTGAATATTCACACTAAATCAGCATTTACTTAAGACAGTATTTTTGTAAAAAACCCATCAATCTATTAAACCGATTGTTTTTATAAAAATGAAATGTTTTACCTATTTAAATATTTAGCCTACTATAGCTTTATTAAATCAGCATTTACTCCCTTGGAGACGTTAGCCATGTTAGACCAAAATACTTCAGCACAACTTAAAACACTCTTGGAACGTCTGGAAAGCCCGATTGAACTGGTCGCAACTCTAGATGGTTCAGATAAATCTGACAAGATTAAAGAACTGGTGACTGAAGTTGCAGCCTTATCTGATTTAGTCACTGCACGCTTCGACGGTACAAATAAACGTGCCCCAAGCTTTGGGGTGGCAAAACAAGGTGAAGAACCGCGTGTCTTCTTTGCCGGCTTGCCGATGGGACATGAATTTACTTCCCTGATTCTGGCCTTGTTACAAGTGTCAGGTTATGCCCCAAAAGTGTCAGATGAAGTGCTTGCAAGCATTAAAGGTCTTGACCTTAAAGCGGACTTCGATGTCTTTGTATCGTTAAGCTGCCATAATTGTCCTGATGTGGTTCAAGCCCTAAACTTAATTGCGATCTATAACCCGGGCACCACGGCCACCATGATTGACGGTGCTTTCTTCCAGGATGAAGTGGAACAGCGCAAGATCATGGCGGTACCAATGGTGTTCCAGGACAACGCCCACATCGGTCAGGGCCGTATGACCCTGGAAGAGATCATTGCCAAACTGGACAGCAATTCTGCAGCCAAAGACGCCGCCAAGTTAAATGCCAAAGACGCGTTTGATGTACTGGTGATTGGTGGCGGCCCTGCCGGCAACACCGCAGCGATTTATGCGGCGCGTAAAGGCATTAAAACCGGAATCGTGGCGGAGCGCATGGGCGGTCAGGTCATGGATACCATGGACATTGAAAACTTCACTTCCGTACAGAAAACCCAGGGTCCGAAATTTGCCGCCGAAATGGAAGCGCATGTACGTGAGTATGGTGTGGACATCATGAACCTGCAACGTGTTGCTAACATTAAAGGTGCAGATGAAACGGCGAATGGCCTAGTTGAAGTCACTTTGGAAAATGGCGCGAAGTTAGAATCGAAAACCATCATTCTATCGACTGGTGCACGCTGGAGAGAGATGAACGTTCCGGGTGAGCAGGAATACAAAACCCGTGGTGTAGCATACTGTCCGCACTGTGATGGTCCACTGTTCAAGGGCAAACGCGTTGCGGTGATTGGTGGAGGTAACTCGGGTGTGGAAGCGGCGATTGACCTAGCCGGGATTGTCGAGCATGTAACTTTGGTGGAATTTGACACCAAACTGCGTGCCGATCAGGTCTTACAAGACAAGCTCAACAGCTTGCCAAATACCACCGTGATCAAGAATGCGCTGTCGACTGAAGTAGTCGGTGACGGTTCACAGGTCACTGCACTGAAATACAAGGACCGTGCAACGGATGAGGAACATACGATTGAACTGGCGGGAATTTTTGTACAGATCGGTTTGTTGCCAAACACCGATTTCCTGAAAGAAACCGCTGTTGAACTGACCAATCGTGGCGAGATCGTGATTAACGAGCGCAACGAAACCAACGTGAAGGGTGTGTTTGCTGCCGGTGACTGTACTACCGTACCGTACAAGCAAATCATCATTGCTACAGGTGAAGGTGCCAAGGCATCGCTATCTGCCTTTGATTACATTATCCGTTCGGGACAGTAATCTATATTCAGCATAAATAGTTTGATCTGGCTTATATCACAATGTGGTATAAGCCTTTTTTTTCCCTCATTTTTTCATAAAAAATAATTACATTTAATTAACAATTTTAGCTCATAATTTGTGCATTTTTTTAGCTATATTCAAAATACCCCTATTTAGGTGGGTGCCACAATTAAAAGGAAATGAAAATGAATAAATTGCTTATTGCTTTAGGTCTTGCTGCTAGCGTTGCCCTGGTGGGTTGTAATAAACAAGAAGCACCAGAAACAGGTGCAACTACTGGCGAACATCTTGAAAATGCAGCCAATCAAGCAGGTCATGATATTTCTGATGCCACAAAGGAAGCTGAAGCGAAAACTCAAGCTGCTGCTAATGAAGCTACCTCTAAAATTGAGGCAGCAGGTGATGAAGCTGCTGCTAAAACTGAAGCCGCAGCAAAAGATATTAAAAATGCAGCGAAAGAAGCTACTGCAAAAACTGCCGGTGCTGTGGAAGAAGGTGCTTCAAATGTTCGAGAAAAAGCTCAACAATAATGTGAATGGTTGAAATAAAAAAGCTCCTTTAAAAAGGAGCTTTTTTATTGAAAAATCTGACTTTTTTATGCACATTACTTCGATGATAGTTGCAAGAAATAATGATTCAAAGCATGTTCACATACCATATTCATATCTTCATGAAAAATATTATGTTCAAAGAACAGGTAGATTATTACGTACTGTAGTATTAGGAGCAAATGACGGAATTATTTCCGTGACCAGCTTAATTATGGGTATGGCTATCAGTAGTGTATATCTACATACTTTATTGCTGCGCTAGTTGGAGAATTACTGCTCGGATACGGTGTTCGTCTCACATATGACTGTATATCTGGTGCTTACTTCAGCAGGATTGCTTCAAGGAGTTTGCATGGCTGGTTATGGTTGATCTTTGCCTTACTGGGTAACAGTATTGGCATCAAACTTCGTCCAGTTTTCTTCCCGGACAAACGACCACAACCTGGAAAATTAACTGGTTGTTAAATCCGAATTTCAGCCTATAAAAAGCCCATCACTGAATGGGCTTTTTTGTTTATCCTATTTTTAATTAATGCAGCGCCGCTTTTAAATTACAGCCAAAACCCATAATCTCTTGAGCCTGACGGTATGAGGTATAATGGTTTAAAATAAAATCATAAAACTGGTCTGCATCCGCAAATTTTTTGCTTAAGTTTTCACCCTGCGCATGGGGGAATTTCACCTGTCCAATGATATTCAGATTTTGATGACCCAACTGATACATTTCGGCAAAATAGCCATTCATCATTTGACAATATGCCTGTTTGACCGGTTTTAAGGAAGTGCTGCTCACGGCATGCAGATTTAAAGTCTGTAATTGATTCACATCAAGTAGCGACTGGTCTGAAAAGGCAATATTGTTGCTTTTTTTAAAAGCCTGATAATCTTTAGATAATTGTTGATTTAAGCTTTCAAAGCGCTGCTGCAATCTGGCTGCATCCTGCACCTTATATTTTTGAGGATCAATCTGGATTTTTTGCTGTTCGGAAGATGAACATGCTGAAAGTACTACGCTTAAAATTAAAGTCGCCAAAACGAACGGCTTCATTATAAATTGTCCTCATCACTAAATCTTGCAATAGTATGCCTGAAATATGCAGCTATATTGATTTTTCATTCATATAACGCCAGTAACGCTTCGGCACATACTGAATATGCAGTTTCATATTTTGCCGAACCTGAATATTGACACTGCGGAAATAATCTTTCCACAGCTGGTCATACAGTAATTCCTGTTCATCCAGTTCTACAGTAAACGCCTGACTATAACCACTCGCGAATGTGGCATCGACCTGATGAGCATCCATTTCAATTTGATGCAGCTGTTGCAAATCATAATAAATGCCATATTTACGCTTTTCGTCATAAATCAGCCAGCGTTGATCTTGATAACGTGCCCTAAAATGCCGTTCAATCAGCGGCAATACATTAAAATCAGGCCGAACCAGACTTAAAAACAGACCGTCCTGACATTTCTTGAAGCGTACAAAGGCTTCCATACGATGCTTTTCACGACCAACCTGCTTTGCCCATTGCGATAAAGCCAGCACATCAGCATGCCCATAGTTTTCATCGACCTTGTAGCGAGTTTGAAAAACATAGAGGCAATAGTTAAACAGATGTTGATAAGCAGTTTGATTTTCAGATAGAAAAGTATAGTAAAAATTACGCTGACTCTGGCCCGATGTTTTTTTCTTCAATCCCCGCCAGACCCGCTGTGCATGCTCTTCATTCGATGCGACCTGTATAAAATCATCAAACAAACCCTTTTGCGCATGTGGATTGCTCGTCACCTGCACCCGAAACTCTTTAAATTGAAAGGCACGAAACACGCAGCTCAACAGACCAGTCATGCTGCTATCAAAACAGTAAGTTGCCATTAAAAACCAAAACCCAATTGTGGCGATAACTGCTGCACATATTTGGACTGTCCCGACTGAAAAATCTGACTTCGAATCTGGCCTGGCAACTGCTCCTTAATAAATTTTGGCGTATCGGCACAGCGGATAAAATGCTGCGCACGGTTATATGCAACGCCCATACGCTTCAGTTGATCGATATAAATTTTGCCAAAGCAACGCGCCTGGACAATTTTTTTCGCTGAGCGCACACCAATACCCGGAACACGTAAAATCATGCGGTAATCCGCCCGGTTCAGATCCACTGGAAATTGTTCAGGATGCCTTAATGCCCATCCCAGCTTGGGATCAACATCCAGCTCCAAATTCGGGTGTTTTTCATCGACCAGTTCTGTCGCCTCAAAACCATAAAAACGCATCAACCAGTCACTTTGATAAAGCCTATTTTCTCTTAATAAGGGGGGTGCTGAACCAATCGCAGGCAAGGCTTTTTCCTGTTCATTAATTGGAATATAACCCGAGTAATACACCCGTTTCAGTTTAAACTCTTTGTAATGCCGGTCTGCCATCAAAATAATATCCTGATCACTTTCGCTATATGCTCCCACCACCATTTGCGTGGTTTGCCCTGCCGGAACAAATTTAGGAACTGAGCGAATCAGCTTACGTTCATCTTTAAACTGGATTAAACGGTCACGCACAATACCCAAGTCTTTTTGAACTTCGGCATGGGTTTTCTCGGGGGCGAATTTCTGCAAGCCTGCCTCAGTCGGCATTTCTAAATTAATACTCATCCGGTCAACATACAGCCCCGCTTCAGTAATGATTTCCTGCGATGCTCCAGGAATGGTTTTTAAATGAATATAACCGTTAAAATTTTCTTCCAGACGTAATTTTTTCACCACTTGCAGCATCCGCTCCATGGTGTAATCTGCCGATTTAAAAATCCCTAAACTTAAAAACAAACCTTCAATATAATTCCGGCGATAGAAGTTCATGGTTAAATCTACTACTTCCTGAACGGTAAAAGCTGCCCGTTTTACATCATTGGAGCGACGTGACACGCAGTAAGCACAATCATAAATACACACATTGGAAAACAGAATTTTAAGCAAAGATACACAGCGACCATCTTCGGTATAGCTATGACAAATACCGGAGCCGGTATTCCCTAGCCCTTTGTCTTTGTTTTTTCGGTTACTGCCACTTGAGGAACAGGAGACATCATATTTGGCAGCATCGGCTAAAATTTGCAGTTTTTCACGGATACGATCAGACATGGATAAACAGCGCTAAAAAGATAAATCTGTATTATAAAATTTTCAACTCAAACTACATGGGCAGCGGTCTTTTATGCGACATGGTTTGACGCTTTATTTATCACTGCATTTTCATTTATTTTTAGGTGTAAAAAACTTTTTATTTCATAAAAAAATAACGAATATTATTTGCTTAATTTATAGGGCTTGGGCAAAGTGATGAGATGCATAGGAGCCAAATATGACTTTATTAGAACAACTTGAAATTAAACATCCTATTTTCCTTGCACCGATGGCAGGTGTTTCTACTCCCCAACTGGCAGCTGAGGTTTCCAATCAAGGCGGTTTGGGTTCATTGGGTTTGGGTGCCAGTACAGTTGCGGCAGCACGTCAACAAATTTTAGAAACGCAAGCACTTACGCATAAACCATTTCAGGTCAATTTCTTCTGTCATCAAAGCGCCTCGCTCGACAAAAATATAGCAGATCAGTGGATTAAATATTTATCCCCTCAATTTCAGAAGTATCATGCAACTCCGCCGACAGAATTAAAATGTATCTATCCCAGCTTTCTCGATAACGATGACTATTTAAATCTGGTTTTAGAAACTCGACCTCAGGCAGTAAGTTTTCACTTCGGCATTCCGCATCCTCATCAAATTCAGGCCTTAAAACAGGCCGGTATCCTGACGATGGTTTCAGCGACTAATCTGGCTGAAGCACTGCAGATTGAAGCGGCTGGGATTGATATCATTATTGCGCAAGGCATTGAAGCCGGTGGGCACCGTGGCATTTTTAATGAAACATTTGACAGCTCAGTCAAAACTTCTGATCTGGTACAATTGTTAAAACAGTACTGTAGCAAGCCTGTTGTAGCTGCGGGCGGAATCATGAATGGCACCCAGGCTCAGCTCCTAATCCAGTTAGGTGCCGAAGCTGTTCAATTGGGCACCGCTTTCGTACAGTGCAAAAGTTCCAATGTCAACACGGCCTATCGACAAGCCCTGTTTAGCAAACCGATTACCCAAATGACTGCAAGCATTTCGGGACGACCTGCTCGCGGTCTAATTAACCACTGGCATACCCAAATCGATCGACCTGAACGTCCTCCAGTTGCCACTTACCCCTATTGCTATGACTTGGGTAAACAACTGCATGCCGCAGCCGCTGCACAAGGTGACCATGGTTTTGGAGCATTTTGGGCGGGAACCAATGTCGCCCAAATTCGGGAGATGGAAGCTGCGGATTTAATTAATCAGCTGGTTTTGGAAATTAGTCAAGCCTAATTTACTGGCGTATATATTCGATAAAAAACCTCTCAGTTGAGAGGTTTTTTGTTCAACATTCATCTAGCATGGAGCACGAAGCCATGCATCTTTAGCTGCATATTTGGCTTCTTCCCAGCTGAGACGGGACTGATCCTTGGTAGTTTCCCATTTGCTTCTTAAGTCCGGCTCAACATGCTCAAACTCGACATTACTGTAGTATTGAAATCGGCTGCCATATCCGACCTGATAAGCACTCCGGTAATCGCGCTCATAATCTAAGCCCCATAGGTATTCAGGCTTTCATGGAAATAAGGTCTATCACGGTGCTGTTCGAGCCAATAGGCATCTTCCTCTTCCGGGTTCGCTGTTTCTACGATGTCATTACCCTCAATTCCACCAACAATGCCCCCGACAATACCGCCAACTACCGCACCTGCAGGACCAACTGCAGATCCAAGGGCAGCACCAGCTGCTACACCACCCACTGTACCAATACTTGTACCCACAGGGTGATCATTTGCTTCATTCATGTCAGGAACCCGATTACTTCCCTTATCGTTAATAGGATCAGCGTGCACATCTGTTCTTGGTTCTTCTGGACGTTTATTTGGATGAGTAAGATCAGCTTCCGTCATAGGACGATTTATATTGACCATTCGCTTTCTCCTTCTATCCTATCTATATACAAAATGTTTAGACAAGCAGCTTATTTAAGCTGTAGAAAAATTCAGCATAAAGCACTTCTGAATAAGCTATGTCTTATAAGTGTCCTGAATGGGTGATGAGATGTTGTAGAATGTAATTCTTTGAATATTGTTTTATACAAATTACGAAAAAAAGTTTTGATAAAGAAAAAGTTACTACTCTTTTTTTGCTGAAATTCTTTGCAATAAAGAGCAGTAATCTATTTAAAATGGAGCAATAAAAATTATCTGGTTTCGAGCAAATTCACCTGCTCCACCTGTACGTCACTCATAATTTCACCTTGAGCAAGAAGCTGGTTAAAATAATCTTCTACGACATTAAACTGCTCGGCCGTGCTTTCAACCTTATACATATTTTGGCGGAATTCATTGCTTGAACGTAAACCTTTGGTATACCAGGCAATATGTTTACGAGAAATACGGCAACCTGAGTATTCGCCATAGAAATCATACAACTCAGACAAATGTCCTAACAATACATCTTTCACTTCTTGAATATTCGGTGCAGCTAAATGCTGGCCTGTGGCTAAATAATGAGAGATTTCACGAAAAATCCAGGGACGACCTTGTGCTGCACGTCCAATCATCACTGCATCCGCCCCCGTATAATCGAGCACATATTTAGCCTTTTCAGGACTGTCGATATCCCCATTAGCAATCACGGGAATATTCAGCATTTGTTTGACTTCTTTAATCAAAGAATAACGTGCTGTATTCAAGTACATATCTTCACGGGTACGGCCATGCAGTGCCAATGCAGCAATCCCGGCTTCTTCAGCACGCTTGGCAACCCGCAGGATATTTTCATGCCCATTTAGATATCCTAAACGGGTTTTTAAAGTCACAGGAACATCTACTGCCGCAACCACCGTATCTAAAATTCGTGCCACGAGATCTTCATCTTTTAATAATGCAGAACCTGCTAATTTATTACAGACTTTTTTGGCCGGGCATCCCATATTGATATCAACAATTTGTGCACCATTCGCCACCTGATAGCGTGCCGCTTCTGCCAGCTCGCATGGTTCAGAACCGGCAATCTGCGCAGAGATAGGCGCCAGTTCGCCGTCAAAATTGGCACGGTACAGACTTTTCTTGCTCATGCGTAAGGTCTGGTCCGAAGTCATCATTTCACTGACGGCATGGCCTGCACCAAAATATTTACACAACGTCCGGAAAGGACGATCCGTAACACCTGCCATGGGAGCAACAATTAAATTATTTGACAGTTGATATGGACCAATATACATATAAATTCATCACTTTTTCGACCGGCATAGTATACTGCATCTGCTGTATGGGCTCATCCTTTTGGAACATGTTTTCATCATTATGAAAAAAACTCTTTTTACTTCATCTCGGTTTAAATCTTTGAGTATTCTGGCTTTGTCTTTGAGCCTGATGGCCTGTGGCGATAACTCATGGTGGTCAAAAAACAATGAACCCACCTTAAAAGAAGATCAAGTCAAGCGTCTTATTCCACCCCGTGTTAATGAACGTAGTTCTTGGGCCAAAGACATTTACGACATTACCGATCAGCTCGGTATTCCTCAAACCAAAGAAAATATTTGCAGTATTGTGGCTGTGGTAGATCAGGAATCCAACTTCGTTGCTGACCCGCAAGTTCCCGGTTTAGGTGAAAAAGCGGTGAAAGAAGTTCAAGATCGGCTGGATGAAAAATTTAAAGATAAATTGGGCGATACTCTGGGCGGAACCATGGCCGGTTATTTTGAGCAGGTTCTGAAAAATCAGCCCACCCCTGAAAATAATTATTTAAGTCAAATGCGTCGCGTGAAAACCGAGCGTGAATTAGATGAACTCTATCGTGAAATTTTTGACTATATGTCAAAACATTATCATGTCAGTGCCTTAACTGGTGCGGCCAAACTGGTCGGTCAAGACATGGGCGAAAAATTAAATCCGATTACCACTTTAGGTTCCATGCAGGTTCATATTGGCTATGCCAAAGAACATAAACGTCAAGGTGGTAACATGGCCGAATTACGTACTGATTTATATAGTCAATATGGTGGCTTGTATTACGGTATCCACCGCTTGATGATGTACCCTGCCGATTATGATAAAGCGATTTATCGTTTTGCGGATTATAACTCTGGCATGTATTCAAGTCGCAACGCAGCTTTTCAAAGCATGCTCAATGACTTGACGGCAACAGAGCTTGACCTGGATGGTGATTTGTTACTTTACACGAAAGATGGCTCAGTCCGTTCAGCAGCCAGTCAGTCCGAACGCGAACTGATCAGTGTATTTGCAGCCAACAATATTCTGGTTACACCACGACAAATCCGTTCTGACCTAAAAAAAGAAAAAGAGAAAGATTTCGAAGATACAGCAACTTATCGTGCTGTAACCAAGCTCTACCAAGAGAAAACAGGCAAAGATCCAATTTATGCTATCATGCCTGAAGTAGTCATTTCTGGTCCTAAACTGAGTCGTGATTATAATACCAACTGGTTTGCAACACGCGTAAACGGAAGATATCAATCATGTATGCAACGGGCAAAAAGAATAAAAATTTAGCGCTCTTTGATTTTGATGGAACCCTGTGTAAAAAGGACAGTTTTACAGGGTTTATCTTTTACGCCTTATCTAAACGTCATATTGTCAAACAAGGCATAAAAATTCTGCCCTGGATTCAAGCTTATTATTTGAATGTCTATTCTGCACCAGCCATGCGTTCCAAATTGTTTCGTGCCATGTTTAGTAATGCCAATGCCTTAGAACTGCAACAAATGGCACAGGAATATGCAGCAAATTTAATAAATCAATTAAATCAGCCTTTGCTTAAGCAGCTTAAACAACATCAAGCCTTAGGCGATGATGTTGTATTGGTTTCGGCATCGGTCGATGTCTATCTCAAGCCTGTCTGTGAGTTATTAAATATTGATTTAATTTGTACCCATACTGAACAAGTCAATGATGTCTATACGGGACAATACATCACACCTGATTGCAGTTCGGAACAGAAAAGACAAAGAATTTTAGAAAAATATCATTTAACTGATTATGCTGTAATTTATGCCTATGGTAATAGTCATGAAGATCAAGAGATGCTCTCGCTTGCTGATCATGGCTACATGGTTGGTGGAGCCGATGATCTGCCAAACATTTTAAATCATAAAAAATTGGCTTAGTTTTATTTAAGCTTCATAAAAAAAACCCACAATTTATTGTGGGTTTAAAAGTATTTTATTTTACAGTCGCGCTTAACAATGCAAGAACCGGAAAGCAACCACGATTTATTTCAACATCTCGTTTCAAAAATAGTTGATAGATTAACTGACATACACTGCATATTATCGCAGTGGAACCTGATACAGAAGCCATGATGCAGTTCTCTGAAGATACTTCACAACATAAACTTAAGATCATATAAAGTATAAAAAGCCTGCAAATGCAGGCTTTTTTTATTATTCTATATTTTCGGGATTAACTTCATTCCAAGATAGGACAGAGATTCCAGAGGTATAGCCTAGTCCAGTACCAGTACCAGTACCAGTATTCATCAATTCACTATTGTACTTAATTTCCATGTTACCACCTCCGTTTACTGTAAATTGGGTATCACCAAATTTATATCCTGCACCATCAGCTTCAATATTTGCTACGTACAGCGCACCATTAATAACAGTATTTCCTCCCCCCTGTATATGATATAAACCACCTAATATGAGGACAATTCCTCGAATTTCACCACAATCAGTTTTACCGTCAGTAACATCACCTTTAATAATTATTATACCGGTACAAGCAGGTATTTTACTTACATCCCCCTGAATATAAGTAACATTTGGTATGGGAGTAGATGGGGGGGTAGGATAGGAAGGAACGATCGATTTCACCAATTTCATAACTTCATTTGCATCCCCCCAAAGTCCTAAATTCGCATTTTTAACGCATGCTCCTGAACTCGGGCATTCACTTCCTCCAGTATAATCTGATTCCTTATTTTTACCGCCACCATTACCATTACCATTACCATTACCATTACCAGAATTAGTAGCTTTAATTGCTTCTATTACGGAAGCATTAGAATCAGAGTTCATGGTTGCTATTGCAAGTTTATTTTTTCCATCAATCGCAAAGTTATTACTATTTGCCTCATATTTCCCAGAGGCCACGTTTCCTGCGAGTGTTAACGCAGCAGGTAAATCAGGTAACCTTAAAGCATTTGGTGCAGCAAGTTTTACTTGATAAATACTTTCACCTAAGACTTTAATATCCTTTCCAGTGCCTTTGATTAAGTTCCCAGTAATTTGTACCGTAACTTGGTGATTATCATTATCCCAACATGGATTAGTTTCTACTGTTGAACAACCAGCAATAGTAGACTTTGGATTTATCCAATAATATCGACCATTTTGAACATTGTCTGCATCCACTCCATTTTCAGGATTGGTATAGGGCATCAAATTATCTGTAATCTTACCTTGCCATACTGTTGATTGTTCTGAGGATGGCCATCCAGACCCACCTGTTTTAAAACGGCCACCAAACCAATTTAAAAATTGTGTCGCACCATCTTCGGCAGTATTTGTCGTAATGACTTTATTGTTTATATTTGCAGTCATTTTGTCTTGGATGATCGTGCCACGCATAGCGTAGAGACTTATCATGGTCGCTGCAAATAACACTACCACGGTAATAATAAGGACCGAACCTTGTTGTTTTTTCATTATATCATGTCCCCAAACTTACTCACTAATAAAATAAATTGTACTGCTAATATCTACATCATTCGTTACACTTGTTTTACTCGCATCACAATGGATAGTAAGGTTCATTCCTACACCACTAGATTTTGGAAGTATGTAAGGGATAGATGTATATGTTAGATCAGCGGCAGCACCACCATCTCGACTTATTGTCCAACCTGTAATATCAGTACCTGCTTTTACAGTCACAGTCATGCTCTTATCTTTTTTGGCTTTAAATGGATCAGTCTTGCTGCTTTTACCCAAGACGATCCCCCATGTACCATTATTACTAGTATTAGAGAAACTCAAATTAATGTTATCCAACATTGTGTTTAAACATTGTGTTTGAGGCTGTTCTGGATCTTTTTCTACAGGATCTTTTTCTACAGGATCTTTTTCTACAGGATCTTTTTCTACAGGATCTTTTTCTACAGGATCTTTTTCTACAGGATCCGTGACTACGGGAGGATTAGTACTTGGTGGATTGACAAGACTCGTACCCCCTGTCGAAGCCAATTTTGTCATTGCTAAATAATGTGAAGTCGAAATAAAATCAGTAGTAGGCTGCTTGTCACTACCACTAAAAACACTTATTTGAGATAGTACACTCGTTACAGTTCCCCACACATCACTAACAGCGGTATTGGCTGTACCATTAGCAAAATAAGGTTGATAAGCTGTTCCATTTTGAATCCCATAAGCAAATTTTAATCCCGAGACATTTTTTGCTAACGTAACGGTTTGTGGTGTTCCATCATTCAAAACAAGTTCACAAATAAGTTCATTGTCTGTATTTAGCTTAAATGTATTTACAGAGGAATGATTTGTCTCACCTAAACAATCCCTTTGTGAACTATCAAAATATACAACCAACTCATTATTATTTGCAGGAAATCCAAATGAAGTGGCTTGTCTTACTAATCGCGTAATCGTTGTCGAAGCAAAGCGAAAATTTTCTTGTGAACGGTCCATCACATCTTTTTCAAGAATAAGTTTCTGATTGGAAAATAAAACTGTGAATGCACCTGCGGTAATAATCAAACCGACCGTCAAACCCACCATAAGTTCAATCAGAGAAACTCCCGCTTGAGAGTATCGCTGACTTGCTATTTTTCTTTTCATACGATGTTCCCCCAATTAAACTTCACATTTTGGTACTGAAAAATAATAGATAAAGCTTTCTTTATCTGCTGGGTTAGCTTCATACCATTTCGCTTTTTTATTTTCCCATTCAATCGTTATTTTATAACGTCGTTTGGTTGCATCATCTATTTCAAGATTTCCAGACCAGCCATTCATACGGTTATGTAAAGCAATTTGCTCGGTAGTCAACCCACCAATAAAGTCACTTGTATTCCCCGTCACTTTCCAACGATTTTCCCATTGCGTTTTAATATTACCAACTTTTCCTGAGGCAGGTTGTCCTGTAGTACTGTCATCTAAAGAACAAACACTCGCCCACATCCTGTCAATCAGATCATTGGCTTGAATGGTCGCGATCGTGCGCTGTGTTGTAAGCGCGCTCTGCTGCACAGATTTTATGTGTAACACCCCAAGCCCCAATAGCACACCAGCGGTAATAAACATCGCAATTAATGCTTCCAAAAGTGCAAAACCTTGTTGTAAGTTCATTTTTTGCATAAGTTAGCACCCCGATTTACTTTTAAACGCTCTACCAATGACTTCTACACACACAGAATAGGTATTTGCATCTGGAATAGTGACTGTTATTTCATATTCAGCAGTTGTTGATCCGAAGGTGTTAAAGGTTATTATTTCAGGACCAGTAACAGAAAGTTGAGAACTATCAAAAGTCAATTTTTGAATAGGAGTAGTTGAACCAGAATGCGTAGCGATCAGACCAGTTGACCAATTTGTTTTGTTTGCTGATAGACAACTTGAACCGTCAGAACTCCCACATACAGTCACTGTTTTACCAAGTCGAATCGCTTCTGTTCGCGATTGTTGTAGAAAACTCAAAATATCTCCACTACTTGTATTAACTTTAGTATTGTGGAGCATCTGACTTAAATTTGGTGCTGCCAAAGTGGCGATGATCGCCAAAATCGCAATCGTAACGATCAATTCAATCAGGGTAAATGCGCTTTGTCGTTTCATTTCCAGCACCCTGAAGTTGAGGGGGTTTTCACACCAGCTTCTGTTAGCGTAAGCGTGCCGCACAATGTATCATTTTGTGCACTGGTTGGAGTTGCTGTAATGGTATAAGTCTGCGAGGCATTCGCAATACTGACTGAAATCGTATAATAGGTGGACACATTACTAGGATTCTTTAGACTTGCAGGAATATTCGCTTCCGCTGGATAACTAAAACTCGCATTATATTTACTTTCTAAATATTGTGCCACACTAAGCATTGCAGCTTGCGCTTCTGTACGATGACTTGCCACAATATATTTCGTATAACTTGGGAGTGCTATCGCTGCTAAAATCGCAATAATTGCAACAGTGACCATTAATTCGATAAGTGTGAAACCGACCTGCGTAGATTGATGAGTATTCTTTCTATTTATATACATTTTATTAATCTCTTACAGTCTGTAACTATCTGTAAAAATACCATAAAACAATTAAGGTTTAATTTGTAGAAATGCTCATTTTTTGTTTTACAAACAAAATTTTATTAACACTATCAATAATGATTATTATTTTAAACTACATTTAATATTAAATAATTACTTATATTTAGCTCTCATAAAATATGTTAAATCAATAATTTTATTTTATTTTTCAAAAGGATAAAAAAAATGTATAAAAAATATATAAATTCTTTAACTAAATAGTTTGCAAGTATTTTTATAACAAGATGTGCATAAGAAATTTTTTTTTATTAACTTTAATTTTCAAATATTAACAATAGCAAAAATGCTCAAAATAAGAAATTTCATGTTTTTTTTGAAAAAAATTAAACAAATTTTTACAATAAATTAAAAAAAGTATTTTTTTGAAACAGTCTACTGTATGAGTTAAATGTTTGACCTATTCCTCAAATATAAAAAGTGGCTCTTTCAAAGTCACTTTTAGTTAAGAATTTGGCTAGATGAGAAAATCGCGTCTTATCGCAGTTCAAATCGCTTTCACAACTTAAATGATCTTCCCATCTATTTAAATTTTATTTACTTCTTGAATGGAAAAGCATATTTAACGATACGTTTAAGCACACTGCCATACTGTTTAACCAAGCTGGCGTTATTGTAATTTAAACCATATTTTTCACAAACTGCCTGAACTTTAGGCGCCATTTTACGATAACGGCGCGCCGGAATATCCGGATATAAGTGATGCTCGATTTGATGACTTAAGTGACCTGTCAAAATATGGAATGCTTCTGAACCTGTCAAGTTTGATGAGCCACGAATCTGGCGCATATACCAATGACCGCGACTTTCATTTTCCAGTACCGATTTCGGGAACACTTCCACATCTTTAGTAAAATGACCACAGAAAATAATACTGAATGTCCAGATGTTACGGATACCATTCGCCACCAGGTTACCTGTAAATACAGGTAAAGCTGCTGGACCGGCAATCAACGGGAAGAATACATAATCTTTAAACAATTGCTTGCCAATTTTTTTCTGCATGGGTTGCCATTCTTTCTTGGCCTGTTCCTTAGATTTACGTCCTTTCCAAACCTTACCAATTTCAAGATTCTGGATGGCTACGCCCCACTGGAACAGCAGGCAAAATGGAATGCTATAAATTGGCTGCAATAAATAACCCGGCTTCCAGCGCTGCTCAGGAAACAGACGAAGTAAACCATAACCGATATCATCATCCATCCCTTTAATATTGGTATAGGTATGGTGCTTATAGTTATGGGTTTGGCGCCAGTTATCTGCTGTCCCGACAATATCCCACTCAAACGTTGGACCATAGAATTTAGGATCATTCATCCAGTCATATTGACCATGCATGACATTATGCCCCAGCTCCATATTTTCCATGATTTTGGCAAAGCCCAGTAAACCGGTACCTAATACCCATGCTGGCGGGAACCAGCCTGCAAATAAACAGGCACGTCCGGCAATGGAAGCATAACGGATGGTTGAATAAACTCGGCGGATATATTCCGCATCCTTTTCGCCGATATCATCAAGCACTTCTTGTTTAATCGCATCCAGTTCACGAGCCAAATCATCTAATTGAGATTGTGTGAGCTCACCATTTTTCGGATTTTTAAAATATTCTATTTTAACAGGCATATTCATGATATTTATCTCACTTATAAATCAATGACAAGGTCAGACTGTGCTGAATTGACACAGATTTTTAATAAATTACCAGGTTCGGAGTTTTGACTACCATTCACTAGATCTTTAGTTGAACCTTCAACTTTATTACACACACATTTATGACAAATGCCCATGCGACAACCATGAGTAGGTTTAATATTTTGTTGTTCCAGACTGCTCAGAATAGACTGACCTTTAGGGATGACCAGTACTTTATTGGATTTCAATAAGGTTATGTTAACAAAGCCAATATCCGAATTTTCAACCGGGGTCATACTGAAAGCTTCACTTTTGAAACTCTGTGCATTTGCAAACAGCTGTTCCGCCTGTGCAACAAATCCGGATGGACCGCAAGCATACACCAGACTATTTTCAATATTATTCACCAAAGCCAAATGGTCCTGGTTTAAGCGTTTGCCCGCATCTTCTTCCTGAGTATAAAAAACCTGAAAAGAAAAATTCGGATATTGTTCAGCCAGTTGTTCAAAACGTGCTTTAAAAGCAACATCAGCATATTGCTTAACCCAATACAACAGCTGGATTGGTGCTTGAGTCATGCGATCTGTTTTAGAGAGTGCTTTGAGTAAACTTAGCATTGGGGTAATACCACTACCCGCCGCAAGCAATATCATCGGTTGAGCCTGCTCTGGTAACAGCATGTCCCCATAAGGCTGACCAAATTCAAGAATATCGCCAACTTGAGCATGTTCAACCAGCCAGGAGCTGACTTTGCCCTGATCAACTTTTTTAACTGTTAATAAGACATGTTGAGTATCAAGCTGCGTCAGACTATAGCTACGCTCATAGCGAACACCGTTGACTTCCACAAAAACCGGATGGTGCTGCCCTGCTTGCCCCATTTTAAAATGACGGTTCACCTGAATGGTTAAACTCATCATATTTTGCGCAGAATTTTCTTTTTGGACAATTTTACCCAAGGCCTGATTGACTGACCAAAGGGGATTGATTTTTTGCAACCAGAAATCAGCTGCGTACTGGTCAATAACGCTTTCAGCCAGTGAACTTAGGGGAGATTTTTTCATTTTTTCTACAACATGCATAGTCAGTACCACGCGATCGATTTTTAATTATTATACACATGTATATATACTTGTATATATATTTGTATTGTTTCTATTCATTTCCCAAGTTGCAATGCAACCGTTATAATGTTTTCGTATCTCTAATCCCTTGAAAAATATGAACCCGTCTTCAATCAAAAAAAATATTGATGCTCCTGTTGATAAACAGAATGTTGTTCATGAACCGGTAACCGTCCGTACTGTAGGACGAAAAGCAACCATTACCAAAGAAGAGCTGTTTCAAGCTGCATTGAACTTAATTGGACCGCAAAAAAGCATTTCTTCCTTGAGCCTACGTGAAGTTGCGCGTGAAGCTGGCATTGCGCCCAACAGTTTTTATCGGCATTTCAGAGATATAGATGAACTTGCGATTGAGCTGATTGATCGTGCCGGGATTGTATTACGTCAAATTTTGCACCAAGCGCGCTTAAAGGCCTCCAAACAAAACAGTATTATTCGAAGTTCAGTTGAAATTTTTATTGAGCAGTTAGATGCCGATGAAGGAAATTTAAGCTTATTGCTTCGTGAAGCCTATACCGGTTCTGCTTCATACAAATTAGCAGTAGAGCGTCAATTAAATTATTTCCAGCAAGAACTACAAGAAGATCTCATTCGCTTAGAACGTCTGAATCACAGTAAATTGTTTCATCCTGACATTGTTGCAAAAGCGATTACCCAATTGGTGTTTAATATGGGTGCGACAGTGATTGATATGCCTATGATTGAACGCAAAGAAATTGCAGAACAAACCATGATTATGATTCGCATGCTTTTAGAAGGTGCACGTCATTTGGATGAAGCGAAAATTCGCTAATGCTCAAATATTTAAGGATTCAATCCTGACATATTGAATCCTTCCTCTATCTTTAAATGCTTTTCTGTTGAGCAATAATATATTTAACCAGTTCAGCGGTTTTTTCAGGCTGTTCCAATGGGAACATATGCCCGCCTTGCATCAAGCTATAATCAATCTGATAGGTCTTTTGCATCCCTTGCGGAAAACCTTGCTTGTAAAATGGACTATTCTGCGCACTAATTAAATGCACAGGCACAGCCGGTGCTTTCCTCGGCGTACGCCACCACCATGCAGGCACCGTTCTAAAAATTTCGGCTTCAATACTTTTGGGCACTGCCAAAGTTAAGCCTCCACGTTGAATATCTGGTTGCAAACCACAGGCTAAAAAATCCTGAAAACAGCTTTGATCAAAATGTTTAAATAACGGGTTATGCCGCATGGAAGCATAGGCTTGCTCATGATTTTCCCAGTGATCGGTTCGATTCAGGGTGATGCCTGCCGGGGTCAATTGATCGATTGCTTTGAGTTTTAATTTTTTTGCAATTTCAAACATGGGGGACTTCGAACCAATCACAAACGGTGGATCCATAATCACCAATTGTGAAAATAAATCAGGACGCTTATAGGCACTCATGAGCGTGAGTAATGAACCAAAAGAATGCCCCAGACCTATGACCTTTCTTCCATGAAATTTCTGTTCAATATCATCAATAATTTGATCGACTAAATAACGCCAGTCATGAGTTATGGGATATTGCGGATTCAGTCCAATCATCGGAATGGACCTCAAATCAAATTCATCTTCAAAGCAAGTGAAAAACTTTTGATAACTTGGCGCAGGAATTCCATTGGCATGGGTAAAATGAATCGCAGTCTTTTTAAATGATAAATCCTTCATATCGCTCTGCTCTTCCCTGATTAAACCTATTCATGTGCTGATAGCTTAAGGAAAAGCCTGCTTGATTCAAATCACTAAATCATGGATAAGCTGACTTCTAAGTCAGTCTTTCTTTCCATCAAAAATATTTTTTAACGCGCTCACGCTTACTTCTTTGAAACAACTAAAGCCTGATTACCTAAAAAAGTTGCGCCACACGTCGTTTTATCTCCGGCAATAACAATCCCTCTTCCTTGCACTACGCTTGATTGATCTGCTGCAATTGCAGACACCACAGCCTGGCATTTAGGGCAGTAATGTTTCATTCCATGCAAATGCACTGCAATTCCATTAATGATAAATGTTTTTTCGCATTCTGAGACAATGCCGCCATGTGAGGTTAAAGAACCCATGGTCACTAAAGATTTAGCCATCATTATTCTAATTTGATTTATAAAATTTATGCGCCATTTTAACATGAGATTACTTCTAGGCTTTATATCTTCCATTGTTCACACAAATCAGACTTAGAGAATTTTAAGCAATAAAAAAGCACCCTAAGGTGCTTTTAAATCAGTGTTAAGATTATGGTTTAACCACAACCAACACCTGAATCGCTTCTGGTGTTACAGATAAACCATCAAGCAAGCTAATGCCTTCCGATTGAAATTTTTGCAGGCGTGCAATTTCATCTTCACGAATACTTGGATTAAATTGCTTCAAGTAAGTTAAACGATCAATTTCATATTGCCATTTATTACCATACACTTCTTTGGCTTGTTGCTTGAAGTTAGGTAATGCTGTTTTAGCAATATCAAGTGCCTGTGCATAACGTTGTTCAATCACATCACGGCGTGCTTTCACTACCTGACGGCAGCTATTACTATCTAAATGATGCAAATACGGTTTTAAGATACTTGGATCAATCTTGGCAGACAAGTCCTGACCGGTTTCACTGAGCAATACGCGAATCAACTGTTGAGGCAAACTTGAAGGCAGGTTCAATGCTTTCGGTGCAATGACATCCACTTTAAACCACACTTCTAACAACAAAGAACCCTGTTTAAGTGCATTCGATTTTAACAGTGCAACATTGGTACTACCAAATGACTGGGTATTAATCATTTCCATCACACTTTCAGTGAATGGATGTTCAAGAGTTAAATACTGTGCATCTTCACGAACTTGTGCCTGATCGCGATAGAAAGTCGCAGTCATGCCTTCTTCATCCAAAGACAAACCTTGCACTTGCATTTGATCTGTTGGCTTGATGATCACGGTACCATTGCTTTGCTCATCAAAATCGATATTTGTCGATGCCATGAAGCGCTTCATAAACATTGGCAAAGTGGTGTTGTCATCATAGTCTTCAAGCGCTTGAACAATTTCTTGCGCCACGATTGGACGACATGAGTTGTATTCAAGCAAGCGGTCACGACCTTCCTGTAATTCGGCTTCTAAAGCTTCACGCTGAACACTAACTTCTTCAAGCAAATCTTCAAACTGTTGACCCAAATCGGACAATAAACAGCCTTTTAATTTAGCAATGAAGTTTTCTTGCAAGGTTTGCGCAGTTGGTGAAATATTACTGAAGATATTTAAACCTTCGTTATACCAACGGAACATACGCTCTTGCGCTGTACCAGCTAAATAAGGCACATGAATTTGAATACGGTTTTCTTGACCAATACGATCCAAACGACCAATACGTTGTTCTAGAATATCTGGGTTTGCTGGCAAGTCAAAAAGGATTAAGTCAGAGGCAAACTGGAAGTTACGTCCTTCTGAGCCAATTTCAGAACAGAGTAAGATTTGTGCACCGTAAGAATCTTCAGCGAAATAAGCCGCAGCTTGGTCACGCTCAAGCAAGCTCATACCCTCATGGAACATGGCAGTACGAATGCCTGCATGTAAACGAAGCACACTTTCTAAAGCTTCAACCACTGGACCACTACGCGCGATCAGTAACACTTTTTTGTGTTTCAGCTGGGTACGCAGCATTTCCATCAGCCACATCACACGCGGATCATGTTCCATCCAGGCGCCATCAAGCTGTGCTTCTTCAGGCCACATTTGTTCACGTAGCTTGCCGTCTTTCGACCAGTTTGCTGGTGCAGGTAAAGCAGCAGGCTGACAGTCACGACCCGGGAAACCTTGAATGGCTTCACGGGTATTACGGAATAAAATACGACCTGTACCATGACGGTCCAACAATTCATGAATAGCACGGAAACGCTGTTCTGGCTCATCCTGAATGCTATGCCCCAATAAACCTTCAATTGCAGCCAAATGTGCTGGTTCCAAAGGCAGATCTGACATCAACACTTCAGCAATTTTCGCAGTGTGATGATATTGCTCTTCTTCATCCAAGAAACGGTCGAGTGAACTAAAACGCTGCGGATCAAGCAAACGTAAACGTGCAAAATGGCTTTCTACACCCAGTTGTTCTGGTGTTGCTGTAAGCAGTAACACACCCGGAGTTTTTTCAGCAAGTTCTTCAACCAGATCGTAACGGTCGTTACCACCTTCTTCTTCGCTCCACATCAAGTGATGTGCTTCATCCACGACAAGAAGATCGAAGCCTGCTTCTAACGCTTGTTCACGTAAATCTTCATGATCGACCATCAAATCCACACTGGCAATAATGCATTGCTCAGTCAGGAATGGATTTAAATCTGGATCGTGTTCTTTAATCGATGCAGTACGGGTTAAATCAAATAACGAGAACTGTAGATTAAAACGGCGGCGCATCTCAATCATCCACTGATATTGCAGTGAATCTGGAACTAAAATCAGGATACGTTCAGAACGACCGGTTTTAAGCTGCTGATGAATGATCAAGCCTGCTTCAATGGTTTTACCCAAGCCTACTTCATCGGCAAGTAAAACACGCGGCGCAAAACGCTGACCAACTTCATGGGCAATATACAATTGATGTGGAATCAGTCCCACACGCGCACCTACCATGCCGCGTAATGGACTAGATTTCATATTGGCTTGCATCATCAAGGCTTCAATACGAAGGTCATACCATTCTTTATAATCCACCTGGCTGGCAAGCAAACGGTCCAGCGGTTTTGAAAGCTGAATATGTGCACCAACACGGGTTTCATTTAAAGCTTTACGTTCTTCAGTACCATCTTCCAGGGTACGGATCACGTTATAACGCACTACGCCATGACGGTCTTCAAAAGACTCAACCAGCCACTTGGTGCCTTCCTGATCCTGCAATTCATCTTTAATGTTAAAAACAATACGCGATAAAGGTGCATTGTTACGTGCGTAAACACGTGTTTCATCACTCTTCGGGAATAAGATGCTAACCGATCGTTCATCTACATCAATGAGAACCCCTAATCCAAGCTCTGTTTCTGTATCTGATAACCAACGCTGACCAATAGCAAACTGATGCAATTTTTCCACCTTTATCTAAAAATGAGGAGACTTATTTTTAAACTCAAAACCTGTTTAGTATTTGAGCAAGAAAACAGGTCTTTAAGCAATATATTTTGACATAAAGCCCACTAAAAAGTGCGCAAAATCGATGACGATTAAAAAGTTTTTACCTTAAAAAGGAACAGGATAATAAAACTCCACACGTTCCTCTGTTTGAGGATGGTAAAAACTCAAGTGTTCAGCATGCAAGCACAGTCGAGGAATCAACTGTTGCTGCTCTGGTGTTGCATATAACGTATCACCGACAATCGGATGACCAAGATACTGCATATGTACACGAAGCTGATGTGAACGACCTGTAACGGGAGTAAGTTTGACACGCGTCACCGTCTGCCCTTGAATTTCAAAATGTTCGATGGCTTGCCAATGCGTGAGTGCAGGCTTGTTGTGATCTGGAGCGGCAATATGTAAAGGCGGATGTTCAGGATCGTAAATCACTGGGACATCAACCGTGCCTTCGCCTTCAAGATGTCCGGCAACAACTGCCTGATAGGTTTTTTCTGTTTGGCGTTCTTGAAACTGACGGGAAATGGTTTTTTGTCCCCATTTGGTCAGACCAAACACCAGGATACCTGAAGTATCACGATCCAGACGATGAATCAGTAAGGTTTTGGGTTCTATTTTTAATAATCTGTTGATCACGCAATCTTGTAAATCTTCAGTTTTACCGGGAACGGTGAGTACACCTGCAGGTTTATGGATCACCATAAAATCTTCGTCACAATGTATCAGGTGTTCGGTTAGAAAATTACTCAATGTTCAATCCCAGGCTGATCGCGAAAACAAGCCGGCAATGATAGAAAGCTTGGCGCAGAATTACAATGCGCAATACTACAATTGGCGACGGATTTTCCGATTTTGCTCAAAAATTATTTCAATCTCGCGTTATGAATGTGCTGATTGCAATATAAAACCCACCAAATCATGCAAAGAAGCATGTTCTACAACATCTTCATAACCTACATTTGCACCATGCACGCGCCAAACACCCACCAAAGTCACAATGGCGATAGAATCCAAACCATATTGTTTCAAATCGACATAAGGATCAATTTCAAGTGCATCCATGTTCAACTGCTCTGCAACGGCAAGCATAATCCCCTTGGTTGAAAGCACATAATTTGACGGCGCACTTAAATCCCATAGCCGAGCCAAACTATAGCTATTCATGTGGTGCAAACCTTGTGCCGAGATATTTTCTATCCACTGGATATGCTGATCGTGATTCGACAATAAAATTGCATCATCAACCACACAAATATGTTCAGTCACACTTTGTAAATGCGGCAATATCTGCTTGAGCATCGGACTCACCTGTCCTGCAAATATCATTTGTGGATTCGATGATGCATATTCCCCAAGTTGCTGCATACCTTGCATCAAGTCATCACCATACAAATCAACAATCGGAATGTCTAATGCTTTGGCTTTATTGCTGATCTGGATCAGATTTGCCATCAGGTCTGTATCTTGAATCGCTGCCTGCATCCGCAAATTTTGCAATCCGACAAGTACCAATACTGAATTTGCAGCAGCAAGTTGCCATTTGGCTTGGGAGGGTGCAAGTTGAATTTTCTTGGGCATTGGGTACAGCATGGGAGACTCTTAGAAATAAAGGAACAGATACAACTTACTTGCTCATATTCTAGTTCATCTTTTATGTAGTGATACAAATGATTATAGAGTGATACATTAAAATAGTTTTTTATAACGACAATTATGTTAAATAGAATATTATGCACGACATTTAATGTCGTATCGCTTTTACTTTCCTCTTGTTATTAAAGGATAAGTTTTATAAATTTATCATTTAATTCAAGATATTATAAAAATGAAACTCAATATTCCAGATCAACAGATTACTTTAGTTTGTCCAAATTGTGATAGTACCTTTTTTTCTATTGATGAAAATGAAATAGTTACGTGTGGTACTTGTGATTTAAAGCTTCATAAAGATGAACTAATTGAACAAAATAATATTGCAGACAAGATAGATACTAATCAGATAGCAAAAGATTTAGCTAAAAAAATGAAAAATATATTCAAAGGTAAAGGATGGAAATAAGTAATTAATGAATATTAATTGGGAAATTACAATAGCTGGAATTTCGGCAATTTTTGCAGGTATATCAATAATATTTTCGATTTATAGCTTTTTCTCTTTTAAAAAGCTTAACAAGAAAATTTTAGAACAGCAGGTAGAGATTAATAGTCTTTTGATTACTAAAGAAAAAGAGCACTCTAATGAACAAAACAAGGCTGAGATTAGAGCATACAAAATAGGAGCAAAAGGCAATTATCAGTTGATAATAACTAATACTGGCAAGGCTACTGCTGAAAATGTCTATTTAGAAATTTTAATTGGTAGTGCTTATCGTGGATGTTTTTGGGATATCGATGAAATTTTCCCTATGAATATTGTCTCAGGACATTCAGGAAAACTTTCATATTCAAGAGGTATGGATTTTCCAAGTAAGTTTACTGTTAGGATTACTTGGGATGATCAATTTGCAAAACGAAACTCAAAAGATATCGAAATAGTTAGTTAATACTGTTATTTGTTTAATTGTTCTAAAATTAACATAATGGTCATTACACGAATTATTCATACAACTTATTTTTATTTATCAACTTAACCCTACAACTAAAACCCAATCATACCCAATTGGGTTTCTCTTGTGAATTATCACATTCCATGAGTAGTTTTCATATAACTTTCCGGGATTTTATTAAATTAAACTTGGAAAACCATACAAAATCAAATCATAAATATTAGCCAAGTTGTGCCAAAAACTTCTCAATCGCCTGCTGTGCAATCTCCGCATCCTGAAACGATTTTACGCCCGATACACCCATCGCACCCACCAACTGCCCTTCATACATAATCGGCTCACCACCTTCAAGCATGCCTGAAAAGCTATCCATCGTTAGAAAGCCCATTTGACCGCCCTTAATAATATCTTCAAACAACTTAGATGGACGGCGACTCATGGCTGAACATTTGGCTTTTTCTAAACATAAATTTGCAGTCATCGGTGAAGCCCCATCCAGACGCTTCATCGCAAGTAAAGTACCTGTTTCATCAACCACGGCAATACTGACATTAAACTGATTTTCGATCGCATATTGATGTGCGTGATTTAATAAAAACTCTGCATCAGTCAAAGTTAAATAATGTTTAGTTTGCATAAGTAAATATCCCTAATTTATACAAAGTATTATAAGTAAATTATAAATTTTGAATTACAAATCTCCCCTAACCCCTCTTTAATAAAGAGGGGAAATTTCAAAATTAAGAAACTTAAAATTCCCTCCTTTGAAAAGGAGGGTTAGGGAGGATTTAAAACTTAAGCTTTCATTTCTGCAAAGGTTTCTTTAGCAGCTTGAATCGTATAGGCAATATCTTCATCCGAATGTGCACTTGAGATAAAGCCTGCTTCAAATGCAGATGGTGCAAGGTTCACACCACGGTCTAACATGCCATGGAAAAACTTACGGAAAGCAGCAACATCACATTTCAACATTGAATCAAAACTGGTTATGTCTTCTTGATCTGTAAAGTACAAACCAAACATACCGCCCACTTGTTGAGTCTTGAATGGAATGCCTGCTTCATCCGCAGCCGCTTGCAAACCGGCAAGCAATTTTTCTAATTGTGCGGTTAAATTTTCATAAAAACCTTCGGCACGTAAATGTTTGAACATTTCAATACCGGCACGCATCGCCAACGGATTACCTGATAATGTCCCTGCCTGATAAACTTTACCCAATGGCGCGATGCATTCCATCACTTCACGTTTACCACCAAAGGCACCCACCGGCAGACCTGCACCGATGATTTTACCCAATGTGGTTAAATCAGGTGTTACGCCATAATGTGCTTGCGCACCGCCAAGACCGACACGAAAACCTGTCATGACTTCATCAATAATAAACACTGAACCATGTTCATCACATACATCACGAATCGCTTGCAGGAAACCATCAATCGGTTTCACCAAATTCATGTTGCCTGCAACCGGTTCAACAATCACCCCGGCAATTTCATGACCAAATTTGGCAAAGCATTCTTTTAAAGTCGCAATGTCATTGTATGGAAGCGTAAGCGTATGCTTGGCAAAATCTGCAGGCACACCCGCAGAAGTCGCTTCACCTTCACCACTGGTCAACATACCTGAACCTGCCTTAACTAAAAGCGAGTCTGAGTGACCGTGGTAACAGCCTTCAAATTTTACAATCTTGTCACGACCGGTATAACCACGTGCCAGACGAATCGCGGTCATGGTCGCTTCCGTACCTGAGTTGGTCATACGAACCAACTCAATTGATGGCATAATTTCACAGATAATATCAGCCAGTGTGGTTTCATGAACTGTTGGCGCACCAAAGCTTAAACCATCTACAGCAGCATCTTGAACGGCTTTAATAATTGCTGGATGTGCATGTCCTAAAATCATCGGCCCCCATGAACCCACGTAATCGACATAGCGTTTACCATCGACATCGAACAAATACGCACCTTTGGCTTTTTCAATAAATACAGGCGTACCACCCACCCCATTAAAAGCACGTACAGGTGAATTCACACCACCTGGAATATGTTTGCTGGCTTGTTTGAACAATTGTTCTTGCTTTGGAGATAAGCTCATGAAGGCACTCGACTAAAAATTAAATCTATCAAAAATATTTTATGCTGTAGCTTGAAAAAGCGCAGACCATTCATCTAAACGTTCAGGAATGGCATGCATAGGAAGTCCCAATATATCACTAATCACTGCGCAATAATCTGCACCTGATTCAATGACTTCGTTGGAATTTTCAACGGTTAAACCGCCAATCGCACAGAGGGGTACATTGAGTTTTTCTTTGGCAATTCTTAAGGTTTCCAAGCCAATGTTACCTGCTTCAGGTTTGCTGTCGGTGGCATAGATCGCACCAAATGCCACATAATTTGCGCCATCTGCAATCGCCTGTTCAGCCAGCTCAAGTGAGTTATTACAGCTGCGGCCAATCAACACACCTTGAGGCAAACGCGCAACAGCATCGACAATAGAGCCATCATCCTGGCCCAAATGCACACCTACCCCGTATTTGACCGCCATTTCAAGATCATCGTTAATGACAAAAGGCACACGGTATTCAGCACACATGGCTTTCATATACTCGATTTCGTAAATTTGATCCTCTTTGGCGATTTTTTTACGACGATATTGCAAGACCGCAATGCCGCCATTGGCCATTGCACCTTCCAACTTCGCCAATAAAAGCTCTAAAGGATCATCATTGGTAATTAAATATAAACCGCGCATAAAAAAGCTGCCAAAACTAGAACTGTCTTATTATATGCATATCAAGAGCAAGATTCAGCTCATCTCAAGCAAATACAAATGGATTGTTACTGATAAATTTTAAAAAAATTAGAAAATAGTCACAGTTCTCATATTTTTTACCATTAAGTGAAAAAATACCTATTTTCAGTGATAGATCATGTGTGAATTAAACGATTTAATTAGTCTACAGAATAACAATAAACAACAACTACAATATAAGAATAAAACTTGGAGCTACGATCTGACTTTCTAATTCTTTGTTATAAAACGCGCTTGGGGAAGCGAACGAAGGATTAGAGAGTCACTCTCTTTTTCAATTCACGATCAAATTCAACTTAAATAAATCAATAAAAAAAGCCCAGAGAAAGGTCGCTCTAGGCTTGGAAAACTTTAAGATTACTTTGTTTATTCAATCTGAGAAATGAATTAAATAAGCACAAAATCATTAATAGAATATACACTCTATTTTTGCAAGCCTTAGTTATTAAAAATTCTGTATTATTTTATCTGAAAGTAAAACTTGGTTTTTGATACAGCAACTGTTATCCACAAAAATACCTAATTCATTAACTTGGAATTTTATCCAGTGAACGATCATTTAAACTCAGATTTCCACGTAATACGTCAGATAACATACGCCAGTCCGAAATAAAGCTATACAGGGGTTGTTTAAAACTGGCTGGTTTATTTTTCTCAAACATAAAATGTCCTACCCATGCACAGGCATAGCCAGACAATAAACCATAAGCCAAATATTTGGGTTTTCTTTGGCGAATGGCCTGAGTAAAGAAATACACACCGACGCTACTTCCAAACACATGCAAACGGCGACTGGTGATATTGCGGTGCTCGGTCAAATAAAACCGATAAAATTCATGATAGTTTTGAATCGGAAGCTGAAATTCTGGTTCTGGGTTGTGTTCAAATTTTAGCTTGATAAGTCCATTCATTGTCATCATCCCGATTATTTTTATTTACGTTAGCGTATATTTTGCACAAATAAAAGCTTAGTTTACTCTTACTTTTTGTTCATTTCAAAAGCAATTACTTAAGAATTGCTTCGTCAAGTCTTACATGAAAAATCATTTTCGTTACAATCGGGGACTTAAAATCAAGAATACAATTCCAGCGCTATAAAAGAATAGATTTCATAACGCATTTGTACCGTAAAGATGACGCGTTTCATTGCTGAAATAGCATCAAAAATTAGGATGAAAGATCATGGTCGAAGTTGAATTAAAATTTCAAATTCCTGAAGCAAGACGTAATGCTTTACTGAAAGCGTTAGATCCTAAAAAATCGGAAATTATTCAACTTAAAGCAAAATATTATGACACTGAAGAGCGTCTGCTTTCCCAACATGGTGTTGCCCTACGCCAACGACTGGAAGGTACACGCTGGATTCAAACCTTAAAAGCTGCGGGAAAAAGCCATTTACACCGCTTTGAGCATAATTATGACCTGGGTGAACTTGAACAAGCCCCACAGCTTGATCTAAGTATTTATGAGCAAGATGCGGAAGCACAGCAAATCTTAAAAGGTGCTTTGGGTGACTCACAAGAGCAACTTAAATTACAATTTGAGACGGATATGCAGCGCACCTTTCGCGTGATTCAGTTTGAAGAAACCGACATTGAAGTGAGTTTAGATGTCGGTGAAGTACGGACTGAAACTTCGCAGCGTGAAGTGCATGAAGTAGAATTTGAATTAAAGTCCGGTTCGGTACAATCACTTTTGGCCTTTAGCTTTGAATGGGTTAAAAAATACCAACTTTGGCTCGATGTCCGCAGTAAAGCTGAAATCGGCAATCTTTTGGCGACGACTCAAAAAGTCAGTCCGGCAAAATCTGCCAACGAATTTATTTTAAGCAAAAAAGATCCAGCCAATAAAAATTTACGCTTGCTGATTGCCCAACAGTTACAGCATTTGTTGCCTAATATTGCCGCTATTTCAGCTGGGGTTTCTGAAAAGGAACATATTCAACAAGCGCAAATTGCCCTAGATCATTTGAATTTAACGCTATCGTTATTTAAAGATTGGAATGAGGCTGTTTCAGACAAATGGGCCATGCAACTGGGGGCATTTAAACAGCAGTTTGATCATTTACAGCATTTGGAACATATGCAGACGACTTTGGGTGTATTTTTACAAAACCCCAATACCGCATCAAACTTAACCAAAGATATTTTATATGCCAAAGAAAAATTGTCTAACCTGGTTCGCTCAACTCAAAATGTACATCACTATTTAGAATTGTTGATGTTTAGTTTAGACACCGAAGAAAAAACTCAATCTCACGACTTAAGATGGTTTGCGCAAAATACCTTGCAGAATCAATACAAAAAATTGCAGGACAGTTTAAATAGTGCCGACATTGCTGACTTTGAGAGCCTGGATAAATTAGCCACCAAGATTCATGAATTAAAGTTTAGCTTCCCTATTCTAACCTCTATTTATGATGTCAAAAATTTGCAGAAATACAGCAAAGCTTTGAATGATGCACAACTCGCTGCAAGTGAATATCAAATTTTGGCATCTTCTGCGGATTATATTCAGCAAACTGAACTTGAAGCCAGTGACTGGTTCGTTTTGGGCTGGCTGACGGCGAAACAGGAAGTTTATGCACAAAATTTACTTGAAGCGACAGAACAATTTTTAGTGAGTCGTAAATTTATTAAGTAATAAATAAAAGAGTTAAATCAAAGCGTATTGCACGATATTTTAATGATCTCCATTATATCTCAGGCATACGCTTTATCTCTTTACAAGCGCACACTGCTCTTTTTATACAACTGGCTTACAATTAGTGTCATAACAACAGAAATGATAAAGCGCCAGGAGTTTTGACATGCTCGAAGTAGAATTAAAATTTCAGATCCCGCTGTCTCAACAAAAACAAATCTATCAATTATTTTTGTCCAAGAACGCTCGCCCGATTTCTTTATATGCAAAATACTACGATACGCCAGAACGGCACCTAGCCGAGCAAAAAATCTCATTGCGTCAACGCCTTGAAGACACGCACTGGATACAAACTTTAAAAGCTCCGAGCGGTCATCATTTAGAACGTTTTGAATTAGAAAATGATTTAGGTGAATTAGATCATCCTGCTTTAGATCTTGAGGTTTATCAATCCAATTCTCAGGCAAAAAAATTGCTGCAACAGGTATTAGGCAAACAGGCCAAAAATTTAATCAAGCAATTTGAAACAGAAGTAGAACGTCTGGTGTATGTGGTTCATTATAATCGTGCCGAAATTGAAGTCAGTCTAGATCGCGGTGAAATCCGTCATGACAATCAAACACAAGCAATTTATGAGATTGAATTTGAGCTAAAACAAGGATCTATCAAAGACCTAATCAAATTTATTCAGCCCTGGGTTAAACAATATCATTTATGGCTAGATGTTAGAAGCAAAGCTCAACGCGGAGATTTACTGGCACAAAATTTAGAGATTTTTCCCACTCAATTTGCAATGCCATTACAACTAAATCAAAAAGATTCAACAGATAGTGCATTAAAACAGATCGTCAATAATGCCTTGCAACACCTTTTGCCGAATGCGACAGCTATTGCAGCTGAACAGTATAATAGCGAGCATGTTCACCAAACTCGCGTCGCAATTCGTCGTTTAAGAAGTGCCTTACGTATTTTCGGCGATTGGTCAACAGATGTCGATCCTGATTGGCAAGAACAACTCACCACCCTGTTTCGTCAACTCGGTTCAACCCGAGACCGCGATGCTTTAAGTGAAGGACTTTTACCTCAGCTGCAACAAGCAGGTGCGCCTTTTTTACAACTTCCGGATGCCCCTGAAGAAAACAGCATTCCTATTGAGGAGTCTTTGCGTTCTTTAGACTCGATCAACTTAATCTTGGTTTTACTGCAATTTGTACACCAGCCCAGTAAAGACCAGAAAAAATCTGGATTAAAAAAAGATATCGCAAAAAAACTTCAGAAATTGCATCAACAAATTTGCAAAGATGCCGATCAATTTCTGGATCTGGATATTCCCTCCCAGCATCGCACTCGTAAACGGGTCAAACGCTTACGTTATTGCATCGAATTTATTGCTTCGCTCTATCCGGGCAAAGAGGTAAAGAATTACTTGAAAGATTTAAAACCTGCTCAAGAAAGCTTGGGGCAATTTAATGATTTAAATGTGGCTGAAGTCATGTTTCAAGACTTGGTTAAACGCAAACAAAAAGTGTGGTTTATATTGGGCTGGATTGCGAATGAGAAGAAATACATTCTGCAACAAGCTCAAGAACATTTAGAGACTTATTCTAAAACCGATACTTTCTGGTAACACTGGAAATTTAAATTTCCGATATCATATTTGCTTAGCGATATTTGCCAAAGATTTTCCAGGTATTGTTATCCGCCAGTGGATCGCTATAACTGTCATTACGCTGTTTGCGAGGCTTATCTCGGGCATCGACCAATTCAAAATGCGACTCGGTGCTTAACACAATGCCATTCACATAAAACCGTGTACGCGTATATTCACTTTGCCCATGCTGAAACACATAGGTACGCAAATCAACAAATTCACGGTGTGCAACCAAGGCAGCGGTATCATCACTGTCTAACCAGAGTCTCATGGCTTGAATTTGTTCAGGCTCAAATTGTCCGCACTTGTCGATCAGGTTAGCAATGCCGCGAAAGGTTTTCGACTCTTTGGCACGGGTTTTATTAATCCGGATTCGATCCACATGAAAATAAAACAACGGTAAATTTAAATGACTGGGTAAATGAACTGCATCGAGTGTTTCATCTTCCATAAAGGGTTGAAACAAATCTTGCGCCCTTTCAATCAAGCCCGTCCATTGCCGGTAATATTCTTCGACTTCTGACTTCGAGCCATAATAAATCGGCAAGCCTTCCACATTGGCCAAATTTGCCGGTGGCCAAATGTTTTGACGCAATAAGGCAATGTCACTTTTTAGACTTTGTACCGCAATGGCATCTTGCATTGAATTATCCATTTTTATGCTTAGGCTATTTTTAGATTAATCCAAAGGTTTAGTTTCTGCAAGGCTTTGCCTATAATATGCCATTAGATCGTTTTTGCAGGAAAAGTTCATGGTTCAAAAGATTGAAGCAACAGATGTAACCGAAGAAGAAGCGTTAAATGCTGCTTTTTTTGAACGTGCTGATGAATTTATCAAACAAGCAAATGACTTTTGTCGTGTTGAAAAAGGTTCACAAGTCAAACCAGCTGAAATGCGCGGTCAAGTCAGTGCTGCAATGTTGTTTGGTACTGCCCGCTTTAATACCTGGGTGGCAGCCAACAACTTTAAAGATGGCAATGAAATGCGTGATGCCAAAGACCAAGTCATGTCTTACATCATGCAACAGTTCCAGATGATGCTTGATGATAACTATGACGAATACTGCGAACAGTTTGAAAACTATCTTCGCTTCCGTCATAACGAAGAATTTCATGCCAACAAGCATGACGATGATCATAAACACTGATCATGTAATGAAAAGCCCGTAAGGGCTTTTTTTACGCCGCTACTTTTGGATAAAAGGTCATTCAAAGCCATGCCACTTTGCAGTATGGTTATAACAGAGAGCTGCCGAATTAAGGATAACCCCATGCGACAATTGGATTTTGCAATTATTGATGCGCATATTCACCAATGGGATCCCTATAACACGCCCCATGCAGCGGCTTTGGCAGTTAAATTACTGGGCAAGCATCCTTACTTGCTCGATAAATTCGTTCGTCTGGTGAAATCGGATGATCTCATTGAAACGGTCGGACTCACCAATCATATTACCGCTCCTTATTTACCTGAAAATTATATGCAAGATATTGGGCATTATCAGGTCGAACAAGTGGTACATGTAGAAGCCAACTGGCATAAAAATAAAGGCAAAGGTGTGATAGGTGAAACAAAATTCATTGAATCTCTGCCCTTTGACCTAGGGACGGTAAAACTGGGCGGTATTGTTGCAACAGCAGATCCACGAGACAGTAATTTTAAAAAGATTTTACAGCTACACCAAAAAGCCTCACCGCGTTTTAAAGGCATTCGTAAAATGGCAGCAGTGCATGAAGACAAAAACATTCATGCCTGGGCAGATGAGCCGCATTTATATTTGAATAAAAAGTTTCTCAAAGGCTTCGAAGCCTTGGCACAATCCAATTTAACTTTTGATGCCTGGGTCTATTCAACTCAACTCAGTGATGTGATTGCCTTAGCCAAACAATTCCCTGAAACCTCGATTGTGCTGGATCATTTTGGAACACCTGCAGGGCTTTTTGGTCAAGTCGGAACACTGACAGGAATGACAAAAATAGCCCGGGAAAACATTCTCATTCGCTGGCGAGAAGATATGGCTGAACTGGCTACCTGTCCAAATGTTTATACCAAGATGTCAGGCTTGTTGATGCCTGTCTTAGGTCATCAATTCCATAAGCAGGATCGTCTAGCCAGCAAACAGGAAATTTATGATTTAGCCATGCCACTGATTAGCCATGTACTCAACTGTTTTGGTACATATCGGGTGATGTTTGCTTCCAACTTCCCGATGGATCGTGTCAGCTCATCATTGGTGAATATTATTGATGCCTTTAGCGATGCAGTTGTAGCCTATGACCCGAATGCATTAGAACAAGTCTTTCATCACAATGCGAAGCAGTTTTATCGGCTTTAAAGAACACCCCATCATGTTTGAGATTACCGATATCAGCTTAAGTCAAAAAATTTGGTGTGTTAGTTTAATCCTAAGTTGTGGTTGGATTACTTCCTACTATTATCAACAAATCATCAAACATCCATTTGATACAGACATCGCCATTGGCTCTATTTTAATGGGCTTCGGTGTCTATGTATTCTTATTTTTAATCTACGGATGGCATCCTCAATTGGCAGTTCTTGCAGGCATCATCGGTGGAATTGGCTTTAGCTATCGGGCAACGTAATTGAGTATATTGAAACAAGAATAAAAAAATCCCCCACTCATGGAGGATTTTAAAATTTTCACTTAAGAAAAGTTCGAGCATTTTATTTTACTTTTTTACCATACTGATCCGCCATGACTTCAACCAGTTGATCCAGCTTCATGTATTTCTTGATCACGGTATCCACATCGGCTTTGGTCAATTTTGCGAGCGCCTGATCACGTTTCTCACGGAACAATAAATCACGATTACGTTCTAATTGTGGCGTTAACATTTGATGAATATTGCGCTCATCTTCCAAAGTGGTGACCCGTTTTTTCAAAATATTGGCTTTTGCTGCTTCCAGTTCTTGCTCGGTCACACCATTTGTCAGCAAGTCATTTAAGACTTTACGCACGCCTTGTGAAACTTGTGCCGATTTACCTGCCGTATAATTGGCTTCAATGGTTAATGCACCTGAATCAACCCAATCATCCAGTTCAACATCACTGCCAAAACCATAAACCAGTGCATTTTTTTCACGTAATTCTTGCGCTAAACGTGAAGAAAGTTGTGAATCCCCTAAAATATAGCTGAATGCGATTAACGCTGTAGCATCAGCATGATTTGCACCCGCAGGGAAAGTCAAAATAGATTGATAACTGCCGAACTCACGCTGTTCGGACAAAGCATGAATTTTCTGTGCTGGATACGCTTGATAATCGGAGCTTAGACGTTGATATGGCAACTGTGCTTTCCAACCCGCAAATTCCTTTTGTACTAAGTTGAGCATCGGTTTGGCTTGATAATCACCCGTAATCGCGATTTGTGCATGGTTGCTGACGAAGAAATCCTGATACAACTTCTTCACCTGCTCAACTGTTGCCGCTTTAATTTGTTGCGTGGCAAGATCCGGCTCAAAATGGTAACGCAAGTCACCCGGTTGATAGGTTTCCAGTAATCGGGTCATGGTCAGCGCAGCAACAGTTTCCGGCTCGGTATAAGGACGATCCAATGCAGATAAAGTTTGCGATTTAATCAAATCAAATTGTGACTGTTCAAACTTCGGCTTTTTCAAAACCTGCATCATAAATTTAAAATAATCATCAAACTTTTCTTTTTTCGCAACAATTTGAATGGTAATACTATTGGCTGATGCTGTTGCAGTCGCGCCACCACCTGCTTCAATAGATTTATCGGCAATGTCTTGCAAGCTATATTGGTCTGATCCACGTAATAATAAATACGCCATCAAATCGAGTACTTCACCTTTATTAAATAAGGATTTTTCCGTACCAAAATCGACAGAAATGGTGGCATAGGTTTTGTCATCACGTGTCGATGTTGGATACAACGCGTATTTAATGCCATTCTTCAATGTTCCGCGTTGAATTTTCTTTTCAGTATCGACTAAATACTGTTTTGAGATTTTGACATATTCGGCAACCTCTTTTTTATAGACGCTACTATCTTTTAAAGGTTCTTCTTTAATCTCATTTTGAGCTAAAGTCTTAGGCTGTTCAGATGCTTGCTTCTGCTCTAGTGCTTTTTTCTGATCTTCAGGTGTCGGTTTGATATCCCCGGAAATACGATGTTCGGGGACTAAAAACTGGGTTAAAGTTTGATTGACCTCAGAGAGCTTCAGTTTTTTCACATTATCCAGATCAGTAAAATATTGTGACCAATTCCCTTGATAAGAGACATAATAATCACTCAAACGCCCACCCAATGCTGCGGCATTACTCTGAATGTTGTCTGCCTGATTCTGAATCAGATTTTTTACCCGATTCAGCTCGGTTTCATTAAATGGCTTGTTTTTTTCAACCCCTGAAACCAATTCAGATTGAACTTTCTTCGCATCATGATTTGGGGCATAAACAGCACCCATGAAAACCAAATTAAAGTCCTGATCTAACCACGTGGTGGACTGAACCCCGGTACTTACCCCTGTTTCGACCACACTTTGGTAAAGATGTCCGCTCGGCTGCATGGTATATAAATACGGTGCTAAGGCGAGTGTAGATTTAATCTTTTCATTCTTGCCATTCAGGTAAATATTGAATTTGGCCAGATCACTGCCCTTTTGTACCAGAAAGTTTCTGTTCTGAATTTTGGCTGAATCAAGTACTGGAACTTTAGTTTGCGCTGGAACTTGGCGTGCTGCAATCGGACTGAAGTTTTTATCAATCTGTTTTAACACTTCAGCTTTATCAAATTTACCTGAAATCACCATCACGGCATTATTCGGTGCATACCAGGTACGGTAAAATTTATTCAATTCGTCCATTTTAATCGACTGTAATTCGTTTAAGTCGCCAATCGGCAGACGTCCCAGATATCGATTGCCATAAGCCGACTTCCACATTTGATCCATCATCACGGAAAAAGGCTGATCCATCCGAACTTCACGTTCGCGTTTCACAATTGAAATTTCAGAAGGTACAAACTTTTCTTGCAACACCAGTTTATCCATCCGCTCCGCTTCAAGATGAATCATTTCATTTATTGCATTCTGTTCTGGACGAATAATATTGGTATATTTAGTCGAGTAATAATCGGTGCTGGCATTGGTCATTAAGGTGTATTGATCCAGACGGCGCTGAAACTCTTCGCCTTTAATATTCTGTGTCCCTTTAAAAGCCAAATGCTCTAATAAATGCGCTAATCCCCCTTTACCTTGTGGATCGTTTAATGAACCCGTGAGATAAACGGTATTCATAAACACTTTATTTTCTTTGTCATTTTGCGCAAGTAGCACACGCAAACCATTATCTAATTTATATTCTTCAATCTTTTGTTGAGATTTTACTAAAATAGGTTGTGACCAAGCGGTTGCACTAATTCCGACAAATAATAAAGAGATGGTAAGTTGTTTAAACCGCATTAACATAATTATTCCAATTTTATTCAACAATATGAATTTTTATAACCCACGACATCTTAGGAAATGCTTTTGATTTTTAGTAGTAGTTTTTTGAAAAAAGAGCCGTTTATTTCAACGGCTTTGTAGCAAATTTATTTACAGATTTTATAGATACAACTCTGCCTGCATATACAACTTTGCATAACCTGAAATTTCAATACGTTCATTTTCAAGCATAACACAATGCAATTCTCCGCCACGTTTTGATGCCTGATAAGCCAGAATTTCACTTTTACCCAGCTTTTCAGCCCAAAGTGGCGCAATAGCGGTATGAATTGAACCCGTTACCGGATCTTCATCAATACCATTGGCGGGTGCAAAATAACGCGAAACACAGTCATATTGCTCAGCTTGTGCAGTTAAGGCTAAATCCACACATGTCCCTTGCGCTGTAATTGCCGTTCGAATTCGCCCCAAATGTTTGAGCAATTCCAAATTTGGAGTTTCATCAACAATATCTTGCGGGTTTTCATATTCCACAATATAAGCTTGGCTATTCAGATAGACATTTTTAAAGGGCTTGGTTAAAGCTTGATTTAAAATTTCAGGATAAGTTTCAACTTTCTCCGCACGACGAATAGGAAAATTCATTTTGATTTTTCCATCAGCCTCTTGGCTAACTACGAAGATGCCCAGATTTTTCACATGAAATTGAATGACTTTTGCAGATGTAAAATCTTTAAACAGCACAAAACTGCTGGCTAAAGTGGCATGTCCACAAAAGTCCACTTCTGTGGTCGGCGTAAACCAGCGGATTTCATAATTCTCTGCATCCATGATTTTCACAAATGCCGTTTCAGACAAATTATTTTCCAAGGCAAGATTTTGCATCAATGTTTCATCCAGCCATTGCTCGGTCACAATCACCGCTGCAGGATTGCCCTTAAACAGCTCATTTGTGAACGCATCCACCTGATACATTTTCATATCAATTTATCCCATTTTATTAGTCGCCATTTTAGCGATTGAAAAACTTGAATAGAGAAAAAGATTTTAAAAATATTTTCTATAGATCACTTTTTGACATCCCCCATATTCACGGCTTTGTTGAAAATTAATCATCCGTATAGATTTTCGCTCTTGCACTAGAAAAAAATCGACTTTAACGATAGCTTATCCATATCTCTCTCATTGATCGCCTATCTCATGACTTTTCAAATTCACATGATTGATGTCAAAAATCAATTACAAAACTATATCTGGTTGTTAGAACATACACCGAGTAAGGAAGTGGTCGCAATTGATCCCACCGAAGCGCATTTGGTAGAAACATACTGTATAGAAAACAATTTGAAGCTGAGTCAGATTTGGCTGACTCATTGGCATAAAGATCATACCGGTGGCGTACCTGCACTTTTACTCAATCGCAATATTCCTGTTTATGGTCCACGTGAAGAATTAACTAAAGTTCCTTTTATTAGCCATCCCCTGCAACATGAAGCCCACATTACTTTCCATGATTTAGATGTTGAGATTATTGCTGTACCTGGTCATACACTGGGACATATCGTCTATTTTATTGATGCTTTAGATGTTGTTTTTTGCGGCGACACGCTTTTTGCGATGGGCTGTGGGCGAGTCTTTGAAGGCACATATGAGCAAATGTATCATTCGCTTAATCGCTTAGCCGCTTTACCTGCACGAACCAAAGTGTATTGCACACACGAATACACCCTTTCAAATGCAAAATTTGCATTACAGGCAGAACCCGACAATCTGGCGATTCAACAGCGTTTCGAAAAAGTCGAAGCACAACGTATGCTCGGTCAATGCACACTACCGAGTACCATTGAGTTAGAGTTAGATACCAATCCATTTTTAAGAGTTGAAAGCGTTGATGAATTCCAACGCCTACGAGAGTTAAAAGATAATTTTTAATATGGAGCGAATATGGAAGCTTTATAAAATCTGATGCGTTTGAGCATAAGCATCCAGCTCAATTTGAGTCACCACACGGGTCATATTCATTTCATCAACACGAACCAATAGCAAGCCAGCTAAAGCAGGTTGATAACGGCGAGCACTGCCAAAAGGCGTATAAGACACTTTTGATTGTTCCGCGAAGATCAGCCAATCTTCATGTCCTAACATGACAGCAACAGGGACTAAATCTTGTTGCTGCATATTTTGAATTTGATTCAATACATTTTGTTCAATGGTTTCTGTCGTCATTTCAATCTAATCATCATCTTAATAAACATTGCATAGCAGACAAAATACAAAACATTCATCCTGCATGGGTGCAATACAGTTTATCTTTTTTTAATATCGGAAGCATTGCGATTTTTTTGACTCATCCTTAGTCGCTTATAAAATGATAATGATTTCCCGCTTCAGCTCGGTATTTCTAAACAATCCCCCAAAAACAGCTCAAATATAGAAACATTTAAGCTACATTGAAAATTGTGTATAAATATTTCTATCTCCAAACACCCTAAAAAATTCAATTAAAATAAATAAAAATCAGACAGATATGTGAATATTCATTTCAATATACGGGTTAATTTCATCTTCAATTTTAGCTATTATTTATTCAATTATTGCTGATATAAAATACAAATTATTTATTTTATAAAAAACCACACAAAGCTACCCTTTAAAAAAAAATCTGCATCCCTATTATTAATTTAATACTGCAATGTACCCATATACACAAGGAGTTCACTCGTGAAGAAAGTTGTTAAGGCAAAAAATTTAATTGCATTTCGTATTTGGTTAGAAAAACTAGGCTATTCGGTGAAAACATTAACCGACAATCGCGGATTTACTTTTAGCTTTAAAAAAGAATATGGTTTGGTTACCTGTGATTTGGCTGGTAACTCCCTGGCTATGCAGCTCGGTGAAGAATTTGAAGATCACTTAAAAGCTTAAAATATATTTCACTGGTGGATCGAGATAAAAATAACTTATTCAAAATATATTTTTCACAACATCTTTTCTAAATAATCTTTAAAGCTCCACTTTGGGGCTTTTTTATTTCGTCATTCACTTTTTTTCAGGCAATAAAAAAGCAAGGTATATACCTTGCTTTAATATGATGGTGGGGACGGAGAGACTCGAACTCTCACACCTTGCGGCGCTGGAACCTAAATCCAGTGCGTCTACCAATTTCGCCACGTCCCCATCTGGGTACTAACATAGTGTTAGATTTTTTTAAAACTTGGCAGAGGATCAAGGACTCGAACCTTGACGAACGGTTTTGGAGACCGTCATGCTACCATTACACCAATCCTCTATAGCCTTATTACCAAACAAGTTTGATAATAATTGGTGGGGACGGAGAGACTCGAACTCTCACACCTTGCGGCGCTGGAACCTAAATCCAGTGCGTCTACCAATTTCGCCACATCCCCAATGGCTGTGTATATTATAGAGATCGATTCCTGATGACAAGACCTTTTTATGAAAAATTCACTTGTTTGTTTAAATAAAAAACAAAAACGATTTTTTTGTATTTTTATTGAACATTTTCAGTGAGTAAGCACTGTTTTACAGTGTAAATATTGGTAAATCTTCGCTCTTTTTGCTTAGCCAACATGCCAGATAAAAGGTTTTTTAAAGGTGTGAAATGTTCTGGAAGTTCAATACTTAACTGTTGGCAATGTAAATATGCCCAATCTTGATAATTTTCTGCTGTTAAACGCTGCCCAGTGAGCCATTCATAAAAAATAATCCCCACAGCATAAATGTCGGTTTGTACATTTTTCTCTGCTGCATGAAAAAGTTCAGGTGCCATATAGCGTGGAGTTGCGGTCAGACTATACAATTTTATCGGTGAATTGATTTTTTGTACCTGTTCAAAATCAATCAAGCACACGCGCTGCTGGTATTCAACAAAATGCTCTCGCTTTAAATCAGCATGAATCCAGCCGAATTGATGCAATTGATCAACCACATCGAGTACTTTTAACAGCGTCTTTTTAATCTCATTCAGCGACATACCAGAACAATCACCTAATAGTGATTCGGCATGACTCAAAATCAATGCAGGTCTTCCCGACTCTTGTTGCCCTTCTCCACTTTTTAAGTGAGCAATCATTTGAAAGGGTAATAAAAAATCAGATGGGTGGTGTGGATCTACAAATTGCTGATAAAAAGCCAATTCATTTAAAAACCCAGCTTCATAACTTTGATTTATATTGCCTGCTTGGGTTTTTAACCAGTAGTGTTGCTGCTGATGTTCAAATGTATATAAAGCACGCCCAAAAGTTAAACTTTTAGGCTTGGTCTTTTGAATCAAATTAAAGCAATCAATATCTTCAACATTAAACTGCAATAAATTCTGCTTCTTTTTGTGCGGGATCATCTTGATAATTTAAAAGTTCCAAACAATGCTGAATGGTTTTACCTACACGGGCATGCGTTTCAATCGAGGATATTTTAGGCCAAGTCGCCCGTTCCCCCTCACGTTGTAACAATTTGAATAAATATGGTCGCGGATTCTGAAACATATAACTATAGTGTCGCAAGCTATAAGCCCCGACAATATTTACATCGCCATAATACCCTTGATCAATCACACCAAAACCATGATCGAGCAATCGTCGCACTGGGGGAATTTTTCCAACCCGACCCCGGCTAAAGTCCATAATCCCTTTGGCAATCACCTTCCCTTGACGTCGAATAATCCGTTCAGGCCAACTCAACAGGTCTCGACGGTGGCGTTCTGCATCACTTTGCATAAACGGTACGATATGAGGATTGACCTGACTGGCGATGGTGTAATTTAAATTATACAGTCTTGCCATTTTCTCTTGAGGGAAATCACTGCGTACACTGCCATCCACCCAACGCGTATTTGCCATATAGGGCGTCAACTTACCATCATAACGCTTACTGGTTAAATGTACCGGTGGAAATAAAATAGGAACTGCACAGGAGGCCAATACCGCACTCCAAACCAGTAAATCTGGCGAAGTATAGGCATTCATAATCCGGGCTTCTTGTGACGCATCATAAGGGGCAACAGCCACATTAATATGCAACCCGGAGATTTTAAAGGCTTCTTCAAAGGTCACATGACCCAAATTCTCAATCAAGAATTTCTTTAAGTACATTACATCGGCAAAACCACCGTTTCCCTTCATAATGTCGTTAAATTTACGAAAATGAAAAGCTTCACTAAAAAAGTTTTCACCATTTAAAAGTCTTGAAATATCTGACGGTTTTGAAGTACCCAACATTGCCGTCATAATTGCACCCGCACTTGAACCAGAGATCACCTTGGGCATTAAATCCTGTTCAAGCAATGCCTTACACACACCTGTATGAAACAATCCCAAGGTCGCACCACCTGAAAACATAATGGCAGGTTGACCGTATGCCTTTTTACAATGCTCAAAAAATTCAATTTTTTCAGCCAAACCTAAACAGGAACAAGCATCTGAAGCAATGTAGGCAAGACTTTCACTGACTTCTTCCACATAATCTTCTATGATTTTTTTTGTTCCCACATAGGTGGCGGTAAACAACATCGGATTTGCAATATTGGCAATATCATAGCTTAAACCTTCACGTAATATGTACATGAGATCATGGCTACGTTTTTGAAAACGATAGCGCCTTAACCGACTCAAGCGTTGAGAAATAATTTCAGCATCAAAATAAGGTGAGCAATTATCATACTTCCATTCCTGAGCACCTGATTCTTCATCTATTTGCAGTGCGAGGCTTTTCCATTCTTCATATGTTTCAGCAGTTTCAAGTTGGCGCTTTAATTTTTTTATGCGATACGCCTGATGTGGATTAATATCTTGTGTGAAATCTTTAAATAACATATCTACCCCTCAAACCCTTTCATTTTTATTCGCCCTTCATGATAGGGTATCACGCCTAATATTGACAGAAAACTCAGCGGATTATCATTGCAAAAATGCCTATTCCATTGGCAAATTATGACTAATTGATATACAGTTCTTCAGTAAAACCGCCCTTTTACTTTTAAACGTATAAGCTGAACAATCATGGCAACAATTGATTTACCTGATCATATATTACAAGCACTTTCTACTGTACTCCAACAACTACAGCAAAATTTACCCGAACTGAAACAAGAAACCGACTTTTCGGCATCCGCTTATAAATGGCAAGACAAACAATTAAAAGCCATTCAACAGCCCAAAAAGATGTATTTGGATGATTTAAAAGGTATTGAAAGACAAAAAGAAAAAGTGATTCAAAATACCCTGCAATTCCTGAAGGGTTTACCTGCTAATGATGTTTTACTTACAGGTTCACGGGGTACGGGTAAATCTTCTATTGTCCGCGCCCTGCTCACCCAATATGAGTCGGAAGGTTTACGTTTAATTGAAATTGAACGTGATGATTTATCTGACCTCCCACTAATCCAGAAGCTTATTGAAAACCGTCCGGAAAAGTTTATTGTCTATTGTGATGATTTAGCCTTCAACGCTGAAGATGAAAACTATCGTAGTTTAAAAAGTGTTTTAGATGGTTCATTACAGTCAGGTTCAAGTAATTTTATTATTTACGCCACCAGTAACCGCCGTCATTTACTGCCTGAGTTTATGCATGAAAACACACCGGTAACGCGCGTTGATGTGCCGCAATATACAGAACTTCACCCTCAAGAAGCGATTGAAGAGAAAATTTCACTCTCAGACCGTTTCGGAATGTGGCTGTCTTTTTATCCCATGGATCAGAATTTGTATTTAGAAATCGTTGAGCATTATCTAGCAAAAGCCAATATGCCTATGGATGAGTTTACACGTGCCGAAGCGTTGCGTTGGTGTCAGGCACGTGGGCAGCGCTCAGGGCGTGCGGCGTATCAGTTTTCTAAACACTGGATTGGTTCACAAAAATTGGCATCGCTTTAATTGTTCATCATTTAGCCATTTTCAATCTCTTGTTGAATACTGATGAATACTGAAATAGAGATCTAAACTTCACATCAAGATAACTTTAGATCTTTATACTTTAGATCTTTATTTCGATCATTACAGTTTGTAAAAAATTCTGGATGATTTACGCTTTCAGATCCTCTTCCTAAAAAACTTGAATCATTTTATTTGGACGATATAAACAACTGTTGTTATGTGCATTGCAATTTTGACATATCAAAGTTCATCAAAATGCTTCAAACTCGGCAAAACTTCTTGAGAGTCGCGAATATTGTTGATTATTCAGTGGACTCTCACATTTTAAGGAATCTCCTCAATGACCAATAACGAACAAGATTCATTAACGCCTAAGCCTGACGCCAAACCATTTTCACGCAGCTTTGACTTTTCACTCGACTTTGAAAAGATTAATTTCAGAAAGCGTCCAGAGTTATATCGCATTGGTCGTGGTGAAGAAGGTGTTTTATTGGTTGAACCCTATAAATCTGAAATTTTACCGTTTTGGCAATTTGAAGATGAAGCTCAAGCCACTGAAAGTAGCGCGAAGATTTTTGCATTATTTTTAGATTATTTAGAGAAAAATGATTTTGTTGGCGCAGACATGGCAAGAAAGTTTTTGCTGATGGGCTATACCCGTGCACGTCGTTATGCACATCATAAAAAAGGTACCCATAAAACTGGCCGAAAAAATAAAGGCGTTACACCCAAAGTTAAAGTACAACTCAATGATGCTGTTACAACTGAAAAACAGCCACGTAGCGCTGAAGACCAGGTCAAAATTGCTGTTGCGAAAATCTTTAAAGACAAAAGCGATCAAGCAAAATTAAATCCCAAATACGTTGAGCTTAAAGAACAATTCAATGAGTTGATCCGTCAGGATTAATTAAACGCTGTCATTGAACTATCAATGATCGTTCACCCTAAAAGAGCAATTTCAAATTTAGAAATTGCTCTTTTTTATTGTCTAAAATCATTTTTCAACGTGTAGCATTTCATGGCCTTGTTCTACAAATTCAATTTACGGGCTGATTTAACTTTTATGATTTAACTCATAAAGAAGTCTATCTATCTCATAAACGTACCAATGCAGCCACCCCCAAACTGAAATACCAAACATTAGAAAAATTCCAAAGCTATATTCAAGATCACAATGAACTGTTTAAAGCCATAAATACTGAAACAAGCCAGATAAAAAAAGAGGCTTTCAGCCCACTGCTGTCCCACAATTTTTCATAAAAGGAGGCTCAATTGAGCTTCCTTTTGTTTTATCGGTATTTTATCGGGCATGAATAAAGCTTTTAAGGTTTTTCTCTCAAACAGATTTACTTGGATCATTCTTAGTAACC
>NZ_SJXH01000060.1 GCF_004336635.1 Acinetobacter sp. ANC 4862
ATTTGACGGGTAGAAAGATTCAGGATTTCAGCAGCACGGACTTGGGTAATACGATGATCTCGAACGTCTTGCAGAACTGCAAGACGTTGAATTTCTTTGTCAGACATAGTGATCAGCATCTATATTTTATATCCAGTCCATGGTGATAAAAACCATCATAAACTAGACATTTTTATTGGTGAGAATATAGACACTTTAAATGGGTTCTAACATAGGCATTTCGTATAAGGTGTATTATGTTAATTTTAGAAAATCTTAAATTTAGATAATATTTATCAATGTCATTAAATTGCAAATTATTGGATAAACTGCCCCCTATTCTTGTCCATGGTCTACCAGTCATTTTCATTTCTAGAATGTATTTAAATAATCTTGCGGAAGTTATATGAAAGCTACTCTATGAGCATCTTTTCTCTTTTTTAATAAAGATTAAACTCTTGCCTTTATCAGTCAGTGTAACGTGATAGCGAATAAACTGGTGTTCATATAAACTCTAATTATACTGAGAGCTTTTGATTTTTTTAAATTTTTGCCATTCATACTGAATTAACATACAAGTAAAATCAAAATTGATAAATATCCAGAAAATCAATATTTATACTAGAGCAAGCTTGTATGAATTTTATGAAAAATATACGAGTAACAACAGGGGTAATAATGTTTAAGTCTATTTTATTAGGATCTTTTTGCTTAATAGCTTTAAGTGCCTGCGGTGGAGAAAATGATTCCTCAGCACCACAAAATGAAAAAATAACGACAAAAGAGCAAGTCTTTCAGAAATTAGAGGATGAAGGGAAATTACCAAAACTTGAAAGAACAGATTCAATTTTAGGGATTGATAAGGACCAAAATGGCATCCGTGATGATATTGACGCTCATATTGAACAAAAATATAAAGATGAACTTGAAAAAAAAGCGGTTCAACAATTTGCAAGGAATAGTCAGCAAAAAATGGCTGTTAATTTAGAGAATGAAGTTGAATTACAAGCATCATCTTATGAAGCTGATAGAGCAACGACTTGTGTTTATAAAACATTCAAAAATAACCCGAATATAGACGCATCCGATGTAATTGATGAAATAGGAAATATGACTACAAATACCAAAAAACGCCTACAGGCTTATTACAAATATAGTGATGCTTTAGATGGCTTTGTGTTCACGATACCACAAAGAGATTACTGCGATGAATAAGAAAATTCATTTGAGTGCCATTTCTCTTTTAATGGTTGCATCTAGCATCACTAATGCTACAGACGATGTAAATGATTTGTGCAACAAGTCTGATATAACTATAGCCTATTTCAATGGTGTTCTTACGGATGAGAAAACAGCTCGTAAGAATCTTAATGAAATAGAAGAACGCTATAGTGACCAATCACCATCAGGTGAAAACATCAAATACCAAGTAATGTACAACAAAAGTCAATTCCTCTCTGATTTTGTGGAAACTTTTTATCAACGATTCTCAGAAGAAACCATAGGTGATCGTTGGGAATTATATACTGAAATAATAAAGCAACAGTTCCAAAACAATAACGGAAAAACTTGGCTTGGTCATATTAACGACGCTCTAACCGTAATAGCGACAGTACCTAGATTTGCTTTTGATTTAATTCAAAGAGAGGTTGTTGATAGTATTGTTGCAGCATTAAAGTTGACTGCACCAATTGCAGAACGAGAAACATATTTAAAGCATGAGCGTGACTTGCAACAAAGCCTTCTAGAAGGTAATAAAGTTATAATGATTGCGCACTCTCAAGGGAACTTGTTTGTTAATAAGGCGTATCAATATTCCATTTCAAAGACTGATTCCTCCGCAGTTGGTGTAATCCATGTAGCGCCTGCTTCTATTAAATTAAATGGAAATCATATTTTAGCTGATCAAGATTTAGTTATTAATGGTTTGCGTCTATCTGGTAGTGTTCCATCCAATACTCATAGCATTCCTGTTTATAAACCATTTGGGAATAATTTTGGACGTGATGCCTTTGGGCATGGGTTTTTAGAAACCTACACTAATCACAACTTTCCTATATATTCAGCCTTAGACTCAGAAGTAAACAATCTTTTTAATACGCTTAAAGCACCTTCAAAAATCACTGAAACTGGTTTTTTTAATGTCATGCTCACCTGGGATGGATTAGGAGATGTAGACCTACATGTGGTTGAGCCATCTGGCAATAAAGTAATGTTCTCCAACCCTATTGGTGGATCAGGTTATTTGGATATTGATAATACTTATGCTAATGGACCTGAACATTACTTTGCATCATGTGATGCAACAAAACTTCAAACCGGTGCGTATAGAGTAGGTTTAGCAAATTACTCTCGTGCGGATGGTCGAGTTGCGACATTACAAGTAAAAAGCCAAACAGGTGTATCGCACAACAAATCATTCGTAATGGGGCAAAGTACTGGTAGTGCTACAGGCATTAATGCTTTTACTCTTAACGTAAGTAAAGACGAAGAAACAGGACGCTATAAGGTATTAGTAGCAGAGTAAATATTTGACTCATAGAGATCGTTTTAATCTAGCGATCCCTATGAGTCCTTTAATTGCTATGTTGAATGCGTTTCATAAGCGAAGATGGCCTTTAATGGTATGAATCAAATCGCTAAAGAAGCATGGATGGTAGTGCTAAAAAAATTAAACAATAATAAAGGCTTATAATTTTTTTACTTTTAACCTCAGTTAATAATGGGGTATTACCGATCGTTTTTCTAGGATACTGTCTAGGATCAACCCTGAGATGATATTTAACATAAAATCTCTTATTTACAATTTTAAAAAGTAGATTTTTCCACTAAATAACCCCCCATTTAACATAATGGCGCTTATACGAAATGCAAAATAAATACTGTTATATTTCAAAAAGTTATGCTATAAAAAATCGGGGACGCAAACCCAAAAAGCCGACTTGGAAACAAGTCGGCTTTTTTTTGAACGAATCTGTAATCTTTAGCCAATAAAATCGGGCAAAAAACGCTCAATTTTGGCCTTTTTGCCCGGTTATCAAGGTTCCAGGATATGAAATTATCCCCAATTTCTGCGGATAAACCTGGGACAGTTTTTAATCATCTTTGTAAGCATTTACTTACGTCAATTCCGGTACTTTGCTGCTATCAGGAATACTGAAACTTTCCTATGATGAACTCATCAGGAACAGGAAGTTCCATAACATAAAACAAAAATTATAAGTTATTGCACAAGGACCAGAGGGTAACAACGGTACGCGAAAAGATAATAAAAAACCCCGACAGGATGTTGGGGTTTTTTATTGCTTAGAATATCTATAACTGAGTATTGATCTGATAGCGTGTATTACGTCCACCACCTTCCAATTTGACGATACATTCTTTATCAAGTAAGTCTGATAAATGGCGAGTAGCTGTTGCCTTACTGATTTTAGCAACCTTTTGATATTGTGAAGCACTAATACCATGTTCAAAGCCATTTTCTCCACCGTCTAATAAACGATTTAGGACTTTGCGTTGTTCTTCACTCAGGGCCAAATTTGAATATTTATGCCAAAACTGACTTTTAAACAATGTTCGACTGATCTGCGCTAAAGTTTTTTCAAGGCTATCATTCAATGTGTCTAGAAACCAAATCAGCCAATCTGTGATATCAGAATCATTTTTTTGGGTTTGTTCTAATACCTCATAGTAACTTTTACGTTTGTTTAATATCGCAGTAGACATTGCATACAAACGGATGCTCTTTTCATCCATTTGAGCTAGAGCAAGGTCTGTAAGTGTACGTGTAATACGGCCATTACCATCATCAAAAGGATGCAGAGTAACAAACCATAAATGGGTAATTCCTGCACGTAACAGAGGATCAAGCAATGAATCATTCAGACTCTGATTAAACCACTCTATGAAGGCATTTAAGCGATCTTCTAAGCCTGCTCTTGGAGGTGCTTCAAAATGTACTTTAGGATAATCCAATCGACCTGAAACGACCTGCATAGGCTCTGATCCCCGAAGTTTACCAATCCGTAAACGTTGCATTGTCCAGTCTGGATCATTGAAAAGCCAACGATGCCATTGCATGAGACGCTCAACGGTCAGTGGTTGCTTAACGTCGTTAAGCGCATCTAGCATGATATTGGCTAAACCTTCTGATCGATCTGAGCTCGGATAAGGCTGTTCAAGAGTGACACCCAAGCGTTGAGCTAGAGATGATCGCAATGAAAAAACATTGATGGTTTCATTTTCAATTGCTGATGAAGCAACAAGATTGGCAAGTAGAGTATCTAGAGTGAATTGTTCTTTTGCTAAATCATGCTGACTTTGTCCAAGAAGAATCCCTATTTTTTGATGTATCTGTCTGGTTTTAGGTAAGATAATTGAATCTTGCCATGTGAAATTTGTCCAGTTTTGTGCTTTCCAAATCCATTCCTGCATTTTCAATCTTTCTCTAAACATCTAAGATGAGTTGAATATAGCATATATTCGGCTCAAATAATGAGCCGAATATATTGATTAATTAGCTCATTTATTTATCTAGGACAGTTCTACTTGGGTTCTAACAATTGGATTTCGCATAAGAGACTTATGTTAAACAGATACTCAAAAGGCCCATGAATAGGGCCTGTTAGAAACCATTTAAAGTGTCTGTATTCTCACCAATAAAAATGTCTGGTCTAAGTTGGCAGCCCATTTACTGCGTAACATCAGTAAATAAAAACAGTTGCATTAAAATGTAAGCTTATTTAAAAATACAAAAGGTCTAACTATCCGAAAATAGTTAGACCCTGGATCATATTGAGAGGTGGATTTACTTTACAGTCACTGTAATGCTACCGGTGTTCACAGCACCGATTGCTGAAGTTTTGATGCCATCAATATGATTCTCGAATCCTCTTAGATTTACAGATGCATCAATAGCTGCTGAATTAAAGGCTAAATTCGCTGCAGTGTAATTACTCAAGGTTTCAGAGAATTGGTCATAAGTGTCGGTATTCAGGCTGGCACTGATAGAACTTTCAAACGCTGATGAACCCTCAGAATGCCATTGTTCTAAAGAACGCTCTGCACTTTTTTCAGCATCAAAAGTTGTCTCTACTGTACCCGTATTCACAGCAGTCAGATTGCCTTGTTGCAAGTTAATGCTACCGGTGTTTACTGCACCAATTGCTGAAGTTTCTACTGCGAGTTTGTCTCCCACATTATTCAGTGAATTAGACCACCCGTCTACGTTGACTGTTGCATCAACAGTAGCGGTGTTAATGGCAAGGTTAAGCGCAGTACCATTTTTAGCATGTTGAGATACAGCCGCCAAAGTAGCGTCTAAACCTGTATTTACAGTGATATGGTTGCCTTGTGGATTTGCCATGGCTGCACTAGACAGGAAGGCAGCAGATAAGGCGATTGTTTTGATAGTCTTTTTCATAGTTATTTTCCTTTCTAGTCTTGAAGTACTTCTCGCTAAGCACTTCTTTTTATAATGAGAGCGAGCTCATTTTTTATATATTTTTTAATCACGCTGAGTGCTTGACCAGTAATTTTCTATAACACCTGGGTTGACATCCCACAGCTTCAGAGTTTTCTCTTCTTCTTTTTGGTTATTCTCTTTTTCTTCATTCATCTTGCCCAAAGAAGATGAGCGCTTTTTCATGCTGATGTATTTAATCAGGTCCTGTTTGCTCATTTCAGGCTCTTCTTCAGGATTTTTAATTACCTCAGATTCTTTATTCTTAGGCGACTTGGTATCCTTGCTTGGTGAGTTGGTCGATTTATTCTTCTCATCAGGTGAACTCGTGTTATGCGAGGACGATTCCTCCAACAGAGATCTGCTGGAACCTGCGGTATTTTGTTTCTGGCTTTCCTTAAATTTATACAGGGCAACCGAACTTCGCGTTAAACTTAATTGGCCAAATTCAGGCGGTATTTCAGCACGGCAGCTTTCAAATGTTGCGGGTGGAATGACCTGACTGAGCAATTCAAAGGTTGCCAGATTCAACATTTGGCGTAAGGCAAAGTTTGTTGCCTCCCTCTCTCCTTTACCGACCTGAATGTTCAATAAAGTATGGCCAGCAAACCTGCCTGCACTTATGCCGTAATCCTGTGCGGCAATTTGCTTCTGCAGTGAAACATTAGCAACGACTTTACTGTTGCGTGTATCGGTCAGAGATAAATCCAAACCCACCATGATCCGGGTTTGGCTGTAATTGGGGCCAACCCCGCCAATCTGCATGTCCAAACCGCCACCAGGAATAAAATCCAAACTGTTAATACTGCCTGTCACATAATAATCAGAAGCCTGGATTTGCCTTGGATCACGAATTCCCCACTTGGCTTCACTTTCTATAATCCGAGGATCACGTCGGTTTAATAAGCTGACACCAGCCTGAAATAACGCAGATTGCACCATATCTCCAGCACCTTGCGTCACCATTTTGCCACTACCACCATTGGTCATAACATCTTTTCCTGTTTGGTCTAGAACCGCTCCAACAGAGAAACTGACATCATTCCGCAGTTGTCCTTTCAGGCAAGATAAAGCCATATCAAAAGGCGTAAAAATATCGGTAATCGGTGGTCCTTGCACCAAGCTAGCAGGCTCCTTGTTGGAAAGTGCCATGCCCGTACATCCTGTCAGAAAATAGCCAAAAAAGAGTGTAATACTCACAGAAGATATTTGTCTTCTCTTGAACCTAGGTAAATTCAGCATAATGATGCCCCCCCTGGTTGAGTGCTTAAGTTAGGGCATTGCTGATTATTTTGAGTGGTATTTGAATTTACAGACCCATCATTGGCAGTATCATTCGAAATGTCTACACCGTTGCTTGAACCATTTATATTCACATTGCTCGTGGCTGAATTAACAGTACCTATAGAACTTGTCGATGTGCTATTTATTGTGGTCTTTCCTAGCCCAGAATAATAATCTGAATCCATGAGCTCAATCAGATTTGCTTGGACTAAATTCTCATTGGAACGAGTACTTGATGCTTTCCAACGCTGACTCCACTCATCAGATGTTGCATGAGTGTTACTCAGGAAACATACACAACATAAACCGACATTAAGCACTGATATTTTCATAATCTTTACCGTCATTTGATCTAATAATATTTTAAAGCCCTGTTATTTGTTATTTAATAAGATTTATTTTTATAAAAAATATTATTCCATACAAAACAAATAAATGGGGGTTTTTGTTAAAATTTATGTATTTTTTATTTTTTTAAAAACCTATATTATTGTTTTTAAATTAAAAATAGTTTTTAATTTATCATTTTAAAAATGTAATAAATTATTATATAAAAAATTTATTTTTAAATAAAATAATTGGTTAGTTAGTTAAATTAATATACTTTTCATGTCAAAAATAATAATTTTTTTATTTAAAAGAGAATATAATTATTGAGCTAATAATATTTCATAAAATTATAAGCCTATATTTTATCAGTCTTTTTATGAAATGTAACTTTTGTCACACTTTTTAATTAATTTAAATTATACATCACAATTAAAGTTATTTTTGACATACTTCCACCTCGGTGGGGGCTTACGCAAGGTTGAGATAAATCTTTTCTATAACGGCCATGAACCTAATCAATATCTATTTTTTAGAGACAAGAAGTCATCACATATATGCCCTGGCGTACAGTAATTTAGGGATCTTGCAGATAGGTGATGAGCAGTTTTTTGCTTATTATGAACTCAATACCGGAACAGGAAGTTCCAGAACAGAAAACAATAATGATAAGTTCTAGCACTAGGAGTGTGAAGTAGAGCAGCAGACCTACCTAACAGCCAAACATGAAAAAGCCCAACAGGATGATCTGCCCCCAAAAAGTTAGACAGCACGGCCAGTATTCTAGGATTAATAGGCTTTGTTATATAAAACCTATTATTTATATCCCTTTTGATAAAATTAAGAGGTTGTTATTCTAAGTAAATATTTATATATACTAGACTATTGCCGTATATCATCTTCCCCCTATTTTTGAGATTATTTTTCATACAAACAACCCCGGAAGGAAAGTGGGCAATAATCGTAATATCACAATAATAAAGTCGAAAGACGCGAGCTTACACAGGAATGTAAGTGATTAAAGAGGAAACTTACAGCCGCTAGCCTTATAGTTTTGGGAGAGACTATAAGGCTTTTATTTGACATAAAATCTCTTATTCGAATAACAACTGTAAGCCCAAAATAGAAATGTCCGGTTTCTCCAAAGTAAAAATGTCCGCTTTTAGAATATGCACTTTTGCGATTATTGAAGCGGACGGTTTGATATGTTGGTGTCTATGTCGGATAAAGAACTTAAACGATTGTCGGTCTTGCAGGAAATCTGCGATCAACGCATAACTCAATCCCAGGCTGCTCAGCTACTTCATATTTCAGAACGTCAGATCAGACGCTTACTGCAGAAATACAAAGCTCAAGGCCCAGCTGCATTAGC
>NZ_SJXH01000061.1 GCF_004336635.1 Acinetobacter sp. ANC 4862
TGGTAAAGGTCGATGGGTTGATAATGTGATGGTTGAACGATTATGGCGGAGCGTTAAATATGAAGAGGTGTATCTCAAAGCCTACAGCAATGTTTTGGATGCGAAGAAGCAATTAAACGCATATTTTGAATTTTATAATTTGAAACGACCTCATTCGAGTCTGGACAAAATGACTCCAGATGAGTTTTACTATGACCAGCTACCACAACAAAATAAGGTAGCTTAACTAGAGCAGAGTATCACTTATAAATAAGCTTTTAGTTGTTCAAACATGTGGGACCACCTCTGTTTTATTTATTATTTTTCTGTAAACGAATTAAATCACTTTAATAGTGAAATAATCTATTATCAAAAATACCATTTTTTTTGCTAATATTTGAAAAAAATACGATCTATTTCAGATTTTTAATTATAAAAAAATTTTTTATAAAAGTTAATTTTTCTTAATTAAAGCGATTGAAAGTTGAAAAATACAATATTTTTATAATTTTTAGTATATATAGGTGTTTGATTATATTTATAAGTTTAAAAAATGGTCAAAATTAAACATTCAGAAAATAAAAAATTATAATTAAATAATAGATGAAAAATACCGTATTTTTAAATAATATAGAATAGGCATTTTATATAGATAGTTGAATAGTCAACCATTTTTTGAGCTTTTCTAATTGAATAATTCTAAATAAAAAATCCTTACTTTACCCAAAAATCTGGAATTGACAGTAAAGAAATAATTAATCTGATTTATAGGGGCACTGTTGCAAATAGGAAATTGAGTTGTAGTTTGCTTGGTTAATCAGGTTTAAATTCCGAAAACTCTATTTACTATCCACACTTCTCCTAGAAAATTACGGTTATAAAATAATGAAGCTTGTCCTTTACGCAAGGCACGCATGACCTCATTACCTTTAATTGTGGCATAAGCCGTCTTCATGGATTTGAATCCTAACGTGGCCCTGATGATCCGCTTTAGCTTGCCATGATCACATTCGATCACGTTATTTTTGTATTTAATCTGTCTGTGCTCAAGGTTTGGAGGAAATTTCCCTTCCTGCTTTAGCCTTGATAAAGCACGACCATAGGTAGCGGCTTTATCTGTGTTAATCACCCTTGGAATTTGCCAATTCTTTACATTATTGAAAATCTTTGCAAGAAAACAATAAGCTGATTTGGTATTACGTCTAGCAGAAAGATAGAAATCAATAGTATGGTCACGTTGATCAACTGCGCGATACAGATAAGCCCATCGCCCATTTACTTTTACATAAGTTTCATCAATATGCCATGCGCTCAGATCTGTAGGGTTACGCCAATACCAGCGTAAACGTTTTTCCATTTCAGGAGCATAACGCTGACGCTGAACCCAGCGATAAATTGTAGTGTGATCAACATTCACTCCACGTTCAGCAAGCATTTCCTGAAGTTCACGATAACTTATACCATATTTACAATACCAACGGACGGCCCAAAGAATGATTTCACCCTGAAAATGACGACCATGGAAAGCATTCATCTGCTGATCCTTTAGCTAAAAGATAATCTAGCTTAACATTAGTCGCTATTTGCAACAGTGCCAAAAATACCGCCCATCCTAAATTCCAGGAAATGCTGAGCTATGTCCGTGAAGGTGACATGATCGTTGTTCATTCCATGGATCGTTTTGCCCGAAGTTTAAAAGACTTGGTGACTGAGGTGGATCAGCTCGTGAAGAGGGGAGTTGTCATCCAGTTTGTCAAAGAGAATATTACCTTTACTGCTCAGGCCACTCCCATGGATAATTTGATGTTGCAGTTGATGGGGGCCTTTGCTCAATTTGAGCGAGAAATAATTTTAGAACGTCAGAAAGAAGGAATTAAGATTGCAGCTGCTCAAGGGAAATATAAAGGTCGAGTCCATAAGTTAAATCATGAGCAGGCTGAAGCTTTACGACAAGCATGGAAAGAAGGGGGAGTATTCATCAAAAGTAGAGTTGGCAAAAGCCTTTGGTATCAGTCGGCAAGCTGTTTATAGATATTTGCAACAGTGCCCATCAAACGGCCAATAGCAGCTCTTGGCGAAGAAAAATCCGTGCATTTATATTTTTATTTGACTAATGTGTCACTTATTGTAAATCAGGCAGAAGAAGTGCTTCATGATCAACGTTGAGCAGATGGCCATAATTCTTGATACTTTGCCAGACCCTGCCTTTATCCTGTCCCGAAGTGGAAAATACGTTGCGGTGTTTGGTGGTCGTGATAAGCGCTATTACCACGATGGTTCCGGTCTCGTTGGTCTGTATATTTCAGATTTGATCAAGCCTGATAAGGCCAACTGGTTTCTTGAACAGATTGGCCGGGCGCTGGAGTCTGGAAAACTACTCATCGAAGAGTACGAATTGAGCAACAGGGATGTGAAAGGTCTACCCGATCATGGTCCTGAAAAACCGATTTGGTTCGAAGGGCGCATCCAGGCCCTGAGTTTTTCTGTGGACGAAGAAGATGTGGTGCTCTGGGTCGCAAGTAATATTTCAGAGCGACACGACCTGGAAATCAGACTGAGAGAACTAGGCGATACTGATCAGCTAACTGGCCTTTTCAACCGAAGAAAACTGGAGTATGACTTAACGCTACACTACGAGTCATACGTACGATATTCAGTGCCGACTTCAATCTTGATGTTCGATCTTGATAACCTAAAAAAAATTAACGACAGCAAGGGGCATCACGTTGGCGATGAGGTGATCCGGGCAGTAGCCAACATTCTTCGCTCAACACTCCGGAAGACTGATTGTGCCTGCCGCTTGGGTGGTGATGAGTTTGTGGTCGCCTTGCCCAATACCGGGCATGAGCAGGCAATTCAGTTTGCCAAGCGGATACATGACCGTTCCAGAAAAGAGTTAAGCCGGTTTTCAGTGGACAGTGTGGTTCCCACAGCGAGCATGGGTGTGACAACTATAGTGCCGGAAGATCGCTCATACGAAGACACGATCAAACGGGCCGACCTAGCTTTGTATGAAGCCAAAAACGGGGGCAAAGACAGGATTGTCTCGGCCTGAGGGAATCAGTTTTCGCGAGCCCAGATTTATAGGCACTGTTGTAAATAGAGATTTGAGTTGATGATGTTCCTTTTAAAAAGTGCTTAAAGACCAAAAAACCTATTGATTAGATACACTTCACCCTGAGGCTGACCATAATAAAATGACGAAGCTTGTCCTTTACGCAAGGCACGCATGACTTCAATACCTTTAATAGTAGCGTAAGCCGTTTTCATGGATTTGAATCCTAAAGTTCACGATAGCTAATGCCATATTTACAATACCAGCGTATAGCCCAAAGAATGATTTCGCCCTGAAAATGCCGACCATGGAAAGGATTCATGTGCTGCACCTTTAGCTAAAACAGTCTTTAGCTTACCATCAGTGGCTATTTGCAACAGTGCCCTAAATTATAAAGAAATTCTAAACAATAATTATAATTTAATAATAAAATTCAATCACTTATTGATTAAAATAAAAAAATGCGTAACATCTCAACAAAATAAATAAAATTGTGAAATATGACTTAAATTCATAGTTTTATTTTTATTATTACTTTTAATACTGTAGTGATACCGGAATTTAAAAATGTATTTAGAATTCAAGAAATCTACCATATATTCTACATTAATTGCATCTATGCTCGCGATAAGTGGCTGTGTAAGTACTACCAACACAGGCACTATGGGGGCTGAGCGCAAGCAATTTTTACTTATGCCTGCAGTGCAATGGGAACAACAATCCATAATGGCCTACAGTGAAATTATGGGGGCTGCAAAAAATGAACGTAAAGTGGTGTCAAATGCCCAAGTCAACCGTGTCACAAAACGCTTAATTCCGATCGCAAGCCATTTCCGAGCAGATAGTGCCAATTGGAAGTGGGAAGTAAATACAATTAAGAGTAGCGAACTAAATGCTTTCTGTGTAGCCGGTGGAAAAATCGTCGTCTATACTGGAATTATTGAAAAATTAAAACTCACTGATGATGAGTTGGCTGCAATTATTGGTCATGAAATGGCGCATGCTCTGCGTGAGCATGGACGTGAAAGAGCTAGCATGAATGTGGTTACCAATCTCGGTCTTAAGTACGGAGCATCAGCTCTAGGTCTAGGCGGAACAGAACAGCAAATTGCCGAAATGGTTACCAAGTATGGTCTTACCTTACCAAACTCACGTAAACATGAAAATGAAGCAGATCTCGTTGGCTTAGAAATAATGGCACGAGCTGGATACAATCCAAATGCGGCTATTGTGGTGTGGAAAAAAATGGCTGAAGCCACCAATAATAAAGGTAAAACAACTGAATTTTTGAGTACACATCCTGCACCTGTTTCACGCATCGAAAGTATTCAAAAAACCATTCCTCTGGTGATGCCATACTACAAGATGCAAAAAACAAAGAAATCTTAATCAAAGTTTCTTTTTATTTCAAAACATTTTCGCTGGTGATGTAATAACTTCTAACTTGAAACAACACTCCTTAACCCTAGTGCTATGACGGCACTGTTGCAAATAACCACTAATGAATATCATCAATTTGGACCTCTATTTGCAACAGTACCTGAATAATTATAAGGAGCTGATGAATGCATGACGAGCTGTATGGCTATGCGGTTAATCAAGATGGTGAGCTAGTCTATATCAGTCATGCTATTGCTCATGGAAAAGGGCTTGGCCACAGCTATCATTGTCTGAATAAAGACTGTAATAGCGATATGATCGTTGTAAATGGTAAGGTCAAAGCCAGTCATTTTCGCCATAAAGTCCTCGTATGTAGCCAAGAATCCTATCAGCACCAATTGGCCAAAGAGCTAATCAAACAACGGATTAATCAAAAGCAAAAAATCAATCTGGTTTTTCCGTGTGTAGAGTGCGGCTGTACGGTCAGAGAGAAATTCGAATTACCTTCAACCATTGCGTACGCTGAAACCGAGCGTAAATATCCTGACAGTCCGTATACGGGTGATGTAGCCGGATATTCTGCTAATGGCGATTTAGAAATCATGTTCGAGGTTTTTCATACCCATCTTGTCGATGATGTGAAGCGAGATAGCGTTAAGAAATGGGTAGAGGTTAACGCTGAACAGATTATCCAAGAAGATTACCAGTCAAACAAGGCAGTGTTTTGGAACGTCTTGAGATCGGCAAAAAGTGGTCATGAAGTGCTTTGCCAGGCATGCATAAGTGTGAAACGAGAGGCAGAGAGTCTCCACGAATTTCAGCAACATCGCCATCAAGAACATATAGTCATGTTGGAACGGGCCAAAGGTTATATCCAAAAGCATATTGATAACAAAGCGGAAATCGGGCTTATGTTTTCATGCGATGTTTGCAAGAAATTAAAATACCCGATCAGAATGCCATCCAGAATCAGTCATGCAGCTATGAACTTTCAATTACCTGATACAAAATTTCAGGCTGATGTAGTGGGTTTGTCTGAAGATGGCAGCCCTAAGCTGATTATTATGCTTGATCGAGATCAACCAAGCACTTTGACGAAACAGATGGAGCATTTCGGGATCGATAAGTGGATCGCAGTCGATTCGCATCAAGTCTTGTCAAGTAAATACAAGGACACACCTGTAGCACTTCAATGGGAAGTTAAGTATTCAGCCGCCACCAACAAAAAATTGACCTGCCCAGACTGCAAAAATACGATTGCGGCATTATCGAGTCCGAATCAGCAAGAACGTTTCAATGCACTTGTAGAGCATAGGGGAAACCTTAAACTCTGGGGAGATATATATGCAGTGCACTTGGATAACTTCTACGAAGTTGGCTTGCAGGATCTAAAGTATATCTGTGATCAGATAGATCTAATCAAAAACATAATAAACCGCGAATATGATGATGATCTGGAAAAGAAAAAAACTAAATATATTAGCCTGCTGTTCAAGATACAGTTTGTACACGCCATTCAATTTATAATGTTGACGGATTGCGCTGAAACGCGCCGCGTACTGTCTTTGACGGGCAAAAACATCAAACAGAAGTTCCTCAAGCAATTATGGAAAGATGTATACAAGGGATTGAGAGATCAATGTGATGAAGCTTGGTTCATTGAAATTGGTAAATTACTGTTTGGGTATTATTAAAAGCTATGAATAATTTTAATGCGTCTGTGCAGCAACAGATTGAAGAATTTAATGAGAATATTACACACGAAAAGATCAACACCAAACTTAAATCTGGGGATCAGGCCATCTCACCTTTGCGGGTGCTTGAGTATATTTCTCAGAACTATTCTGGTTTGTGGAGTTGTATCGAAAAACTCGCAATAGCTAACTTTCTTACCCCTGTATGGGACAAAAGTATTTTTGTGCCGACATTTTTTTGGCTTCCTGAACTTCTAGAGATTCGGCATCCAAAATGGCATAATGGGTACAAAGGGAAAAATGCGCCTACATGGGGAATCGACTTCTTTTCTATGCCACAATTAAAGGTATTGAAGTCATGTGTGCACTACGTAAAGGACAAGCTTCGTCATTTTATTATGGTCAGCCTCAGGGTGACGTGTATCTAATCAATAGGGTTTTCGGTATCTAAGCTTTTTTGAAGGGAATATCATCGACTCAGATCCCTATTTGCAACAGTGCCAAAACGGTTATTTAACAAAATTGGCTATTGGATAGCTGTTTTTGAGACCTGGAGCAGGAAATTTTGCGTATTTTTCACAATTAATGCGGCCATCTGTGTCCAGCGAAAATGTTGAGCCTGTACGTATGCCGACCTTATATTTCTCGTTAATTTTCTTGCGATGGCGAGTGTTAAAGAAAATATGGTCTGAAGCGTTCATGAACTTGGTTAGCTTTTCAGATTCGGCAGGATACTTTTCCTTGTAGCGAATGTGGCAGTTCAGTATTTCGCTAAACATGACCTTTTCCTGATCATAGCTCTGCGCTGAATAAAGCTGAGTATTGAGAGCATAATGATTCATCGCAAAAGCTTTCACTTCTGGTTGAACAAATGTCTGATTAATATAGTGCTCAACATCATCCCTAACATTATTCTTATTTTTATCCTCACCCAAATACGAGTCGGTTTTATCCAAATTAATACCCAAGCGATCTGGGAATGCGATCTTATAACCATAGTACCCAACAACCACTGGCAATGCCACAAACCCCAAGATCATAGAACTTAAATTTTTGACCGGGCTTATTGAGATAACTTGAGATTGAACTGGTGGTGGCAGTTTTTGGGGAGATTCTGCATATGTAAAAGATGACATCAATGCCAGTATTAGAGGAATTATTACGAACATGATCATATGTTTAATGATAGCTTGGAACCACTATACCAATTTTCCTCAACGCAATTGACTATAGGCGTTAATTTTAGAAATTTTCTCACCATCAAGTAACAAACTCACCAATGCTGAAAGATATTTCCCTAAGGATTGTGGTTACTCCGTTGCTGATCTTGCATCCTGCCCAGATAAAAAAGCATTAAAAAAGAGTAAAAATGAGAGCAATGACTGTTCACCTGGGCTTATTAAAATCGTGGAACATTGATCAAATAGTAAGCGTGTAACGTGATAAATTATAAAAAAAGCCCAGAACGGTGTGTTTGGGCTTTTCATATAAGCATAAAACTATGATTTATAAGAAATAAAAATTAGCTGTTATTCACCAATTAAAATGTCTATGCGATAAACTATTTAAAATGTCCTATATGGACAATTCCAAGTCAAGCACAGGATTCAGATTTCATTGTTGAATCGCTGTTTTCTGTGCACGTCTACGTGGCATCTTTTGAGAACGATTACATTTGTTTTGCTGTTCTAGTTCTTCATGCTGTTGCTGGATATGAGCCAAGACTGAACCCAAACGTTTATTCTCAACGATCTCTCGCTGGTTGAGCTGACTTAATTTATCGAAGATGCTGTAATTGATCTTCCGACCTTGATGCTCAATCGCTACCGTACCATCGGGGTATTCTAGAAATTCAAGATATTTACCGATTAGCCTCTGATTTTCCTCTGTATTCTCCAGGAGATATACGTATTTATCATAAGTAATGGTCAAGCTATTGGTGACTCTACGGGGTTCACGCCAGGTAAAAACCTCATCTAATTCCTCAGCTGTTTCAGTGACAGCCCGGTGTAAATCCTTGGGATTAAAAGCCATCTTGGCAAATTTACGATTAAACTGCTCGATAAAGCAGGGCAACCACTTATTCGCATCTGCAATCGAACTGATACCTTCGAGGCGCATTTCCTTGATCAGACGGTCCTGAAGGGTTCTGTTGGCACGTTCTACGCGACCTTTGGCCTGGGGTGAGTTGGCGAAGATAATATCAATGTTTAACTCATTCAGAATGCGCCCAAATTGCGTGATCTGGCTGTCTTGGCTCGATTTCTGATTGACTCGGAATACCGAGTGTTTATCGCTATAAAAAGCCAAAGGCTTGCCGTATTGCTCAATGTAGGCTCGGGTTGAAAGCATATAATCAAAGGTCGTTTCAGCCTCACAAAAGCGCAGATGCAAGAGCTTTCCAGTCGCGTCATCGATATAAACCAGCAAGCAGCATTTGGCAGCTCGGCCTTCAAACCAGTCATGATATGAGCCATCGATCTGGATCAGCTCACCGAAGCAATCACGGTTATATCTAGGCTGATATGGACGTTTCAGGCGCTTGGATCGAGGAATCCAGAGGTCATTTGCAGTCATCCAGCGACGGACCGTTTCTACCGGGATATGCAGGCCGAACATGCTGCTGAGCTTCTCATGAGCCAAGGTTGGGCCAAAGCCCAGCAAATGTTCAGAAATAATGGAAAGGCACTTTGATTTTAACAAGTCATCATGGCGATGATGGCCAGGTTGGCCACGGCTAGCATGTGCCAGACCTGAAACACCGTCTTGATTGAGCTTGTGCAATAACCGGGTTATTTGACGGGTTGAAAGATTCAGAATTTCAGCAGCACGGACTTGTGTAATACGTTGATCTCGAACGTCTTGCAGAACTGCAAGACGTTGAATTTCCTTGTAAGACATAGTGATCAGCATCTCGATTCATATCCAGCCCATGATGTTGATGCGCATCATAGACCAGACATTTTTATTGGTGAGAATATAGACACTTTAAATGGGTTCTAACAAACTGTGTTATTCCCAAGTAGAAATGTCCTACCTAATAACCAAATAGAAATGTCCTATATGGACATTTCCAAGTCAAGCACAGGATTCAGATTTCGTTGTTGAATTGCTGTTTTCTGTGCACGTCTGCTTGGCATCTTTTGAGAACGATTGCGTTTGTTTTGTTGTTCCAGTTCTTCATGCTGTTGTTGGATATGATTCAGAACAGCACCCAACCGTTTATTCTCAACAATCTCTCGCTGGTTGAGCTGA
>NZ_SJXH01000062.1 GCF_004336635.1 Acinetobacter sp. ANC 4862
ATCATTGAATAGCGTGATTCGCCATTCAACTAAAAAGAGAAAGATCTTCTCTTCTGATGATTCAGTGAAAAAGGTCATTTATTTAGCAACTTCAAATGCTGCTAAAAAATGGACAATGCCAATTCAAAATTGGCGTTTAGCGATGAATTGGTTTACGATTCAGTTCGATGATCGATTAAAAGATCATTTATAAAAAATGGAACTTACACAAAATAATTTACAGGCTCATGTTTTAAAACAGATATAAAAATGGGCTGACGTTAATGCCAACCCATGTCTTTATTTATCGAATAAAATATTATTTTGACTCAATGTCATACACCCAATTTTTAGCTTGTTTCTCTGTCGTGGTTTCACAAACGTAGTAATCGTGATCCCATGAATTTGGATGGAAAATTTCACGTTTGTGATAAGTTACTTTTTTTGAATTTTCTGTACATTCAAAGCTTTCACCTTGATCTTTGACTTGGGTTCCATTCAGGAAACCACCAATACAGAGGAAGCGTGATTGTTTTGCCATTTGGTTAGATCAACTTTTAAATCACTAAATTATGTGGTGATTAAACAATTTATTATTCGAACTGTAAAGCATCGCCAATGACAAGCGTATAAGAACTATCAATAAAACCAGAATAGTATTTTTCTATTAATTTAAATCATAAGCAATAAAGATGATTTAAATTATGAGTTTTAAAGAGACATAACGCCAATCAGTATTATAAATTTTATACTGCCTACTTTTTCAAACAAATTTTGCACGCATCTGTTCAATACTGTCTTCATAATTATTTAACTGTTCTGTCCAAAACTTGTTATTTTCAATATTTTTTATAAACTCAATGCATTTAACTTCTGTGATTTCTTCCCTCTCTTCCAGATTACCTTCAATTATTGCCTGCATAAAAGATGAATCAGAATTTAAAGCTATTATAAGCTCATCAAGCGAAACTTTTAGATGACCATTAAAATATTCATGGTCAAATTCTAAACTAGTATCAACAATCCAAGAATGTATTTTTACATCTTTATTATCTTCAAAATATTCTTGTACAAAATCATATTTTATATACTCTACTTTTTTAGTGAGCTGATATGCTGCTTTTTTCAAAGTAAAATTTCGATATTCATATATTTCTTTAATACTACTTCTTATATATGACGATTTAATTTCCATAACTATAATATGATTTTCATAAATCACTATTAAATCAATTTCGCCCGCATTTCCATTTTTTGGTAAGTATTGTGCGAAGACTTGAAAACCAGCTTTCTTAAATTTTTCTGCCAAGTTCAACTCAATCTGATCAGTTTCGCCTTTAAGTTCAAGCCTATTTTTATATAATTTTCTCACATAATTGACTATTGACGTATTTAAATTTTGGAAAGCCGTTAACCAAGGAAATTGAAAAATCAAGTCATCAACTTTATAAAAAGGTTTTTGCATAAATGTGGAATCATCACTTTCATCATATAAATTGCAGCTCCAAAAGTCTAAAATTTGATTCATCATTCTATTTTTTTCATTATTAGAGCCAATTGCAATCCATGAAGACATCTTTTTAGCTTTATCTTTTTGCCATGCAAAACTCATAGGCATTCTATTTTGCCCAGTCATCATTCCATTCATCATCAGCATTTTTAATGCCTCTAGATTATCATTGGTTTGATTTAAGAATTCTAAAAACTTTTCAATATGATCTTTTAAATAGTGTGCCTGCGATAAAGTAATAGTTTTCAAGACATCAAATAAATCAAGACTTACATTATTAATCTTTAATTCGTTAATCCCATAAAGATTACTTAGTTGTTCTTTTATCCCCAGAGCTTTCGATAAAGCTATTGCATTGGCTTCTAAATTTTCGCCTGTATTAATAATGCTATAAATATAATCGGAAGACATAAGTTTATTGCTTCCTTTTAAAAACCAATAATTTAAAAATATTGCGTGTTTTTGAGACCAGTGATCATCTTTATCTTTTAAATTTGTATGTATTAATTGCTTTTCTTTTAGATTGTAATTGACAGACTTATTAAAGCAGAAAGACTCTAATACATTTCTTTGATAATTTTGGATTTCTACTCTTATGGCAATTAATTTTTTAAATGTTTCATATTCAAATATTAATTCTTCTGTTAAGCCATCACCTATCATAAATGGCATCATTTTAGATTTAAGTGCCAAACCCAAAGAATTTTCTGTCAGAACTTTGTTATTTCTTCGAGAAGTTTTAACAATATGATCAAATGCTTTCCATACACTTTCAGCTGAATTACTTTCATTTAAATCATATTGATAAGGCAAATAATGAAAAAAATCTTGATTAGGTATTAAATATTCATAGGCATATAAACTGCTAAATATCATCGCTGTTACTTGACCAATACTTAATTCTTTCTTAATTACTTCATATTCTTCTAATCTAGAAACATATTCTGATTGAAGTTTTTCAACAACCCTAAGAAAAGAAGAAATTTTGTGTATTGATAAATCAATATCTATTTCTTTGACAATATTCCAAGAATTATGCTCTGAATTTAGAATAATTCCCGAATACCTAACTGCCAAAATAAAACTCTCAACATCAAGCTTTATGAAATCGATGCAAACTTTTTTTGCTGTAATTGTATAACGAATATATTGGCTCAAAGCTAAAATGTAGTTTTCACTTTTAGCTTCATCAACTGTAAGTAACTTAATAAAATTTGATTGCCAAAACATATCAAACTTATTTTTGAACAATCCTATCTTAGGTTGTGTACTTTTATATAAAAGGTCTTCAACAATTTTTTCTTTTGCAATTTCAGCACCAAATTTCAAAAATAAAGTTTCAAATTTTTCTTCGTAATAATTTTTCATAAAAAATAAGGGCTGATTAATCAGCCCTTATTTTTAACTCAATTTAAATTATTTTTCAATAACTTATGATAATTGAGCAGCAGCAATTTTCTTAGTATCAACGTCTTTAGCAGCATTTGTATATTCGCCCATTTTGTCGAAGCTTAGGTATTGATAGATATCAGCTGACATGCTGTCAATTTGAGCTGCGTACTGTTGGTATTCTTCTGGAGTTGGTAATTTACCAAGTACAGCAGCAACAGATGCAAGTTCAGCAGAAGCTAAGTAAACGTTAGCACCTTGACCTAAACGGTTCGGGAAGTTACGAGTAGAAGTCGATACACATGTCGTGTTCGGAGCTACACGTGCTTGGTTACCCATACATAATGAACAACCTGGCATTTCAGTACGCGCGCCAGCTTTACCATAAATGTTATAGAAACCTTCTTCCATCAACTGATGTTCGTCCATACGCGTAGGTGGAGCAATCCACAAACGAGTTGACAATACGCCACCAGGAACTTTTTCAAGTAACTTACCAGTTGCACGGAAGTGACCGATGTTCGTCATACATGAACCAACGAATACTTCGTCAATTTTCACGCCTTGAACGTCAGAAAGCAGTTTCGCATCATCTGGATCGTTCGGGCAGCAAAGAACAGGTTCTTTGATGTCGTTAAGATCGATTTCATACACTTTAGTGTATTCAGCGTCAGCATCAGCTTTAAGAAGGCTTGGGTTAGCCAACCATTTTTCCATGTTCTCAACACGACGAGCCATAGTACGCGCATCGCCATAACCTTCAGAAATCATCCACTTCAACATAGTGATGTTTGAACGAAGGTATTCAGCAACTTTCTCTTCAGAAAGCGTGATAGAACAACCAGCAGCTGAACGTTCAGCAGAAGCATCAGAAAGTTCGAACGCTTGCTCAACAGTCAGGTCAGTTTCCATTTCTGTTAAGTCGATCTCAAGGATACGACCAGAGAAGATGTTTTTCTTACCTTTCTTCTCTACAGTTAAGTCACCCGCTTGAATTGCGTAGTAAGGAATTGCATGTACTAGATCACGAAGCGTGATACCAGGCTGCATTTTACCTTTGAACTTAACAAGAACAGATTCAGGCATGTCTAATGGCATAACACCAGTTGCTGCAGCAAACGCTACAAGACCAGAACCCGCCGGGAATGAAATACCAATTGGGAAACGAGTATGCGAGTCACCACCAGTACCAACAGTATCTGGAAGAAGCATACGGTTTAACCAAGAGTGAATAATACCGTCACCTGGGCGTAAAGACACACCACCACGGTTCATGATGAAATCAGGAAGCGAGTGTTGCATTTGAACGTCAACTGGTTTTGGATACGCAGCTGTATGACAGAAAGATTGCATAACAAGGTCAGCAGAGAAGCCTAGGCAAGCCAAGTCTTTCAATTCATCACGAGTCATTGGACCTGTTGTATCTTGCGAACCAACAGTTGTCATCTTAGGTTCACAGTAAGTACCTGGAAGTACACCTTGACCTTCAGGAAGACCACAAGCGCGACCAACCATTTTCTGTGCTTGAGTAAAGCCTTTGCCAGTCGCAGCAGGTTGAACCGGAGTACGGAACAAAGTAGAAACTGGAAGACCTAAAGCTTCACGCGCTTTAGTTGTCAAACCACGACCAACGATTAAGTTGATACGACCACCCGCACGAACTTCATCAAGAAGAACTGGAGTTTTAAGGTCAGCTTCAGCAATTACCGCACCGTCTTTAGACGCAGTAACTTTCGCAGCAGCATGATCAATCTTAAGAACGATTTCGTCGCCCATGTTCATGTTAGCAACATCGATCTCGATTGGTAAAGCACCAGCATCTTCCATAGTGTTGAAGAAAATTGGAGCGATTTTAGAACCTAGGCAGTAACCACCGTCTTTTTTGTTCGGGATGTGCGGGATGTCATCACCAAAGAACCAAAGTACAGAGTTAGTTGCAGATTTACGAGATGAACCTGTACCAACAACGTCACCTACGTAAGCAACTTGGTTGCCTTTCGCGATAAGCGCTTTAATTTGATTTAACGGACCAACTTCACCTGGTTTTTCAGGGTTGATACCATCACGTTCATTTTTCAACATCGCATTTGCGTGTAATGGGATGTCTGGACGGCTCCAAGCGTCTTGAGCTGGAGACAAGTCATCTGTATTTGTTTCGCCAGTTACTTTGAAAACTGTCAATTTAATTTCAGATGGAACGTCTGGACGTGTAGTGAACCATTCAGCATCAGCCCAAGACTGCATAACTGCTTGAGCGTTTGCGTTACCCGCTTTCGCTTTATCTGCAACGTCATGGAACGCATCAAATACAAGAAGGGTTTTTTTCAACGCTTCAGCAGCAAGTGCAGAAAGTTCAGCATCGTCAAGCAATGCAACTAAAGGCGCAACGTTATAACCACCAAGCATAGTACCTAGCAAGTAAACCGCACGTTCTTTAGAAATAAGTGGAGAAGTTGCTTCACCTTTTGCCAAAGCAGCCAAGAAAGCGGCTTTAACATAAGCAGCTTGGTCAACACCTGCAGGAACACGGTTTTCTAGCAAATCAACTAAAAATGCCTCTTCACCAGCTGGGGGATTTTTTAATAGTTCAACCAAGTCAGCTGTTTGAGCATCGTCAAGTGGCTTCGGTGGGACTCCGAGTGCGGCACGTTCTTCAACGTGTTGGCGGTAAGCTTCTAGCACGGTGTTATTCCTCTTTTTTAAAAAATTACCTGTGAATTCCAGCTTCTATAAAGCTTCACAAATAATATGGACTGCAAAATTTTACTAAAATTCCAGTTAAAAGTTAATGCAAGTAGAGTGTTTCTTTATGATGTCCGTTATTTAGTATCTAAATGATGCTCATATTGATCACTCAATAATCAAGCCCACCCCAATGTACACCTTCAATGATGATAATAATTAACTTTTGACTAAAACTCATACATAAAAAAGGCAACCTAATGTTGCCCTTTTTTTTAAAAGAAAAACATTCAACCTTAGTGGACTGTCGTTGCATTCATGTATTCACGTAAATCATCGCGACAACCTTCAAATTTAACCTGAATTTCATCCTCATGAAGCATAGCATGGTCTGCGCTGGCAAATGAAATATGAACCTGATAAAGCTTCGTTTCTTGATCAATTATATGCCGAAGGTAGACTTTATCGCCCAAACTGAGTACGTAATGACTTCCGCCCATCACGACAACACCCTGTTCATCTTCTAAGAGCAAGTCTGCATTATGTAGATAACCCACAACGTCCATATAGCGCTCCTTAGTTTTTTTGTAGTTATTTTCATTATTCACTATTTATATAAGCTTTTCTATATTTACGATTTACTCAAATGTCACAATTTATGCCGACTATGCTTAGGCTATTTTTAGATATTTAAATAATAATAAATATAAAAAAACCGTTCTTTAGAACGGTTTGTAGTCTGGCATTTTATCGTGCGGAGTCGCGATACATTTTTCTGTGATTTTTTGCTTAAATTGATTACGGCTTGCTTGTGGATCTGCAGTAATTTCAGCTAATGGAAATGCATAGACTTGTTCAATAATATCCAAGATGAATGTTTTTGTCGTTGCATCTTCAATTTTATTGGCATGTTCTAATGCTGCAGCTTTATCAATTGCATTTTGACGGTCATACATAATTGTATTTGCAGCATTTCCCACACTTGTACAATAGCCTTTCCACTGCTCTTCAGCAGTTAATGGTTTTTTTTCAGCACAACCCACCAAAGCAACCAACACCATTAAAGTGAATAACTTATTCATGAACCTTCTCCTATTCCCTCTATCATAATCAAAGTTAAGGGAAATACGAAATAATGCTTCCTTTATATAGGGAAAAACCCGAGTTTAGACTTAAACAAAAGGCATAAAAAAAGCCTAATCTGTGTAGATTAGGCTATAAACTCTTTATTCTTTCGTTGGTAGCGGGAGCTGGATTTGAACCAACGACCTTCGGGTTATGAGCCCGACGAGCTACCAGACTGCTCCATCCCGCATCAACGAGTTAGCTTTATACGCCTTAAGCCATTACAAAGCAAACTTTATTCAGTTTTAATTAAAAAATAACGCATTCAGGCATTCATTGCCTGTTTAAACCCTAAATTCACAATAATAAGCCCCATGAAAATATTAATAAGGACTGCTTTAAAGTCAGTATGTAGATGTAGGTATTTTTTTATAATGCGTAAGATGATCAATCTGGAAAAATTTAAGTCACTTTTTCAAATAAAGTCGTTTAAATCTATGAAATAGCATCCAAACATGACTTTAACGCGATAAAAAAATCATCAGAACCAAAAGATAAATTATTGATTTACTGAAAATAATTATTTACTTACAAATACCCGGTATAAAAAGCATCAATAGTTAAATATTAGCTTGCACATTCTTAAAGATGCCTGTATTCTTTATCTCAACTAGAAAAATAGTTTTGTTCTGGTAAATCTTTTTGTATTTCGCAGTTTTAGTCATAATCCTTCGTTTTTCAGATTTAAAGTTCCATTCATATTTTCAAGTTAACACCCGGTTTTTAAATAAACCAAAAAATATTAAAGTTTATAGGATTGTATTATGTCTAATACTGTTAAAGGTACTGTTAAGTGGTTCAACGAAACTAAAGGTTTCGGTTTTATTCAACAAGAAAACGGTCCTGACGTTTTTGCTCATTTCAGCGAAATCGCTAACTCTGGTTTCAAAACTTTGGCTGAAGGCCAACAAGTTGAATTCAGCATCACTCAAGGTCAAAAAGGCCCGAATGCTGTAAACATCGTAGCACTATAATTCTAAAATTATTCTTACATTAGTAAGATAGTTTAAGAGTAAAAAGCGAGAGTTCACTCTCGCTTTTGCACATCTGAGCTTTATAAAAATACTTTTTCTATCAATAAATAAAACCAATATTTGGCTTAATAAATAATCACTTAACTTCTTTTAGGCAATCCCGACACACTTTGATTTCTTCATCATCAGCCGTGTATTCAATTTCAGTCGCACCATGTAGACCAAATAAACACATTAAGAAGTGGAACATACTTTTCTCCTGACAAAAAAAAGCCCACTCCGGTAGTAGTTTGGTGTGGGCTTATAAACTAAGGACCTCTGAAGGTCAGGAAACTACAGCTAGTTTCTATTGATAATTATACACACTTTTCAAGTGAACTTTAACTAAAATAAACCAAAAGTTAAAATATTAATAAATAAATCAATTTATTAACAACAGCTTAAGCAATTATGTATCAAGTGTTAATAATTCTTTCAGGGTTTTAATCATGGCAAATTCGCCATAATTAGAATTTAGGTGCCCTGATATTGCTTACACAGGCATTTCTCAGGGCATTAAAAATGCTCACATTTCTGTAAGCATTTGTGGTAATTCCCGTCTTTCCGAGTGTCAATCGATTCGCTCAGTTAGATGATCTATAACCTCATCTAACCTAATGGAAAAATTACTCGATATTTACTATTCAATCAATCAATTTATTTCGTAATTTTTTGATAAATATCACGTTTAATTCACAACTGATCTGATTCTGGTGTGATTCAACCTAATTAAAATCTGGCGCGCTTTGACAGGTAACTTTCAGTCAATTAAAAAGCCCACTTACTCCTTCAAATAAGTGGGCCGGTGCTGCAGTCATTTTCTTCGTTTTACATGCGTTTTATTGTATTCGCAAGATTAAAATATCACCAAAAATTTGACTACAAAGTATAGAAAATATAGAGAAACTGTTTTGACTCATTTACTTTGAGTTATTTTTCTTTTCATACAATAAATTCTAAACATTAAAAAAGCCCACCTATTACTAAGTGAGCTTCTTTCTAACCATTTGCGCTGAATTAGAGCTATTGTTTAAAAACAATACACTCTTAATACCACGGTTACTGTTCAATAGGCAACAAAAGCCCGATCATTTGACCGAGCTTTTGTTGCTATATAAATCTATTCTTTTGAGCACTTCACTTCAAGCTGGTGTTCGTCTTGAGTAACCTTAATTTTAATATTCTTATATTTTCGTTTGTTTGGATCCATTGCTGAGCCTGCTACTTCTTCAAAAAATCCGCGATCATTCATTAGCTCGCCATATGCTTTATAACCTAACAAAATCTTTTCAGGTTTTTTGCCGTTAACTGCTAATTCACTAAGAGTATCATCTAATTTCTTGACAGTTAGAATTGCCATTTCAATTAAAGCTCAAAAATAAAAAAAGTCATTATCCTTTATTCATATGAACAAACAATGTCAAAAAGCCCACCTTCCGATGAGCTTCTACTATAGCTAAATACCAAATAAATCATTACAGTAATCTTTAAACAATTTATCAATATCTTTAACTCTAAACTTATTGCGAATCATTTTTACTCGTGACCACATTTTTTCTATAGGATTTAAGTCCGGGCTATATTTAGGAAGCCACACAATGTAATGGCCTGCACAGCGTATCAACTCCTGAAG
>NZ_SJXH01000063.1 GCF_004336635.1 Acinetobacter sp. ANC 4862
ATTCATACGATAATGCTTTGGCTGAAACGATGAATGGCTTATACAAAACAGAGGTGATTGAATATTTAAAAGCAGATTGGCAAGGTTTAGCAGATGTACAACTTGCGACACTAAACTGGGTAGATTGGTTCAATAAAGAACGTGTACATAGTGCGCTAGGTTATGTGTCACCTTTTGATTTTGAAGCAATGTACTATGATAAAATTAATCCGTTAGGTCAGGTAGCCTAACTTAAATAAACTGTCTCCGACAAACCCGGTACGGTTCACACTTCAGCCGTGGGTGTTAGGAGTTACCCCAGTATTAATATATTGAAATTTATTATTTTTTTGGAGTTACTGCTTTGATGTTTTTTTCTTAGAATCTGACTCAACTTTAGAGTTTCCTCCGAGCTTAGCAGTGGGGTGGCGGCATAGCCTATCGATAGCTTTTTTCACATAATCATTTTCTTTAAATTCTGGGTAATTATCTTTAATCCAGTCCATTACAGTTGTCTGTTTAGGTGGTACATCAAATTTTGGGTCATAGTTAACCCAATATTTTATAATTACGCCTTTAATAGCTTCCAATGCAGGTGTGGAATATTCACCCACATCAGTGTAAGTCTTGCTTTCAAAGCATTCACTATTATTATTTGATAAGCTATTCTTAAAAAAATTTAATTTTTCAATCTCATCTTTTTGTTTTGATACTTTAAACCTTAAGTAGTTAATTTCTGAGAGAGGATCACACTCAGACAAGTTCAAAGGAATAGGTTGTTTAAATCTTTTTTTATCATAATGATAAGGGAAATACGTTCCATCATAATGAATTTTATTAAACCCATTAATAATATAGCCGCGCTCAACTAAAAATTCTTTTAAAGGTATTTCGCTAATAATTAGATCTGAATTAGCTTTTAGAATCCCCATCTCAATTGCTCTCAAGATTAAAGTTAAAGCTTCAAAATTCTCAGGATATTTAACTTCATACAATTTCTGATTGGCTGCTTTTAATACTTCTAATTGCGCTGGATCATCTCCAGTCATAAGACATGCTGCAGTAATTGGATCGTAGAATAATTGCTTTAATACTTTTGATAAAAATTTATTATCTGAATAGTCAATAAATTTTAAGTTAGTTTCATTTTGTTCTGGATCTAGTAGCCTTTGAACTTCCTGATGATGGAAAACAATATCCGTTGAGCTGAAGGGATTGCCTTCAAAGTGATGTGCTTCAATAAGCCAACGGATATTTCTAATATCATCATCAGTCATTCGAGAAAATGCTTTTAAATACTCATTTTGATTAAGCAATTTAATTTCATTCTCGGACTCTAAGCATTCAATAATTTTTTCAAATCTAAAAAAGACATCAGTCTTAGGGTTGGAAACAGTAGAAGATTCAAGGAAATCTAAAAAATCTCTAGAATGGAGATAGCCCTTAAAAATACTTGTCCAACTTACAGATCTTTCATGAGGGCCTAACTCACGAGCATCAATTTCATTTGGAGAGCGCTCCTCATGAATACAAACAATATTGCCTTCAAAATATATAGCAGGTGTTAATTTACCTCTTAAACATAAATCTTTTAAGTCTTTATAAGATAAGTTTGGACTACTTTTTTTATTAAGGAGTTGAAGTACTTCTTCTGCAGAATAGTATGATTTCAACATTTGCATGCCTCCCACGGCGCCCAAATATAGGAGCTAAGCCAATCGGATTGGGTATCCGACTTTCGCTCCGTCGAGCTAGGCTTAGCAAACTGATAAAATAACGAGTTGATTAACCTCTTATTTTGCTAACTTTGCATATTTAAAATTGATTACATCATCGTTAAGCAATTGTTGAGTAAAGTCATATGGACTGATATACCCAACTCGGTTAGCTTCCAGATAGTCGCTCCACCAGTTGAGCATGGCTTTACGTTCCTCTAAATATTCTGCTTGATGCGTATAAGCCAAACGTACTTGGTCGCGTTCTTGGTGACTCATTTGCTTCTCTACAGCTTCTTTTTGGAATAGGGTACTCTGTACCAAGGCAGAACAAGCCATGCCCCTAAAACCATGTCCGCATATATCTTTGTTAGTGTCATAGCCAATACGGCGTAGCGTCTTATTGATTGTAGATTCACTAATAAATCCTTGAGGATCACCATTCTTTGGGAAGACATTTTTAGTCATACCACTATAAGGATGGATCTCTTTTAAGATATCAATAACCTGAGGTGATAATGGAATCAAATGATCCATTTTCATTTTGGCACCGCGATTAGAAAACTTCTGTCCAGGGATTAATTCCCGTTCTCCCGGTATGGTCCATATGCCTTTTTGAAGATCAAACTCACTCCAACGTGCAAATCGGAATTCACTGGAACGTACAAACGTATGAAGTGCAAATGTTGTACATAACTTGGTTATAGGGTAGCCCTTATCATTTTCTAGTTTTTGCAAAAGCTCGGGCAGTTGCTCTAATGGTAACTGAGGGTGATGTTTAGACTTGTTAGTTTTTATAAAGACATCTTTCAGAAAGTAAGCAGGATTTTCTTCTATGAGACCGCGTGATATCGCATAAGCAAATATGCTGCTAAATCTTTGGCGAGTTTTCTTTAATACTTCTGCATATCCAGATTCTTCAATGGAGCGTAAAACCTTAACAAGATCTCTAGGCTTTACTGCATCTATCGACTGTTGCCCGATGATAGGGAAAACATAATCTTCTAAGTTCTTTAATGCTCTTTCAGCTGTATGTTCAATCCAGCGACCTGTATTGCTATATTCCTTATGCCAGTCTCTAGCTATAACCTCAAAACTATAGGCATTATCTAATTTAGCCTTTTGTATTTCCCCATGTTCGATTGGATCTATGCCATTAGCTATAAGTTCTTCTAATTCACGGCGTTTATCTCTGGCAGCTTTTAAGCTTAAAGCAGGGAAGTTGCCTAACGTCATTAAGCCATCTTTACCGTTGGCTCTTTTGTATTTAAATCGCCATACCTTTGAGCCACTCTTTCGGATGAACAAAATAAGTCCATGACCATCATACAAAGAGTAGTCTTTTTCCTGTGGTTTTGCCCCTGTGCACTTGGAGTCAGATAGCGGAATAGTCTTTTTGGCCATAATGAAATAAGGATACATATTGAGTAGAACTGTATGTATCCTCAATCATATCCTTATATTTTGCAACTATATCCTTGTATATTTAGCTATATTCTTCTATGTGCACAGTATATCTAATTGAATATAAATGTCTTTTAACCAAATTGTTTTATATTCTGCTATTGGGGTTGTGCGCCCTGCGGGAGTCGAACCCGCGTCGGTCACTTAGGAGGCAACTGCTCTATCCAGTTAAGCTAAGGGCACAATGCGCAGCTAATTTAGCGCAAATACGGATAAAAAAAAAGTTATTGTCGAAACAATAACTTTTTAAAAGACTGATCTTTATGATTTCTGCTTAAGATTTATTCATCTTGAGTACTTTAAATAAGCCGAACATCACCACAATCCATATCGGAATCATCAGTACAGATTCTTTAAAACCTTGCGTCCACATAATATAAAGTACGGTCGCAATAAAGATCAGAACGAGATAATTACTGATGGGAGACCAAAGTGCAGGGAATTTGGTCTGGATTGACGCTTGCTTAACGGCTTGTTTAAATTTCAGGTGAGTCAATGTAATCATCGCCCAGTTTAAAACTAATGCACCAACTACCACATACATCAAATGGCTTAAGGCATCTTCTGGAACAAAGTAGTTTAAAAGTACGCAACCAAAAATTAACAGTGCTGAAAATAAAACAGCAGGAATAGGAACACCTTGTTTATTCACATTTTGGAATACCTTTGGTGCATTGCCTTGCTGTGCCAAGCCGAAAAGCATACGGCTATTGGCATACATCCCACTGTTATAAACAGATAGCGCAGCGGTTAAAATAATGAAATTCAGTAAATGCGCTGCCCAGCCGATCCCGAGTTGACTGAAAATCATCACAAATGGACTTTTATCCAGACCACCTAAATCAAGCTGATTCCATGGCACCAATGATAATAAAATCGTCAGCGAGCCGATATAGAACAGCAAAATACGGAAAACCACCTGGTTAATGGCTTTAGGGATGGTCTTTTCAGGATCTTTAGCTTCTGCTGCAGCCATACCAATCAGCTCAATACCACCGAAGGCGAACATGAGGAAAGCAAGCATATAGAATAAACCTTCAAATCCATTCGGGAAGAATCCACCATGAGTCCAAAGATTGCTAAATGAAGAGGTTGAGCCAGCATCTGCGGTGAGTAATAAATACAAACCGAACACGATCATGGATACAATCGCAGTGACCTTGATGATGGAAAGCCAGAATTCTGATTCACCATAAAATTTAACATTGCCGAGATTGACTAAAGTAATCACAATGAAAAAGAACAGTACCGATGCCCAGGCAGGAATAAAAGGCCACCAGTAATTAATATATTTGGCGACAGCAGTAAGCTCTGTCATGGCCACCAGAATATATAAAATCCAGTAATTCCAACCTGCTAAAAAGCCGGGAAATTTCCCCCAATATTTAAAGGCAAAATGGCTGAATGATCCTGCTACAGGCTCATGTACAATCATTTCACCCAGTTGACGCATGATTAAAAATGCAATCAACCCACCAATGGCATAACCCAAAATGATGGAAGGACCTGCAGATTGAATCACCTGTGCGGAACCTAAGAATAAGCCTGTACCAATTGCTCCGCCCATGGCGATGAGTTGGATATGACGGTTCTTTAAGCCACGCTGAAGTTTAGAAGACTCGTTGTTCAAAGTACTCAGCCCGACAATGGATAAGATTGTGATTGTAATGGATTGATTTGTATAAGCCTAGTACGGGGCTAGGAGGGAGCTTGTTAAAAAATAATCACAAAAAAATATTTTGTATATTTCGATTTTGAATCAATGAATTAATTTTATTTTTAATTACATAAAATAAAATGATGTAAATTATAAGAAAAAGTTTAGGGTTCGTTTTTTATACTTAAGTCCTGTAGTGAGTGTTTTTGCTGAAAAAAGCATTATGATAAAAGTGATCAACATTTCCCGTATGTTGTTTAAAACAATGATAAATATCAAGGATCAATAAAATGAGTTTTGCTCCACAAATCAAAATTCCAGCAACCTATATGCGTGGCGGTACCAGTAAAGGTGTTTTCTTTAAATTGGATGACTTACCGGAAGCAGCACAGCAGGCTGGAAAAGTGCGTGATCAATTGTTATTGCGTGTGATTGGCAGTCCAGATCCATACGGCAAGCAAATTGATGGTATGGGTGGAGCAAGTTCAAGTACCAGTAAAACCGTTATCTTAACCAAAAGCACACAGCCTGATCATGATGTAGATTATTTATTTGGACAGGTCGCGATCGATCAGCCTTTTGTCGACTGGAGTGGTAACTGTGGCAACTTAACTGCTGCCGTAGGTTCATTTGCGATTTCCAACGGCTTGGTCAGTGCAGAGCGTATTCCTGAAAATGGCATCTGTACGGTACGAATCTGGCAAGTGAATATTCAAAAAACCATTATTGCCCATGTACCGATGACCAATGGACAAGTGCAGGAAACCGGTGATTTTGAACTGGATGGCGTGACTTTTCCTGCAGCCGAAGTTCAGATTGAATTTTTAGACCCGGCAGATGATGGTGAAGATGGCGGTGCCATGTTCCCGACCGGAAATGTAGTCGATACTTTGGACGTTCCGAATATCGGTACTTTCCAAGCGACATTTATTAATGCCGGTATTCCGACCATCTTCTTAAATGCTGAAGAGATTGGCTATACAGGGACTGAATTGCAAGACGCCATTAATGGCGATGCGCAAGCACTGGCACGTTTTGAAACCATTCGTGCCTATGGGGCAAAACAGATGGGTTTGATTCTGGATATTTCCGAAGCTGAAAAACGTCAACACACGCCTAAAATTGCCTTTGTGTCTAAACCTAAAGCCTATACATCTTCAAGTGGTAAAGCCATTCAAACGGGTGATGTCGATTTACTGGTTCGTGCCTTGTCGATGGGTAAACTGCATCATGCCATGATGGGAACAGCGGCTGTTGCTATTGGAACTGCCGCTGCGATTCCGGGAACACTAGTGAATTTGGCTGCGGGTGGGGGAGCACGTGAAGCAGTACGTTTTGGTCATCCTTCAGGGACTTTACGTGTCGGTGCGCAAGCAGTGCAGGAAAATGGACAATGGCAGGTGAAGAAGGCGGTGATGAGCCGTAGCGCACGAGTTCTGATGGAAGGTTGGGTTCGAATTCCTGAAGATAGCTTGAAATAACAAACCAGATAGAGAATCTTGCGAGAAAGCAGTATCATGAGTCGCAAGTTCTCTGTCGATGATGACAAGAGCGTTGTATATTAGATCAATCATTGATTTTTGATGGTTAAATCGACGAACCAAAGCAAAATATTCGAGGCGAATGTGTCATCTTTAACTGACGTACATGCAAATGTATTAACCCAAGCACAGCAACGTATTCAACAAGATTTATTGACGGCATTAGACGCATTTTCCATTCCAGAACCATTGAAAGGGGCTGTGCATCATGCTGTGATGCTCGGTGGTAAACGGGTTCGTCCAGCGCTTTGTTATGCAACAGCGGCGATAAAGCCAAATGCAAATTTTGCGGCAGTACGCCGTGCGGCAGTAGCCATTGAAATGATCCATTGCTATTCGCTGGCACACGATGATTTGCCGTGTATGGATAATGATTTGTTGCGTCGCGGTCAGCCGACCTGTCATGTGGCTTTTGGTGAAGATACAGCATTACTTGCCGGTGATATTTTACAGTCGATGGCCTTTGAAATCTTAGGCAGTCGTCTGTTTGATCAAGGGCCTGCGGTTGATCCATCGATTATTTTAAAACAGATGCAGATTTTGGCGACAGCCAGTTCAAAAATGGTCTGTGGTCAGGTGCTGGATTTACAAGCCGAAGGCAAGCATGTCAATCAGGAAGCTTTGGAGAATATTCACCGTAATAAAACTGGTGCGTTAATTTCTGCTTCGGTGATGATGGCTGCGGTCACTGTGTTTGAAGGTACTGATCAAGCAATTCCTAAGCTGCGTGAATATGCGCAAGCGATTGGATTGGCTTTCCAGGTGCAAGATGACATTCTGGATATTATTTCCGATACCGAAGTATTAGGAAAAACTGCCGGTAAAGATCAGCAAGTGGATAAATCGACTTATCCAGCATTGATGGGTCTGGAAAAGGCCCAAACTTATGCCAAAGAATTGCATGATCAGGCGTTTAGCGCTTTGACAATGTTTGGTGAAAATGCAGCTGAACTCAATCAGATTTCACAATTTTTATTGTCACGTAAAAGCTGAAAAGTATTTTAGTAAAATATAAATAATAAAAAAGAGGACATGATGTCACTGCTGTCCCACAATTTTTACAAGAGGAAGCTCATTTAAGCTTCCTCTTGTTTGATGGGGACTTTATCGGGTGAAAATAACGCTTTTAAGGTTTTTATTTCAAATAAATTCACTTGAATTATTCTGAGTAAGCGCTGAACTGTCCAGCCTTTTTTCCCTAAATGTTGAGCGAAACTTACCAGTAAATAGGCGATCATCGCAATCCAGATTTGCGTCTGAATGGCGTTCTTGCTTCGGCCTAAAAAGGCTTTTAATTTCAGGTTCTGTTTAATCGCTTTAAAGAACAAT
>NZ_SJXH01000064.1 GCF_004336635.1 Acinetobacter sp. ANC 4862
CTTTAATTGGCTTATTGAAAGAAAAATACCATTTAGTAAGCAGTAAACATCGGGCTATTTCCGGTTTCCTAGCAGGCATATTTTCTTCTCTATGTGCCTATCAACTCTGTCAGAAGAATAAGCCAAAAATTCATGTCGTTAGAAATTTAGCTTATCCGTAACTAGGGTTAATAATAACTTATTAAATTGTAACTAATTATACAAGTGTATATTTGAATTTTGATGTTCTTTGCCATAGATACGTGGTTGGAGTTTTTGGTCAATGTAACGAAGCTTAAAACAAGACTTTTTGAACCGTTATGCCTAAATGAAAAAATAAATTGCCAGTACGCGTAATCATAGATGTATATATGTAAAAAAACGTCCATTTCATCAATTTGAAATGGACGTCCGGTTTTACAGTTTAGACTTAAGGACTGGAAATTTTTAAGCCTGATAACCATGACCGAAGCGATGCCGGTTTTAACGGTTTTTTCAGCAGCACAATATTCAGTTCTTTCAAATGTTGTGGAAGTTCAGGATCTGAATCTGCGGTAATCAGCGCCACAGGAACTTGCTCTTGACGATTTTCCAGAATGAAATCGAGACCGATTTTACCGTTATTCAAATGTTGATCGACCAGCCACACCTGAATGTTTTCTTGCTGAATCAGTTCTAGTGCCTGTTCAGGTTCGGTGGCTTTGAAGACTTGATAGCCCCATTTGGTGAGCAAGGTCGACATCCCTTCCAAAATAGTTTCATCATTATCCAAGCATAAAATTTTATAGGCTTTGCTTTTCAGCGGAATCGCCTGGACTGGCGCGGCTACCACTTTTGGTGCTTCCACAATCGGTACTTCAATCATGAAGCAAGAGCCTTTGCCATATTCGGAATAGACGTGTACAGGGTAGTCCAGCATGCTGGTCATGCGTTGTACAATGGCCAAGCCGAGTCCCAGACCTTGTTCACCCCAAGGCGAGGTATGACCGCAACGTTCGAACTCCTGAAACAGCTTAATCCGTTGTTCTTCAGCAATACCCGGACCGGTGTCCCAAACCCCAATACGGATATTGTTGGGTTTTTCTGCAGAACGTAGAACGCCGACAATCACCTTACCTTTAGCGGTATAACGTAATGCATTGCTGACAAAGTTTTGAATAATACGGCGAATCCATTGCGGATCAGTATCAATCCAGAATTGCGCATCATGCACACTGAATTTAATCCCGCGTTGTGCCGCAATCGATTTAAATTGCAGTTCTAAATCACTAAGCAAGTCATGCAGGGGATAAGCTTGACGTTTCGGTTGAATCGTCCCCCCTTCCAAACGCGCAATATCCAGCAGGGCAGACAACATGCTTTCTGCACCATGCAAGGCACGATCAAGTTGTTGCAGGGTCTTGCGATCTTCATCCGACTGAACACTTTGTTCCAAAGCGGTACTGAACAAACGCGCAGCATGCATCGGTTGTAACAAGTCATGACTGGCTGCTGCAATAAAGCGACTTTTCGACATATTGGCACGGTCAGCTTGTTCGCGTGCCAGCTGCTGCTCGGAAAGCGCATTGGCAAGCTGCTGGGTTCGATCCTGAACTCGCCCTTCAAGCATGGCTTCATTTTCACGGAACGCGGTAATATCGGCAAACGTAGTCACGAAACCACCGCCTTCAATCGGATTACCGCGCATTTGAATCACCCGACCATCTTTACGGATCCGTTCAAATTCATGCGCGCTACCCATCGCCATCCAGTGAATCCGTTTGCGTACGTGTTCTTCAACGGAACCCGGACCGCATTCACCACGTTCTGCGTTATAGCGAATTAAATCTGCAATTGGACAACCGACATAGACAATGTCTTTTGGATAATCGAACAGTTTAAGGTACTGATTATTCCATGCCACCAGACACATATTTTCATCAACCACACTCACTCCTTGGGTCATATGGTCAATCATGGTCATGATCAGGTTTTGGTTAAAACGCTGCCACTGTGAGGCCTGATCCAGAATATTCGCCACCTGACCGAGGGCTAAGCCATTATTCACCATAGCCGTAGTGAGCAGGGTGCGCGCAGAAGCTGAACCGATGGTTCCTGCCAGATATTGCTCGGTGAAGCGCCACCACATGCCATTGGCACTGCTGTTTTCATTCAGGATGACATTGTTTTGCGCACAGAATTGGTGGAAGGCTTGGGTGGCAGCACCTTCACCGGTAATCCGTTTGGCCAAGGCAATTAAATCTCCAACTTTTAGACGGGCCACATCATGTTGCAGGTAATTAATATCACTGGTCGTGCTATGCGAGGGTAAGGGCTTGGTTTCATAATAGAAGAAACTTTCCGCTTGAATCTGTTCTGCAATACTTGGGCGGAAAATTCGAGACACCCAAACATAGAGCAGGATATTCAGACCTAACGACCACACCACACCGTGGGTCAGGGCTGCAAAAGACTGAAAACCGAGCAATGCTTCTGGACGTAACCAGTTAATACCCAAAGGTCCCAGAGTCAGGAATTGTTGGGTAAACTGGCTATATTCAGCAGGTAAGCTACGCAGTACCGTCGGTAACAGCAAGGTATATGCCCACATTACAAAGCCGGTAATCAGACCTGCATAGACCCCTTGTTTACTGCCGCCACGCCAATAGAGTCCCCCAATCAGGGCAGGGGAGAATTGTGCAACCGCGCTAAATGCCAGCAAGCCAAAAACAGAGAGTTGGTCAATGTCATTAAAGAAATGGAAGAACAGGAAGCCCAGTAACATGACCGCTAAAATGCATATGCGGCGGGTAAATTTCAGTACCAAAGGCAGACGTTTGTCGTGACGTGAAAGTATGCCAGTGCGCCAGAGTGCCGGCATAATCAGGTCATTACTGAGCATGATCGACAAAGCGACAGAGGACACCAACAGCATGCCGGTTGATGCAGAAAAACCACCCAGGAAGGCCAATAGCGTCAACCATTCCTGGTTATAACTAAGCGGTAAGGAGAGAACGGCAACATCGGGAATGGCTAAAAAGTGCGGTGCTGCATGTAATGCCCAACTGGCAATGGGAATAATCGCGATGGTGGTGAGGATCAGATAAGTGGCAAACCAGCGACGCGCCCCACGAATATGTTTTTCATCGCGTAGTTCAACCACAGCCACATGGAATTGGCGCGGCAAACAAATGATTGCGAGTGCTGCCAATACCGTTTGTACCCAAAAAGTTTCCGGTACACCAAACAGTTGCACCTCTTTAAAGGTATCTGCGACATCACTTGAAATTTGCCCCAGATTGCCGGGAGCATCAAACACAAAAAATAACGCAACACAAATTAAAGCAAATAATTTAACAAAGGACTCAAATGCCACGGCCAACATTAAACCGCCATGTTGTTCGGTATTGGCAATTTGCCGGGTCCCAAAAATCATGGCCAAAATGGCTAATATCCCAGTTAAGAACAGCACACCATTGGTGGTACCTTCTATACCTGTACCTTGTTGCAAAACCACTGCAGCACTTAAGGCAATGGCTCTAAGCTGCAAGGCCAAATAGGGAATAATCGCGATGACGGCAAGAATAGTGACCAGGGAGGCCAAAGTCCCACTTTTGCCATAACGCGCGGCAACAAAGTCGGCAATCGAGGAAATGGCATGATGTTGACGTACTCGACCTAAGCGTCGCCAAATATCATAACCGACCCCGACAAAGATTAAGGGTCCCAAATAAATCGGCAGGAAGATAATCCCTTCACGAACAGCGGCACCGGTCGCACCATAGAATGTCCAGGATGAACAATAAACCCCTAAAGTCAAACTAAAGAGGAGCATGCGACCACGGGTACTTAATCGACTCGCGTGTTTTTCCCCAAAAAAGGCACAGATAAAAAGTAATGCGATATAGAGGGCGAGAACCCCGATAATGAGCCAGCTGTTCATATTGCCTACAGTGTAAAACTATATCGTAATCATACCCTATCTGGTAATCTGACCAGTGTAATTGGTTAAAATTTAACGACCAAAGTATTAATTACAACAACCCAACAAGATTGTTAAGTTATACAACGTAATAATTCGAATTAAAAAATAGCGCCTAAGGCTGGGCACAAACAGGAGCATTGGTTATGGATGAGAGACAGGTAGAGCAAATTCTACAGAATCCAAAATTTAAACAGATGGTCAGTAAAAAAAGCACACTGAGCTGGACACTTACAGCAATTATGTTGTTCGTCTACGTGGGTTTCATGCTGCTGGTCGGTTATAACAAAGAATTCTTAATGAGTTCTTTTAGCGGTGGTGTAACAACGTGGGGCATGCCACTGGGTCTAAGCATCATCGTATTATCATTTCTACTTTGTGGTGTGTATTCCTATATTGCTAACAACAAGTTAGATCCATTAACAAAAGAAGCAATGAGAGAAGTAGAAGCAATTGCGAATGAAAAAGGACCGCACTAATATGAAATGGAATTCATTGAAGGCTCAAGCCCTTGCAGCATCAACGCTGCTCATGTCGGGTATGGTCATGGCTGGCCCAGATCTTGGAGCTGCTGAGCAGCAACCAACCAACTGGCACGCAATCATCATGTTTGTGATTTTTGTTGCTTTCACTTTGGTGATTACCAAATGGGCAGCGAAGCAAACCACCAGTACGACAGATTTCTATACTGCCGGTGGTGGGATCTCAGGTTTCCAAAATGGTTTAGCGATTGCCGGTGACTATATGTCAGCTGCTTCGTTCCTGGGTATTTCCGCACTTGTGTTCAGTTCAGGCTTTGACGGTTTACTTTACTCACTTGGTTTCATGGTGGGGTGGCCAATCGTATTGTTCCTGGTGGCTGAACGTCTACGTAACCTAGGTAAATTCAACTTATCTGACGTGGTATCTTTCCGCTTGGCAGAAAAGCCAGTTCGTACTTTGGCGGCTGTGAGCTCACTTGTGGTTGTTGCATTCTACCTCATCGCTCAGATGGTCGGTGCAGGACAGCTGATCAAGCTGCTGTTTGGTTTGAACTACAACATTGCTGTTGTCATCGTTGGCTTGCTGATGATGGCTTATGTGATTTTCGGCGGTATGCTGGCAACCACTTGGGTACAGATCATCAAAGCGGTGATGTTACTTTCAGGCGCAAGCTTCATGGCATTTATGGTCATGAAAGGTGTGGGCTTTAGCTTCACTGAAATGTTTGACCAATCGATTCATATCTTCTCTAAAGTTCATGATATTACTTTGGCAGAAGCCGGCAATATCATGGGGCCGGGGAAGTTAGCCGCAAATCCACTTGATGCAATCTCTTTAGGTCTTGCATTGATGTTTGGTACTGCCGGTTTACCGCATATCTTGATGCGTTTCTTTACGGTGAAGGATGCCAAAGAAGCACGTAAGTCAGTGGTTGTTGCAACAGGTTTCATTGGTTATTTCTACCTTTTAACCTTCATCATTGGTTTCGGTGCGATTATGTACGTATCGAACAATCCACAATTCCTTGATGTGGCGAAAATGGCAGTGACTGGCAAGTTAGAGCTTGTTGGTGGTAACAACATGGCTGCGGTGCACTTAAGTGATGCGCTTGGCGGTGACTTGTTCATGGGCTTCATTTCAGCAGTGGCATTCGCAACGATTCTTGCAGTGGTTGCAGGTTTGACATTGTCTGGTGCTTCAGCAATTTCACATGACTTGTATGCAAACGTATTCAAGAAAGGTCAAACGACTCCTGAATCTGAACTTCGCATGTCAAAAATTGCGACTTTAGGTCTTGCAATTTTTGCGATGATTTTGGGTATTTTGTTCGAGAAACAAAACGTTGCCTTCATGGTCGGTTTGGCATTCTCGGTGGCTGCATGTGCCAACTTCCCGGTACTTGTATTGTCAATGTTCTGGAAAGGCTTAACCACGCGCGGTGCGGTCATTGGTGGTGTCGTGGGTCTAGGTCTTGCAGTGCTGTTGATTGTGCTGTCTAAAGCAGTTTGGGTGGATACATTAGGTATCTCTGATACGCCAATCAATCCATTTAACGGTCCTGCGATCTTCGCTATGCCATTGTCGTTCTTCTGCTGCTGGTTGTTCTCTGTGACTGATAATTCAGCACGTGCACAAGCAGAGCGTAAGGCATTTGACGCACAGTATGTTCGTTCAATGACAGGTATTGGCGCATCAGGTGCATCTGATCACTAAGACTCAAAATTGAATCTATAAAAAAGTCCCTGAGGGGACTTTTTTATTGCCTAGAGATTCAATATATGATTGATAAAGTGTTTTTTAAATTCAATCAGTTTGTTTTTGAAGCTGATTTTGATTTTTGTCTTGGGGGGAGTTCATTGTTAAAATTTAATTAGGGGGCATTTGTTAATGATTTTTTGGTGATTTTCATACAAATGTGTCACTGGTAGGGTGCTTAATTCATGCTAAGTTGATCAGGTGAAAAATAAAGAAAACAGCATAATAAAAAAACAGCAATCTCTTGGAGTGGTAAATGCAGGCCTTTATTGATGTTTGGAAGATTTTCCGCTTATTACCTTCAGCGTGGCTGATCTTATTGCAATTTATCATTTTAATATTATCTGTGGCAGGCAATTACAGTATGACCTATCGGACGTTGACCTGGCTTTTAGGGGGTCTTGGTTTTACTGGTGATCGCCAAAGTCATTCGCCAAACACCGATGTTTACCATTTTAGGATTGAGTTTTGTCGGTGGTGCGGTAATTTTTTCTTCACTGATTTTATTGGGTGTAAAACATCCCATGCTTCAAGTGATTGCGCATGGTTTCGAAGCTGCAGCCTATTTTAGTGCCGCATATGGTTTATTGCGTTATATGTTTGAAGATCGTTATTTAACTCGAGATGAACTGTTCGCTGCCGGTGCGGTATTTACATTGCTTGCTTGGGGTTTTGCCTTTTTATATAACATTTGTCAGCTTTTGGTACCGAGGAGTTTTCAAAATCCCAATATGACTGGTTTACAAACATGGCTGGATTTATTGTTTTTAAGTTTCAGTTTGCAGTCGGCAACAGGCCTGTCTGATTTAATGCCGATGAGTGCACCTGCACGTGTGCTGGCGGTGCTACAAATGTTTTGTGGTGTCATGTACTTGGCACTGATTGTTTCGCGTTTAATTGCCCTGCAATATATTAGATCTCTTGCGAAAGTCATTATTGAAAATTTATCCGGTTTACCAGTGCAGCGATTAAGTTAATGCGTAAACCGAATCTTTTCCGTCTATTTCGATAGCGTTCACTTAATATTCTAAATGTTTTCAATTGACTATTGATGTGTTCGATCACAACTCGTATTTTTCCAATCATTTTATTGTACTTTTTCTCAACATCAAATAAGGGTATATTCTTCTTTTTCTTTATTGGCATCAATAATTTAAAGCCATCTTGCTCTAATCCGTAGTACCCTAAATCGGTCATAACATATTCACAATGTTTGAATTTCTTAACCGTTTTTCTTGCCAGTTTAATGTCATGCTGACTGCCATTCGATATATCTAGCCCTATGATTTGTTTGCTCTTTGGATGATAGATCACTTTGAACCGTACCGGGTTTGTCGGAGACAGTTTATTTAAGTTAGGCTACCTGACCTAACGGATTAATTTTATCATAGTACATTGCTTCAAAATCAAAAGGTGACACATAACCTAGCGCACTATGTACACGTTCTTTATTGAACCAATCTACCCAGTTTAGTGTCGCAAGTTGTACATCTGCTAAACCTTGCCAATCTGCTTTTAAATATT
>NZ_SJXH01000065.1 GCF_004336635.1 Acinetobacter sp. ANC 4862
GGACGGTTCAACGGTTACTAAGAATGATCCAAGTAAATCTGTTTGAGAGAAAAACCTTAAAAGCTTTATTCATGCCCGATAAAATACCGATAAAACAAAAGGAAGCTCAATTGAGCCTCCTTTTATGAAAAATTGTGGGACAGCAGTGCCTGAACAGGTGCTTTTTTATTAGAGTAACCAAGCGTTTGAAGGAGGATTTAAACGCCTGATTTTTTTGCAATCAGGTTATAAAGGAATAGGATAATGAGGGCACCGATCACCGAAGCAATAAAGCCTGCTGCAGAGTTCTCACCGTAGAGGCCGAGCAATCGTCCACCGTAAGTTGCCAATAAAGAACCTGCGATACCCAACAAAGTCGTAACAATAAATCCTGATTTATCATTTCCAGGATGGATAGCGCGTGCAATTAAACCCGCAATAAAACCGACCACGATCGCAACTATAAGTGACCACATATGTCTTCTCCATTTATCGTTTGTTTATATACTTTCATTACGCTTTCATTTTTATAATTAATCATTTATGAAAAAGGAAACAGTTGAGTCCTGCTAAAAACTGTTGTTTTTTTGTTCTTGTTAAAAGATGAAGGATAAAAAAAGTGGCCTTCGGCCACTTTAAGTATCTGCTGGGTCTTATAGACCAATTTCGCCAATAAATGGAATGTGGCGATATTTTTGGTCGAAGTCCAAGCCGTAACCGACAATAAACTTATCTTCCACTTCAAAGCCTAAAAACTTCACTTCAAGTTCAATTTCACGGCGTGAAGGTTTGCTAATTAAAGTACACAGTTCAATAGAGTTCGGATTACGCGTGCTTAAAATTTCCAGCACTTTGCTGAGGGTATTGCCTGAGTCAATAATATCTTCGACAATAAGAACATCTTTACCGCGAATTTCGCCGTCCAGGTCTTTTAAGATTTTGACATCACGAGTTGAAACCGTACCGCCACCGTAACTTGATACCGTCATAAAGTCGAGTTCATGCGGTTTGCTAATTGCACGACATAAATCAGCCATAAAAATGACTGAACCACGCAGTAAACCAATCAAAACAAGTTTTTTGTCACTATTGGCATAGTGAGCATTAATTTTTGCACCAAGCTCTTTGACTTTCGCGTGAATCTCTTCAGCTGAGATCATTACGCTCATATGAACGGTCATGGGTAGATACCTAAAAGCAAATCAAAAAATAAAAAAGGTGTTGACCAGCAACACCTCAAAAGATGTTTTAATTTTAATACATCTGCTCAACAGATGCATCTTTTTTGCGCCTGAATGTGTATCAAGCCTTGATTTTCGGGGTATCACGCTTAAGCAACACAGCATAAGCTGCCGCTATTCCAACCAACAAAAACATCTTTTTATAGGATCTTTTTGTGGTCTTATGCTTTGACATACGCCGGTTCTCCATAAATATAAGTCGCCTGGATATTACGATCATCGCCCATGGTCATTAGTGCAAATAATGCGTCTTCAATGCCTTTGGCACGTTCTTGACGCAGTGCCTGTAGTGCGGTGGCTTTTAAATCCAGCACAATAAAATCGGCTTCTTTACCCAGGTTAAAGTTGCCCAGTTTATCGTCTAGATCTAAAGCCTTGGCTCCGCCCAATGTGGCGTGATACAGGGATTCAAATGCAGAGAGTTTATCGCCCTGAAGCTGTTGTACTTTGTAGGCTTCATTTAAGGTTTGCAGCTGGTTAAATGAAGTGCCTGCACCAATGTCCGTACCCAAACCGACTTTGACTTGTTTTTCCCAGGTTTTTTTCAAGGGAAATAAACCACTGCCCAAGAATAGATTGGAAGTTGGGCAAAAGGCAATCGCTGAGTTGGTTTGATGCATACAGTCCCATTCAGCCTCTTCTAAATGCACACAGTGGGCAAAGACCGAGCGCTGCCCTGTTAAGCCATAATGATGATAAACATCCAGATAGCTTTTTTGTTCTGGAAATAAATCTTTCACCCACGCTATTTCGTTTTTATTTTCACTTAAATGGGTGTGTACATACACTTCAGGATATTCAGCTTTTAACTGTCCTGCTTTTGCAAGTTGTTCTGGTGTAGATGTGGGGGCAAAACGCGGGGTAATCGCATACAGGTTACGGCCTTTGCCATGCCATTTTTCAATTAGTGCTTTAGAGTCATGATAAGAACTTTCTGCTGTGTCACACAGGTCTGCAGGGGCATGACGGTCCATCATCACCTTACCGGCAATTAAACGCATTTGATGCTGTTCTGCCGCTTCAAATAAGGCATTGACTGATTCAGCATGTACGCTACAAAAAACCAAGGCTGTAGTGGTACCGTTTTTCAGTAATTCCTGCACAAAAAATTGCGCGATTTTGTCGGCATAGGCTTTGTCCTTAAATTGCAATTCTGTAGGAAATGTATAGGTGTCGAGCCATTCCAGCAGTTGTTCCCCATAAGCACCGACCATCTCGGTTTGTGGGAAATGGATATGGGTGTCGATGAACCCCGGCACAATCAGTTGCTCAGGATAATGTTCAAGCAGCATATCTTGATTCAGCAAATTTTTCCCCTCTTGCCATGTCCCAAACCAGCTGATTTTTCCAGCGTTAGTGATGAGCAAGCCATCTTCAATATAACGAATGGCTTGAGCAATATCGGAGGCTTGGGAAACGGTGTGTTGAATATCAAGAAAGCGACCACGGACGGCGCGTTGAGCCTGAAGAGCAGACATGCAATAACCTTTTAATTTCTCATTTTTTCAATTGATTGTACCTGAAATGTTTTGCTTAAACCCTATCGCATCAGTTTATAAGTCCTCCCCTGGTTTTATGGATCCAGCCTGATGTTTAGAATTTTCAAAAGCAGCCATCAATTGCAATATCGGGCATAAAAAAGCCTTCCATCTATGCGATGGAAGGCTGGATCGTTTTATTTGAAAATTACAGTTGCTCTTGCTGCTTGTTATGGCGAATTGATAACCACGCGGTAATCGCCAGTACAATCACAATAAAGCTGAGTGATATCCAGATAGGCATATGGAACACATCGAGCATCAACATTTTAAAACCAATAAACAGCAAGATAATCCCGAGGCCATAGGGTAAGTAGTGCATTTTAGACGCAGCGCCTGCCAGTAAGAAGAACATGGCACGCAAACCCAAGATCGCCATGAGGTTGGCGGTCAAGACAATGAAGGGATCACTGGTGACCGCAAAAATAGCCGGAATGGAATCCACTGCGAAAATGACATCCGAGCCTTCAACCAAAATCAGCACCAGAAATAATGGCGTTGCCCACAACACGCCGTTTTGACGCACAAAGAACTTATGTCCATCGAGCTGAGGGGTAATACGCATATGTTTGCGTAACCACTGCAAGATAGCCATATCTTCAATATTGGGATTGTCTTCATGGCCTTTAAGAAATTTAAAGCCGGTATAAACCAGGAAGGCACCGAAGATATAAAGCACCCAAGAGAATTCCTGAACGAACCATGCACCGATAAAAATAAACAGGGTACGCAACACGATGGCGCCCAGTACGCCATAGAGCAAAATTTTACGTTGCAAGGCTGGAGGAATGGCAAAGGCAGCAAAAATCATCAACCAGACAAACACGTTATCAATTGCGAGTGATTTCTCTAACAGATAGCCCGCAAAGTATTCCATGGTTTTTTGATTGGCTAAGGCAACACCCGCCGTTTGCTGCAAATATAGCCATAAAGCGCCAGCGAACAGGATGGATACACTGACCCAGGCAATGCTCCAATAGGCGGCTGACCTAATTTTAACGGGCTGGTCTTCTTTATTTTTGAAGCCAAGAAAGTCGATGATGAGCATCACTGCCACCATCGCAAAAAATGCCAGATACAACCCAGGGTTGCCGATGGATTCCATAAAAAATCTCCCCACCCGACAACTGGTCATAAAAAAACCTTGACCTGTTGCCAGATGATTTAAACATCTGTGTCAACATGATCAAGGTCTTGCCTACATCTGAATATCCATATTGGGTAATTTCAGATGCTCAGATACCGACTTTTTGCAAAGTGTAATGACGATATTCTGACACATAAGTCATTTAAAAATATCAAATGGCTTACGCTTGGAGGAGGCTACTCCCCTTGTTCAACTTAATTTTGTTTTGGATCTAATCCAAATGTGGCTGAAGAATCGCATATTTATATGAATTGTGCAAATTTTATCTAGGGCGTGTCATCAATTAAGCCATATCATGATTGAGGCAAGGTAGATCGCTGAGAGGAAGTTTTGAGCCAATTTATCATAGCGCGTAGCAATACCTCGATACTGCTTGAGCCTGGCGAAGAAGTTCTCGATCAGATGTCTTGCCTTATAAAGATGTGGGTCATAATCACGCTGATCAATCGCGTTACTTTTGGACGGCATCACGATCTGACCATTGATCTTATGGATTGGATCAATCACCCGATCCTTGGAATTGTAGGCTTTATCCATGAGCCAAGTCTGACTTAACGATAAGTCCAGCAGCACATCAGCACCATTTAAGTCATGAGCCTGCCCGGCAGTGAGATAAAATCCTGTTGGGTTGCCTAAAGCATCAGTACGGGCATGAATTTTGGTACTTAAGCCACCTTTACTGCGTCCGATTGCCTGTTCTTTTTTTTCCGGCACTGTGTTGATGAGCGCGCACAATGGTTGAGTCCAGCATGGCATATTCATTATCACTTTCATGTGATAGCACTTCAAAAACTTTCTGCCATACGCCTGCTTTAGCCCAACGGCTAAAGCGAGTGTGCACGACTCTAAAATCCCCAAAGCGTTCTGGTAAGTCTCGCCACGGAATACCTGAACGATACCGATATAATACTGCTTCAACAAATAGCCTGTTGTCTTTGGCAGTTACTCCAACAGTACTCGCTCGTCCGGGCAACAGATCCTTAATCTGTTCCCACTGATCATCTCTTAATGCATAGCGTTTAGTCATGAAAAAATAATGAGGACAGGCCCTAGTCAGGTGAATGAGATTCATGCATGCGTAGCAGTCTTGAATAAATTCACAGAATTAGGTCGTCCTCATACCCAAGTTGTCACTTGAATTTGGCTCAATTAGGGTAGCTCTGTCTTTCAAACATTTGTGCAACAAAGCCTTATGGATCTATTTTTATGAAGTTAATAGTGGGTGTACTTGATTTAACATAATCTATATTATACGAAATCAGTTTGTAAGCCCAAAATAGAAATGTCCGGTTTCTCCAAAGTAAAAATGTCCGCTTTTAGAATATGCACTTTTGCGATTATTGAAGCGGACGGTTTGATATGTTGGTGTCTATGTCGGATAAAGAACTTAAACGATTGTCGGTCTTGCAGGAAATCTGCGATCAACGCATA
>NZ_SJXH01000066.1 GCF_004336635.1 Acinetobacter sp. ANC 4862
AACTGGCTGTTTGCTGGCTCGCTGCGCAGCGGCCAACGAGCTGCCAATATCATGACTTTAATCCAGTCAGCAAAACTGAATGGCTTGGATCCGTATGCCTATTTAAGTAATGTGCTGAAAAGGTTGCCGACACATAAAGTGAGCCAAATAGAAGAATTGCTGCCGCACCGCTGGAAACCCGACCAAAATTAAAAAATAGCTATGGGGTTCAGCGCACGCTTACATTACTTCACACAGTTTATTAGAGGGTTATGGTCAAGCAAGTATTCTAGACGAGCATATGCCAGCCAATCATAGGCTTTATAATACTTTAAGCCCAGCAAGTATTAAGCAGTGGGCTAAATCTCTTGGAAACTATGTTTATGAGTTTGTGGAACAAATTCTAAATAAGTCCAAGCAACTCGCTCGTAATATTAAGTCTTTAAATAAGCTTAGAGATTATATTTTAGAAAATAGGCTTGATTCTGTCCTTAATCAGGCTTGTGAGTATGCATTAAAATATAATCTATTAGCAGTTACAGACCTATTGTATGTACTCAAAAATAGAAAATATATCCAACCTCTAAATACCACTCAAACTATGAATCCCTATACACACGCAAACTTACGCGGTGCTAATTATTTCGGAGGGGATGCAAGATGACTACAAAGAGCGTTATTGCACAAAAAATGCAAGATTTAAAACTCAATGGTTGTTTGAATTGCTTTGTTGATCATTATGATGAGATGGTTAACAGTAAAAAAACCTCATTAGAAATTCTCAATGAATTACTAATCGCCGAGCAAAATGAAGTCAGCAATCGAAAAATCTTATCATTGCTAAATAAATCGAATATACGATATCCGACAAGTAGTCTGACAGAAATAGATTGTTCCAATAAAAAAGGGCTTACAAGTGATATTTTACAAAGTTTTGCTGATTGTGAGTGGATCAAGTCAAAACATAATCTAATTTTTACAGGTGCAACTGGTATAGGTAAGACATGGCTTGCCTCTGTATTTGGAACGAACGCATGTAAGTTGGGTTTTAAAGTCATCTTTTATAATACAACTGAGTTGTTCGAAGATTTCAATACTGCGGTAAATTTGGGAACTATCTCGACCTTAAAGAAGAGATTACTTTCCTGTAAATTGCTCATTTTGGATGATTTTGGTTTATCACAGATCAATAATTCTTGGTTAGCTCATTTTATTAGTGTTATTGATAAACATAGTGACAACGGTTCACTACTAATCACAAGTCAATATGAAACCAATCTATGGCTCAACCACTTTGAGGACCAAACGGTTGGTGAGGCATTGCTAGATCGTATTGTTCATAGGTCCCATATTTTCAATTTGGCAGGTGAATCTATGCGAAAAAAACGAGGTAAAAAAATCGAGTAATTTTTTTATTTTTGTCCAAGTAAAGCGACACTTTAATTTAAGTATAAGTCTATTAAAGTGTCCAACTTGGATGAGAATGGGTGTTCAAGTAAGTGTTGATTTTGCATACAGCTAAGCTAGGTATAGAAATTAATAATGGTAAGTCAATCGACGAACTTGAGGATTGTTTGAAGAAATTTCAGATGATAAAAAGTAAGTTAGAAGAGTCAATAGTGAAACTGGATTTAAGTCAAATTAATTTAGAAACATTTAAAGCTAATTTAAATAGCCGTAAAAAACAGCCTAATTTACGTGAAGCAATTATAAAAATTTTGGAAACTATTTAATTTTATAGATTACCTAAAATTAACATACTACACGTTATACGAAGTCAAAAAAGCGTGGATCCTAGACCCACGCTTCATATGATTTATACGATGGAAAGTGTAGTGAATTGGATAAAAAAGCGTAACTCTCTCATCCTTATTTACTTCTTTACTATTTTTATAACAAAGAATTAGCGAGCTAAATTTCAAATACACCCCTAAATCTATACCAGCTCGGAAATGATCTCTGCCAACACGGCATCTGCTTGCGAAGTACTTTTGACAGCAGAAATTTCCTTTTTAACTTTAGTGAGGGATTTCCCTGTTTCTTTAAAAGAAAAAACGGTTTTATTTCCTATGAGGATTAGAGGGGTAAGATTAGAGACTTCACCTATTTTTAAGAATAGCTCTGCCACTCTGACTTGATGAGCATAAATAGATCGTAAATTTTTAGTAATTTCTAAAGCAATCCGTTTATTCATAAATATATCCATTAATTTTATTAAATTTATTGAACACTTTAATTCTTATAAATCTAATCTTAGCAGAATTAGTATCGATGAGTAAATGCCTAAAATTCGTGCATTATTGCGCTTAAAAAAAACTCTTTATTGCTGATAGAGTAAGGCTTTCAGCTTTTAAGCATGTTTAGAAATATAGAGTAAATATTATTGTTTTATTCTCAGGGTCCAACAAAATCAGAGTTCAAAAGAGATGAAACGAGGTGAGTTTTTAGGGCAGGATCATGAACGTATGTATGAGCTTGATCATCAACGATTAGATTCAGCAATATCTTATTGTTTATAAGTACATCTTTGAGCGTTGGAAGTAACCAAGTTGCTAAGCTATCGGCATTAGATGCAATAACCACTTTAAAAAATTCAGCTTGTGACTTGTTCATTAAATTATGTAAAAAAAATTGTTCTAATCTTTGGCTTTTCTTCAAATATTCAAATACTTGCTGACCTGATGTGGTTAATGTGCAAGGCTTACTACGTATTATTAATAACTGTCCTAATTCTTTTTCTAGAGCTTGCAATCTTAAGGTTACAGCAGATGGAGTGAGGCATAGCATTTTTCCTGCCTGTTGCAGTTAAGACGTAAATTCAAGCTTTACAAATATTTGTTGATCGTAACGCCTATGATTATGGTCGGATCAGTGTTTAGTATTTTATATCTTGTTGCAATATAAGAGACTTGATCAAGTATTTCGCTGGTGGATTATGTGCATTGTAGTAAATTATTCTGATATAGGTTTGATTAAATAACATATAGTTTAATTAAAATAGTAGTTTCATTCCATTTTAGTTATATGGCAAATGTGCCGTATAACTTTAGTTAGAGGCTACGTAGTTCGGGATCAGCATCGCAGTATTGTTATCAGTGTCCCATTTCAGCGGAGTAAGCTTATGCGTAGGTTAACAACGGGCTCGTCGTATCGTGTTGGCTTCGATTGCGTTGCCGGCTATGGCGGAGAGGCGCGAAATTTGGCACGGATGGGCAGTAATGAGCTGATCCCATGTTCTAAAGAATTCACCTATCTATAAAGATGATTTTGGTGTGACGTGGTCTTCAGTCCGAACTGCGCTGCAAGAACACCACACGCGCATCTATTTGGATTTGCCGACTTGGGGAGATATCGAAGCGAAAATAAAAGAATGTGCCTAACATCTTTCGGTGTCGGTGGAGGCGCGGCATTCTTCGCCAGCCCAGCATCTGCATGGCCTGCGTTATAGGCCACATTTAAGGTGTGTACCGCTGAAAAGAGGCTCCAACTCTCCTATATCTTACGGTCATTTGTATAACCCAGAGTTGATTGAGTGCCCAGAGTGTGCAAGGCGCGAGCTCTATGGGGGCTATCCTTCCAAACCAATAGTTCATTTACTGATTGGAGCTGGCATCGGTTACTACACATGGTATAAAACTCAGAACATACTTTTCGCTTTGGGTGTAGGCATTGCTAGCGCCTGGTTCTTTCAGACAAAGCTCGGGCGCTTAGTGGCAATACTCGTAATTTTTGCTGTTTTGGCATCGTTATTCTTTGCTCGTTGACTGTCAGGCAATGTGTGGCCTAATAATTCGTTCAAGCCGAACTTTCTTCGTTACGTGCAAAAGTGTCGCTGCACACCAGTTTTGGCGAATGGTAGCCCTAATCATCTACGGGAGGAATCTATGCTTAACTTTCTAATTTTTTTAATTATCGGATCATCCATTTTTTCTAATGCAATTGCATCAGAACAATTCGTCTGCAAGACCTCGACGCATATTGTCACCGTCAATCTTCTTTCACCAGGTAAATACCAGTATATTGCTTGGAATAAGCCAAAAAGTATCACCAAGAAACCGGACAAGGTAATCGTCGGAGGGAAAAAAATAACCGAGGGCACTGGCGTATGTCGCTACACCAGATGGGAATTTAATAACAGCAATGTCCAATATATCGTAAGCACACCGGCGACATGCACAGAGGGCATACCTCCATCAAACGCGACCGGTCAACTTGCCGTCTTTATAAACGACGAGCATAAGAAATCGTGGTGGTGTCTTGAGTAGCTATTACGGGCACTGTTGCAAATAGCCGCTGATGGTAAGCTAAAATAATCTTCAGCTTACCATTCATGGTTATTTGCAACAGTGCCTCCCAGAGCATGTTGAGCCTGAACCGGAAAAAGAGGGCTTCTGGAGTCGTTTCTTTAAGCCGTATGGCTAATCTGATTATTTTTCTGGGCTTATTGAAACCGTGGAAAATTGATTAAATAATCATGAAACGTAAAAAATCATAAAAAAAGCACCCGGTGGAAATTGGGCTGATAACTAAGAACTATATCTTTGAATTTAAAGGGTAATTATATAACTGTTATTCCCAAGTAGAAATGTCCATTTCTAGAATACTCGCACCTAGGACAGGATTAAGTTGGCAGCCCATTTACTGCGTAACATCAGTAAATAAAAACAGTTACATTAAAATGTAAGCTTATTTAAAAATAAAAAGGTCTAACTATCCGAAAATAGTTAGACCCTGGATCATATTGAGAGGTGGATTTACTTTACAGTCACTGAAATGCTACCGGTGTTCACAGCACCGATTGCTGAAGTTTTGATGCCATCAATATGATTCTCGAATCCTCTTAGATTTACAGATGCATCAATAGCTGCTGAATTAAAGGCTAAATTCGCTGCAGTGTAATTACTCAAGGTTTCAGAGAATTGGTCATAAGTGTCGGTATTCAGGCTGGCACTGATAGAACTTTCAAACGCTGATGAACCCTCAGAATGCCATTGTTCTAAAGAACGCTCTGCACTTTTTTCAGCATCAAAAGTTTTCTCTACTGTACCCGTATTCACAGCACTCAGATTGCCTTGTTGTAAGTTAATGCTACCGGTGTTTACTGCACCAATTGCTGAAGTTTCTACTGCGAGTTTGTCCCCCAAATTATTCAGTGAATTATACTTCCCGTCTACGTTGACTGTTGCATCAACAGTAGCGGTATTAATGGCAAGGTTAAGCGCAGTACCATTTTTAGCATGTTGAGATACAGCGGCCAAGGTAGCGCCTAAACCTGTATCTACAGTGACGTGGTTGCCTGGACTTGCCATGGCTGCACTAGACAGGAAGGCAACAGATAAGGTGATTGTTTTGATAGTATTTTTCATAGTTATTTTCCTTGCTAGTTTTGAAGTACTTCTCGCTAAGCACTTCTTTTTATAATGAGAGCGAGCTCATTTTTTATATATTTTTTAATCACGCTGAGTGCTTGACCAGTAATTTTCTATCATTGCTGGATTAACATCCCACAGCTTCAGAGTCTTCTCTTCTTCTTTTTGGTTATTATCTTTTTCTTCATTCATCTTGCCCAAAGAAGATGAGCGCTTTTTCATGCTGATGTATTTAATCAGGTCCTGTTTGCTCATTTCAGGCTCTTC
>NZ_SJXH01000067.1 GCF_004336635.1 Acinetobacter sp. ANC 4862
AATTGTTTAAAAGAGACTTTATCATTATTTAAGAATCGCCAAACTGCCTGTGTGGTTGCGAAACTCGTTTTTTGGGCAGAGGCAATATCTTTAATTGCAGGAGCAAGTGAAGCTAGAGGATTCATATTGAGCTTTACAAGGCTATTGTAGCGTTTAATAAGACGCAGATCTAAGCCAGAGATGTTAAATTGAAGAGCATGCTCCTCAATTTAACGCAAAACATGAGAATTGTGTAGATACCTATGCCTTGAGGGGGAGAATAGGGTAAAGCATTATTATTATAATTTGACCGCCTTAAGCTGATTTTGCTTGCAGCTGTTCCGCTTGCTCTGCTTCTAACTTACGAACCAATGGCAAGACTTTCGCACCGAAGTATTCAACATCTTCAATACAGTGTAGGAAGCCAGAAAGCACCAAGTCCACACCGATATCTTTGAGAACCAAAATACGTTCAGCAATTTGCTGTGGTGTACCAATCAGGTTGGTTTTGAAACCATCGTTATACTGCACCAAATCTTCAAAACTTGATTTTGCCCAGTTGCCTTCGCCTTCAGCGGTTGAGGCACCTGCTTCGCGGGTGGCATCGCCAAATGCATTCACAGCTTGAATATTGGCTTTATCGATAATTTCTTGCAGCACAGATTGCGCTTCTTCTGCGGTATCACGGGCAATAATGAAGGCATTCACTCCAATTTTAACCTGATGGTTATTGGCCTTGGCTTTCTCACGAATATCATCAATCTGTTTTTTAATTTCTTCAGGCGTGTTGCCATTGGTAAAGTACCAATCTGAAACGCGTGAAGCCATGTCACGTGCAGCACGTGAACTGCCGCCTTGGAAAATTTCCACAGGTTTGTTTGGAAGCGGCTGTGGACGTAGCGTGTAATCTTTAAACTGATAGAACTTGCCATCAAAGTTAAAGTGATCTGTATTCCAAATGCCACGTAAGCTGCGAATAAATTCTTCTGAACGAGCATAACGCTGATCGTGTTCTGGCCATTCTTCGCCAATCGCATCAAATTCACCGCGGAACCAGCCACTGACCACGTTAATCGCGATACGGCCATTGGTCATTTGGTTAATGCTGGCCAATTGTTTCGCTGCAAGAGCAGGTTTCCACGGCCCGGGTAAAATTGCCGCAATCAGTTTAATTTTTTCAGTTTTTGCTAACAATGCATGACTAAAACTGACCGATTCATGTTGATGTTCTGCGCCGTAGCTTGACGCAAAACGAATCTGGGTTAAACCATATTCAAAGCCGTTTTTTTCTGCTGCCTGGGCTAAGCGTACATTGTACTCATAGCTCCAGTCGGTGCGCTGTTCGATATTACTGACCACCAAGCCACCACTGACATTCGGTACCCAATAGGCAAATTTAACTTGGTTTTCTTGTTGATTTGACATATCTAAACCCTCGAGGTGGAAGTCGCTGATTAAGCGACTTGAGTCTTCGGTGCTTTTTTGCTGTGCAAGCGAGATTCCGCTGCATCTAGGCTTGGCACTGCCGCAGAAGGAAGTACTTCTTCCTGCTCGATTTGTTTATTAATGCCCAGGTTTTGGTTGGCTTGTTGGGTTTTCTCTTTCACCACTTCAGCACGTTGACCTTTAGCCGGTGCCCACTCAAGAATTGGTAGCGCACGTGCCACTGCTAAAGTAATACGGTCACGCAAGAACTCGCTGTGAATGGTGTATTCAGGGGTGAAATCTTTATCTGTTGCGTATACACCGATCGGCAGAGTTTGCGCCTGGAAGAAGCTAAACAGTGGACGTAATTGGTGCTCAAGAACCAGGGCATGACGTTCAGAACCGCCAGATGCTGCAAGTAAAACAGGTACATCAACCAATGCGGTTTGTTCTACAAAATCAAAGAAATGTTTAAATAGACCGGTAAATGATGCACGGTATACTGGTGTACCCACAATCAGTGCATCTGCTGCTTCTACGGCAGCTAAATCGTCTTGTACACGTTGTGGTAATTGATTGCGGTAGATCGCCCCACCCATCAATTGACCAATTTCGCTGAATTTAATGAAATGGACATTAATCGGTGTTGCTTCACCCAGTTCGTCTAGAATGGCTTGAACCAGAGCTTCGGTTTTTGACGGGTTGTTTAAACCACCCGATACAGCAACAATATTCAGTGGTTTTTGTGTATTTAAAATAGACATCTTGGAATAACCTAAAACAATAAAATCTCGGAATGTATTTATTAATCACCACCTGAGATATTCTGTAAAATAAGCAAATACAGAAAAGTTATCTGATTTTAAGATATAAAGAAAATTGCCATTAACTCAGCTTTAAAGGGTAGTTAATTATTTGATTTATAAATTTATCTTGATTGTTAATAAGCATTTTGCTTTATACGATAAAATTTATATCAAAATGTGATTAGATTTAAAGAAATTAAGAAAATGCGGAATTTTGTCAATTTCTTAAGCCGAATGTCGGCTTAAATGCAAAAATAGTGAGATCTTGCATATCCTTAGATGCATGACTATGGTTAGAATAGAAACCACTGTGCACAAGATCTTTCATGTCGCTTATGAATATTTTAATCGTTGATGACCATCCGTTGTTTCGTCATGCCTTGATTCAGGCCGTTCGTTACAGCTTACCGCAAGCTCAAATTCATGAAACGGCTGCAGTAAATGAGTTGTATGAACGCTTAGATAACGGACCGGAACCGGATTTGGTTTTATTGGATTTAAATTTACCAGGGGCTTCAGGCTTTTCAGCTTTGGTTCACGTCCGTGCACAATATCCCTCAATTCCAATTATTGTGGTTTCTGCGCATGAAGAAACTTCAATTATTCAGCGTGCCATTGCGCATGGTGCAATGGGCTATATTCCTAAATCGGCACATCCCAGCCATATTGGTGAGGCGATTCGCCAGGTGCTGGAAGGTGAAATCTGGTTACCGCCAAACTTGCCTGCCAATCTGAATTTCGATCCACGTGCAGCAGATGAAACTGCACTGGCAGAACGTATTCAATCGCTAACACCGCAACAATTCCGTGTATTGATGATGGTGGCGGAAGGTTTACTGAATAAACAGATTGCGTATGAGCTTGATGTTTCTGAAGCAACCATTAAAGCGCATGTCACGGCTATTTTCCGTAAATTGAATGTGCAAAACCGTACTCAGGCGGTATTGGCGATCAGTGCTTTGAATATTGAAGAAAAGAAAATGTAATCTGCTGAACCCAGCATTGAACGAAAAAGGCACTTAAATTAAGTGCCTTTTTCGTTGCGGTTTATTGCGAGGGATGCTTTGACTTTCAACGCATTTAGCATTTTAGATTACGCGACGCAGCTTTGTCTGGGAGTATGGTCTGTGCAAAATAAGGGATTTAATGCACATTGCAGATCATCAATTTGCTCTTGAGAGACATAGGCTTTCTCTTTCAGATATTCCGCCACGCTGTCATCTCTTAAACTTAAAAATGCCGCATCATATACGCCTAAATCGACAAATAAAGCCGCAGTTTCTAAGCTGTTAAAACGGTCTAAATAAACATCACTGCCATACAGCAGGAAAATATGATCTTCATTGGCATGGGTATTTACATCTAAGTGCTTTGCCAATTCGAAAGGTGGGGTCTTAATAAAGAGCAGATCAGACAATTCATCAAATTGGGTGGTATCGAGCAGATTCTCATCGGTTTTGACTTTGCCAAGCCATGCTTTAAAGACCAGCACCGCACCACCACGCAATAACATGCTCCAAATCTGGTGACGTACTTGATCAGTTAGGTCTTTAGATTCGGCTTTTAGGGATTGAATCAGCTTATCTTCTTGTTCAGCAAGTCGATCAAATAGACCCAAGCCTTGCGGTTTGTAGGCTGCAGGGCTGAAGACATCAAAATTCAACTCATCAAACACTTGTAATGCAAGCGGAACCGCACTTTGATACAAGGTGTTTAATGCCTGAATGTGAGTATCTTTTAAGTGGCTGGGCTTAAATAATTCAGTCCATTGAATTTCAGGTAACAGGGCATTGGCACCATATTGACGGTAAAATTGTTGCGATTGATCTACGCCATGACTTCTGGCTTCAGAAATGTTCATCTTAAACTCCTGTATTTTTCTATGATGATCAGTTCCTTGGGCAGCGTTTTATGTACGTACGGATAGACAGATTAAACTGATCATTTGTTGCTCTCATATATGAGCCAAGACGGCGACGAACGGAATACGACTAAAGTTATAGAGTGGGTTTTTATTAAAAAAATACTTTTAATAATAATAACCCGAATTACGGATAAGAAAACCGCTTGAAAAAAAGATGGTTAGAGCCATTTAGAAAGTTACTACACAAACCAAAGACTCTAACCACCATGTCTGATTTTACAGAAATCTTCTGTGCCATTGATGATTTTTTTAAGAAATTTGAACCGATCTAT
>NZ_SJXH01000068.1 GCF_004336635.1 Acinetobacter sp. ANC 4862
TTCTGTAAAATCAGACATGGTGGTTAGAGTCTTTGGTTTGTGTAGTAACTTTCTAAATGGCTCTAGCCATCTTTTTTTCAAGCGGTTTTCTTATCCGTAATTCGGGTTAATCTAAAATTCCCTATCTCTTCTTGTCTAAGCCTAAAAGTTGAACTAAATACTAAGCCTGAAAAATGATCCCATGATGAATCTCCATGCTTATGAATATCTGAAATATCAATTTTACAAGAACAAATTTCTTTAGCTTTTATGTTATTAATTAACAATTCAGCTACTTCATACGCTCGCAACACATCTTCTTTTTCAGGAAGATTAAACTCATGTTCAATTTTATTTCTTAAATTCCTTACTTCAGTTACAAGTAAATTTGGAGACAGGCCTAGAGCACAAAACAAACGCAACGAAATAGGACTGATATTTTTATTATCATCTTCTAAAACATCTTCACAAAAGTTCAACGCTGCTTTTGGAACTTTTTTTAAATTTATATTAAAATTTTTTAATGTGTTCTCTATCTAGCAATCAATAGCTCTCTTAGAATTTGATAAGGCATTAATTAATCCTCGATCATCTTTCTGTTTTAAATCTGTCTTCGCAAAAGAAAGATACGCATTAGGATTGAGTTCAAAAAAACTTATAAAATTCATATTATCAATGAAACCTATTGATAAATACTTATAATCTAATTCAGCTATATTAAATAATTCTTTACTTGTATTTACTATAATTTCTTTTTTTATCAGCCACAATTTAACCCTTAAAAATTTCTATTTTCAATTTAGGGTCTTTTTACAACAATATCAATTATTTTGATTATAAATCCTCCCCGGCCCTCCTTTTTCAAAGAGGGGCTAGGGGAGATTTTATTTTTCTAAAAAATAAAGTTAAGCCACTTGCCCTTCTAAAAAGTCCTGTGCAAAGCGTTGTAATACACCGCCCGCTTCATATACAGAAACTTCTTCTTCGGTGTCTAAACGGCAAGTTACAGGCACTTCAACAATCTGTTCCTTGCCATCATCTGTAGCACGTTCAATCACTAAAGTTAAAGTCGAACGTGGCGCAATATTACCAATTACGCTATATAGCTCAGTACCATCTAGCTTTAATGTTTTACGGTCTGTACCCGGTTTAAACTCAAGCGGCAACACGCCCATACCAACCAGGTTGGTACGGTGAATACGCTCAAAACCTTCAGCTACAATCGCTTCAACACCTGCAAGACGAACACCTTTCGCAGCCCAGTCACGACTTGAACCCTGACCATAATCCTTACCTGCAATCACAATCAAAGGCTGTTTACGGTTCATGTAGGTTTCAATCGCTTCCCACATACGCATCACTTCGCCTTCAGGCTCTACACGCGCTTTCGAACCTTGCTTCACCGTACCATCTGAACGACGCACCATTTCATTAAACAGTTTCGGGTTTGCCAAGGTCGCACGCTGTGCAGTCAAGTGGTCACCACGATGAGTTGCGTAAGAGTTAAAGTCTTCCTCAGGCACGCCCATTTTCGCCAAATATTCACCAGAAGCACTATCCAACACAATCGCATTCGATGGCGATAAATGGTCGGTGGTGATGTTGTCACCCAAAATAGCCAATGGACGCATATTGCTTAAAGTACGCGGTGCAGCCAACGCCCCTTCCCAATATGGCGGACGGCGAATATAAGTACTTTGCGGACGCCAATCATACAGTGGGCTTACCGATTTTTCTCGCTCACCCAGATCAAACATTGGAATGTAGACTTTACGGAACTGTTCAGGCTTAACTGACTTTTGCACCAATGCATCAATTTCAGCATCCGATGGCCAGATGTCTTTTAAGTAAATTGGATTACCATCTTTGTCATTGCCAAGTGAATCTTTTTCGATATCAAAACGAATTGTACCGGCAATCGCATAAGCAACCACTAATGGCGGAGATGCCAAGAATGCCTGTTTTGCATAAGGATGGATACGACCGTCAAAGTTACGGTTACCTGAAAGTACCGCAGTCGCGTACAAGTCACGGTCAATAATTTCTTGCTGAATTTTTGGATCAAGCGCGCCAGACATCCCGTTACAAGTGGTGCAAGCATAGGCCACAATACCAAAGCCAAGTTTTTCTAAATCGTGCAATACACCTGCTTCTTCAAGGTAAAGTGCTGCTGTTTTAGAACCCGGTGCAAAAGATGATTTCACCCAAGGCTTACGGGTTAAACCCAGCTCATTGGCTTTACGAGCCAACAAACCTGCTGCAACAGTGTTCCGTGGGTTTGAAGTATTGGTACAAGAGGTAATGGCTGCGATAATCACTGCGCCATCCGGCATTAAACCATCGGTACGATGTTCAACCACACCGGCAATGCCTTTTTCTTTCAGGTCAGCAGTCGATACACGCGCATGCGGATTTGATGGACCGGCAATATTACGGGTCACAGTCGACAAGTCGAAACGTAATACACGTGGATATTCTGCCTGTTTCATGTCCGATGCCCAAAGCCCAATTTCTTTGGCATAGGTTTCAACCAGTTTGACTTGCTCAGATTCACGGCCGGTCAAAGTCAGATAATCAATGGTGTTCTGGTCAATGTAGAACATCGCAGCCGTTGCACCATATTCAGGGGTCATGTTGGAAATCGTTGCGCGATCACCTACCGACATGCTGTCTGCACCTTCACCAAAGAATTCAAGATACGCACCGACCACACGTTCTTTACGCAAGAATTCAGTTAAAGCCAATACGATATCAGTTGCAGTAATGCCCGGCTGACGCTGACCGACCAGTTCCACACCAATAATGTCCGGTAGACGCATCCACGATGCACGACCTAGCATCACATTTTCAGCTTCCAGGCCACCCACACCAATGGAGATTACACCGAGTGCATCAGTATGTGGCGTATGCGAGTCAGTTCCTACACAAGTGTCTGGATATGCCACGCCATCACGGTTTTGAATCACCGGAGACATTTTTTCCAGATTGATCTGGTGCATGATGCCGTTGCCCGCAGGAATCACATCGACATTTTCAAAAGCGGTTTTGGTCCATTCAATAAAATGGAAACGGTCTTCATTGCGACGGTCTTCAATGGCACGGTTTTTCTCAAATGCATCAGGATCGAAACCGCCGTACTCCACTGCCAATGAGTGGTCGACAATCAGCTGTGTTGGCACCACCGGATTCACTTTTGAAGGATCGCCCCCTTGATCGGCAATCGCATCACGCAAGCCCGCCAAGTCTACAAGTGCGGTCTGACCCAAAATGTCATGACAGACCACACGTGCCGGATACCAAGGGAAATCATGGTCTTGTTTGCGTTGAATAAGTTCGTTTAATGACTGCTCTAAAATGGCTGGATCACAACGGCGCACCAACTGTTCTGCAAGCACTTTTGAGGTATATGGAAGTTTGGCATATGCGCCTGGCTGAATATCTTCTACGGCTTGGCGCACGTCAAAATATTCGAGCTGGGTGCCTTGCAGTGGTTTACGGTAGTTGTTGTTCATAGCTTACCTGCCTCTTGAATCATTTTTCTTTACTACGTAATTGTTGTTGACGAGTCACAATCGTTTCGATGGCATTGTACGCTGTGAAAAAGCCATTTCCCAAATCTTATATATTTCATAAACTTAACTCAAAAAAGCCCCGTTTTTGAAATATTTAGTTACATAAACATTGGAATATTTGCTCTAAAGATGCATTTTTGGGAAAAATAGTGGGAAATCAGCCTCATTCTTTAGTATTAGATATGTTTTTTAGGATAAAAAACAACCTAGAGTTGTATTTTTATTATGTTACTTAAAATTTTCTCACTCACACACATTGTTTAGGATTCCTAAACCTATCTTCATAAAATATCAGATCATTTTAATAAAATTACTGTACCCCCCTGTTAAATACGTCTCAAGACTATGCGTCACTCGTCGTATCTTTTAAACGCCCTCTTTTTTAGTGACTTAGCTCTCAATATAATTAAAAGAGGTGGATCAGGAAATTTGAACAACACTTATAAGTGATATTTTGCTCCCCAAATGATGTTATAAACATCAATATATGGAGTATTTTATGGCACGTAGACCAAGAAGAAATCATTCAAATGATTTTAAAGCTAAGGTAGCACTTGCTGCGATTAAAGCAGAAAAAACACTTGCTGAATTGAGTGCTGA
>NZ_SJXH01000069.1 GCF_004336635.1 Acinetobacter sp. ANC 4862
ATATTGGCAGGACTTTCGATTTTACTGAACACTCTTCAACTACTTTCGGAATATTCAATAGATGAACTGAATGAGATTGCTGCGATTGCATTAGGTACCTAAAGATGTGTAGATACCTATGCTCTATAGAGTGCGCGAAGAGTAAATTAGTTTATTGTACTTAGCAAATATGCAATTTTATATCTTTTCAAAAAATCTAAAAATATTAAAAATAATTAATATATATCAAATATTTAATTAGTATATTTCCAATATAAACAGATAGTCATTTGTTAAAAATAATTTCAATGACAATATTTTTTTAGTATTCATTTCATCATTCAGTCATACTTGGTCAGCTTTGAAATGGTCTATTCAGGCACAACACATTATTATCTAAGTATCATATATTTATGGCAAAACAATTTTTTCAATCATGGCTTCCCTCTCCTCATAAAGTCGCGGAGATGAAACTGATGAAGATTTTTGGTCAACGTACCTTAAATCCGTTGCTGTGGTATGTGAACAGAAAGTCTATTTCCAAAGCCATTTTTATTGGTACCTTTTGGGGCATGCTGCCTTTGCCTTTTCACAGTGTTTTAATTGTTCTGACGGTTTTACTGTTTGAGGTCAATTTACCGGTGAGTTTATGTCTCGCTTGGCTAACCAACCCCTTTACGCTTGTTCCCATTTTATATCTTGGTTTTTGGCTAGGTGCGAAGGTGTTTCAAGTGAATATGATTGATCAAGATATGATACTGGGTGTCCTGCATCAGATCAGTCATTGGATCACTCACTTTGGGAATGGACATATTGACCTAAGTTTAGCGAAAATTCTATTATCCGGTTTACTGTTGGAAGCTTTAATTTTTGCCGTTCTATTATTTATGATTACGCGATTATTTTGGCGCTGGAATATTATTCAGCATTATAACCGTCGTCATCATATCAAATAATCATCAAATCTTTAAATACAAGAATGTCACTAGATGCATTATTGCAACGGCCTTTGCCTATAAAATTTACTTTATGATATTTTTCCTGACGAAGCCCACTTGTTTTCGCTCTGCGATTAATGATCTTCCACAACGCAGTTTTAACATTTTTGTTAAGCATTATTGAAGTATCAACTCTGCTTCTAAACAGCTTTATCCTATTACCTTATACTTCAAAAAAACATAATCCCACTCGATAAAAAAGCCCCACAGAAGTGGAGCTTTTTAAATCTGACTATTCAATCAGCAATTAAAAAATTCTATTTTGCTGCTTCTCTACTTTCGGTAATTGGTCTGCAATTTTTTGAGCAATCGACATATAGCTTTCAGCCGCATCATCACCTACCAGTACAGAAGGTTTACCTGCATCGGCATTTTCGCGAATTTGAACATTTAAAGGTAAACGCCCCAGTAAAGGAATATTGTATTGTTCAGATAACTTGTCGCCACCACCAGTACCGAAAATCTGCTCTTCATAACCACAGTTCGAACAAATATGTGTCGACATATTTTCCACGACTCCCATGACAGGAATCTGAACTTTATTAAACAGTTCAATGCCTTTTGTTGCATCTAAAAGTGCTACATTTTGTGGAGTAGTCACAATAACAGCGCCCGTCACAGGAATACGCTGTGCAAGTGTCAATTGAATATCCCCTGTCCCTGGTGGCATATCAATCATCAGAACATCCAGGTCTGGCCACAAGGTTTGGTTAAACAACTGCATCAATGCACCTGTTGCTTTCGGACCACGCCAAGCCACAGGGGTATTGTTATCGCCCGTTAAATGCCCAATCGATAGAACCGCCATACCATACGCATCGATTGGAACAAAATTTTCCGCTTCAATCATCGGGGTACGCCCTGCATTACCCAACATGGTCGGAATACTTGGACCATAGATATCAGCATCTAAAACACCGACTTTCAAACCTAATTTTTGCAATGCCAATGCAAGGTTTACAGTGGTGGTCGATTTACCCACACCACCTTTACCCGATGAAACCAAGATCACATTTTTAATACGTGGATGTTTAGGTACATCTCTTTGTTGCGGTGCCGGTTTTTGAATGGGTGGATTGTTTGGATCTTGCTCATATTTTGTTTCAGCTTGAGCTGTTTTTCCTGAAGCATCCACTATAGGCGGAAGTTTTTGAGCTTGTGGAGTTGTATTTTCACCTTGAGGGTTGCTTGAACAGCTATGTCCTTCTTTTCCATGATCATGATTAGAACAGCTTTCACCTTGTGCATGTTTTTGCTGAATCACATGCATATTGAGTTCTTGGATACCACATTTTTCTAAGGCATCTGCCAAATCATCATGGATTTTTTGTAAATGATCTACTTCCTCAGGATAAGTATTAATGGTTATTTGTAATACTCGCCCTTCGACATTGACTTGGGTAATTCTGTCTTTCAGTGCATGGTTTGAATTTGGCAATATATAGCCTTGTAGCACATTCTGGATTTCTTCCTCCTTCACCTCCTGCGAGGGTGAAAAAACAGATTTAAGCGAAGAAAGCCACGACATAAGTTTACTCCAAATACGAACATACAGCTGAATATCATAGTTTAGCTTTAAATGAGGCGAAGGTTAAGTAAAGTTCTAGCTTGCTTTATAAATCTTGCTAAAAATCCGAGCCAATCAGTAGGTTTTAGGACTTAACTCTTTATTTTAAAGATGATATTGTGTCTTTTCTATTGAACCTGCTATCAATATACTTTTATTAAATCATCGACTAACACGAACTAAAGCAGATAGATCCAAAACAGTTCAAAAAATTACATCTTGGTTTATCAATATAAATAACGATTATTTTTCGTAACAATTATTATGCGAACATATCTTTATTTTGTTCTTTATATTAGCTACACATTATTATTTTTATAATAACAATTTTTTTCGGGGATCATATTTTGCTAAAACAATTACTTTCATGCATTTTATTGACTGCCATGTCATTTGCCCATACAGCAAAATGAAACTTCTTCTATACTTACCCCGGAAGGGCAATTAATCAGTTTAGGCGATACTTTTGCAGATATGCAAAATCGTCTGAAGTTGTCTCCAAATTCAATGATTACACGTGAATTCAAAGAAGGGGAAAATCTTGATTTAGCAATGGACTATAAATACGAAATAGAAAATATGATGTATACCATCACCATTGTGAACGATCGTGTGAGGAAAATTGAATGGCTCAATACTGATCAAGAAATTAAAGATAAAATAACCGAATAACTCTTTTTCAAAAAATCATTATTTTTGCTGCTGATCATTCCAGCTAAATTAAAAATTATTTAGCTGGAATAGTTAGTTAAAAATTAACTCAATTAACCTTGGTCATCTTTTTTAAATTTGTTAAGTTTGTCTGTCGCAGTTTTCTTTAACTCATCAAATTTAGTATTTACCTGTGCTTTTAGTTCATCAAATTTAACTGGGGCTTCATGCTTTAACTCTGTTACTTTTAGCTTAGCTTCTTCAAATTTATGGCTTGCTTCTGTCTTTAAATGCTCCAATCTATCATGTAGCTTATTTTCTGAATCTGATTTCTCGGTTTCTGATTCCTTACTCTTTTCAGCAAATGAAACATTACCTTCTTTATATTTAGCCTTAGCTTTTTGGTTTAAATTATGCAGAGCTTTTTCACCTTCAAGCTTAATTTTTGCGGCTTTATTTTTTAGATCATCAATTATTTTGTCACCTTGCAGTTGCGCTTCTTTCGCTTTAAACTCTAAGTCACCACCTACATTAGATGTATTATTTTTTGTATTGTCTAATTTATTTTCATTTGTCATAATTTTTCCTCTATGTCATTTACTGCTTATATAACCTATTAGTTATACAGGTAGATTTCATAGATTTAATAATCTAAAACTGCATTTCTAAACAAAGAAAATACAGAATGTAGCGAAGTAACTTAAAATATTAATTTAAAAATATTCTAGGATTTAGTCACCTTTTCAACTAAAACATTTATCTTTTATGATGATAAAATGACTATTTTCTCTTTTTCGGTTCGATTTTTTTATTTTCTATTTCTTCCGCCCATAAAAAAATCCCCCTCATCTATGATGAGGGGGATTTTAGAATTAATGAGCTGGCGATGACTTACTCTCACATGGGTAACCCCACACTACCATCAGCGCAAAGAGGTTTCACTTCTGAGTTCGGGAAGGGATCAGGTGGTTCACTCTTGCTATTGTCGCCAGCACAACTGTTTATGGATACTCG
>NZ_SJXH01000007.1 GCF_004336635.1 Acinetobacter sp. ANC 4862
CTGATTAGTTGCATGGCGTGTGTAGTAACTTGGAGAATACAGCGCTGTACAGATGAACAAAATCAGAAAATCCGTATATTTCTGGCCCGTCTTTCAGGCAGGCAGCAGAAAAGGGGCAAGTTGGAAAGTGCACCTGCAATATTGGCAGGACTTTCGATTTTACTGAACACTCTTCAACTACTTTCGGAATATTCAATAGATGAACTGAATGAGATTGCTGCGATTGCATTAGGTACCTAAAGATGTGTAGATACCTATGCCCTCAAGGCTCGGCTTGAGGGTTTTTTTTATGCATAGACTTTTTTAATATTACTCATCTGCCCTTTCGATAAACATCTCACCTCTCCCTTGCTAACTCAGAATATATTCTGAGGGTTCTCATCTCCTAAAAGGAGAAACTTCCTCTCCCTGAGATAAATGGTTGGGGTGAGGGGAAAACGAAGGCTAAAGAGAAGACTACCCCTTTTTCGCTATTATTAAAAAAGAGCAGATACCTCAATAAAAAAGCCTCCCGAGATAGAGGCTTTTTTGAATAATCACATCAAGAATAAAAACTTGGATCAGGGACTTTACCTGTTAACACCCATTCCCCCACTTCCTGATATTTATAATCAATCGGGTCATGCAGCGTCTGGGTACGGACATTGCGCCAGAAACGGTCGAGATTCAGTTTGGCAGTCGTCGCGCGTGCACCCATCACCTGGAAAATATTTTGTGTCACAAACAGTGAAGTCTGGGTTGCAGCAATTTTTGCTGTGGCAATGGCAATACTCACTTCACCGCGCTGCTCGGCTGTTAATGCTTCACCCATGTTCCAGGCATTTTGCAAAGTCTCTACCGCTTTATTGGCCAGTAAACGCACGCCCTCAAGCTGCACATAAAACTCGGCAAAATGCTTTTGCGTAAATGGATCATTCACGGAATTTTCCACCAAAGATTTTGACCATGCTTTTTGAGTTTGCACGGTTTGTTTTGCTGTTTCAAAGGCGCCTTCTGCCACCCCTAAAAACAGATGCACAAAAATCAATTGTGCAATCAGCGGACGTAAACTCGAATACGGCGTACTCAGTGGGCCTGGATTTAACAGCAACTCATGCTGCTGGATTTTGACCTGCTCGAAATGACTGGTGCCGCTGTCGGTTTGGCGCTGTCCCATATTGTTCCAATCACCTAAAAAACTGACCCCGTCACGTACTGTGGGAATTACCCCAATCAGTAATTTCCCCTCATCATTATAGCCCGAGCAAAGCAGGATATCTGAATCCATCGAGCCTGAACAAAAGCTTTTATCGCCCTGAAATACATATTCCGTTTCAGAGACTTTGACTGCTGTAGTTCGTCGGTCTAAGGGATTTAAAGTATTGCCCCAAAACAGGTTTTCTTGTGCTGTTTGCTCCAACCATTTTCCATATTGTTCAGGTTGTGAAAACAGTTGCACCGTTGCAATCAGTAAATGGTGAAAACCATAGACATGCGCCAGTGAACTATCAGCTTGGGCAATGGTTCGAATGGTTTGAAAAACCGTTTTCCAGTCTGCCCCTTGCCCACCGTATTGGGTGGGAATAGAAAGACCCAGTAAGCCACTTTGACGGATTAAATCACGCTCGGATTTTGGATTGCCGCCTTGTTTATCACGTTCAGCAGCAGTCTTTGCAAACTGTTCCGCAAGTTGTTGAGCAATCTGTAATGGATTTGAATTTAAAAGTGGCGATGAGGCATTCATAATCATATCTATCTGTTTCTATATTTTTAGCTTAGCAGATGATGTTTTTCATCTTTATCTGAATGCCTGCAGTCCTTATACGTAAAATAAAAATACCGCCTGAAAAATGCAGGCGGTAATGACTAAAATGACTTAGTTCTTGGGATAGACTGTCGCGATCAGATTGTCCACCACCTGTGGATCTGCCAGGGTTGAGGTATCCCCCAAGGTATCCAGTTCATTGGCGGCAATCTTTCTTAAAATACGGCGCATGATTTTACCGGAACGGGTTTTCGGTAAAGCGGGTGCCCAATGCAAGGCATCGGGTGTAGCGACGGGTCCTAATACTTTACGCACCCAGTCGATCAGTTCTTTACGCAGCTCTTCGGATTCCTCAAAATCGGCCTGCAAGGTGACAAATGCACAGATACCCTGACCTTTAATGTCATGTGGCATACCGACTACCGCAGCTTCAGCCACATGCTCATGTGCCACCAAGGCACTTTCCACTTCTGCCGTGCCTAAACGGTGTCCAGAGACATTCAGTACATCATCCACCCGTCCGGTAATCCAGTAATAGCCATCCTTATCACGGCGGGCGCCATCTCCAGTGAAATAGCTTCCCGGATAAGTTGAGAAATAAGCTTCAATAAAACGTTCTGGATCACCCCAAATCGTGCGCATCTGACCCGGCCAGGAATCCTTGATGATCAGGTTACCTTCCGCTTCGCCTTCCAGTTCTTTGCCTTCAGCATCGACAATCGCGGGTTGGATGCCAAACAATGGTCGAGTAGCGGAACCCGGTTTTAAATCCGTGGCTCCCGGCAAAGGTGAAATTAAAATTCCGCCAGTTTCAGTTTGCCACCAGGTATCGACAATTGGACAACGGCTTTCACCGACCACGGTGTAATACCAGTTCCATGCTTCCGGGTTAATCGGCTCACCAACGGAACCAATTAAACGCAAGCTGCTGCGGTCACTTTCGCGGATAAAGGCATCACCTTCGCGCATCATGGCGCGAATCGCTGTCGGTGCTGTATACAGAATGGTGATATTGTGTTTGTCGACAATATGACCGGTACGCGCCCAAGTTGGATATTGTGGCACACCTTCAAACATTACAGTGGTTGTTCCAGTGGATAATGGCCCATACAGCACATAGGAATGCCCGGTAATCCAGCCCAAGTCTGCGGTACACCAGAACACATCATCCTGCTTGATATCGAACACTTCACGAAAAGTGGAGTTCACATAAGTGAGGTAGCCACCAGTGGTATGCAATACCCCTTTCGGCTTGCCGGTCGAACCCGAGGTATACAGAATGAATAAAGGATCTTCGGCATTCATCGGTTCAGGCGGGCAGATTTCATTGACCGACATGATTTCCATGTGATACCACAGGTCACGCCCTTCCTTGAGATCAATCGGATTGCCGGTACGGTACACCACAATCACATTTTGAACCGATTCGGTTCCCTGTACCTTGAGTGCCGCATCAACATTTTCTTTTAGTGGAATCGGCTTGCCACCACGCATGCCAGAATCGGCGGTAATCACGATTTTCGCCTGGCTGTCTTCAATACGACTGGCCAATGAGTCTGGTGAGAAACCACCAAATACGACACAGTGCACTGCACCAATTCGCGCACAAGCCAACATTGAAATGGCAGCTTCGGAGATCATTGGCATATACAACACCACACGGTCGCCTTTGGTCACCCCATTTTTTTTTAACACATTGGCAAAACGGCACACTTCATCATGCAATTCTTTAAACGAAATTATTTTATGTCGTGAAGGATGATCACCTTCCCAGATAATGGCCGGTTTATGCGGATGTTCTTTTAAATGACGGTCTAAACAGTTGGCACTGAGGTTCAGTTGCCCATCGGCGAACCATTCGATTTTGAAATTATCCTTATCAAAACTGGTATTTTTGACTTGGGTAAAAGGTTTAATCCAGTCCAGTTTATTGGCTTGCTCTGCCCAATACTCATCCGGCTGATCGATGGATTTCTGATAACGCTCGAAATATTCAGACTCAACGGTACGAGCGGTTTTTTTAAATTCTTCTGGTACAGGATAGATCTCTTTCATAAGTACTTCCTTGCTCTTCTTCATCTCATCACGAGATGCTATGCCACGTTATTGATTTTATTGACTGCATTTCCACAGTATGACGATTATTTTTCAACCACTCCAATCATGCTTTGGTCGTAGTTTATTTATACAATTTAAAACACAGACTGCTTATCGTATACAACAAAAAAAACAGTGTTATTCGTATCTGATCTGTTTATTTAATCTTATACTTTAACCATAAAATGTACTTTTAACTCTGCTAAATACAACATTTTTCTTATCTAAATTTTATCCGGAAAAAGCGTATGAACCCGCAAGACTCATCTCCTTTTTTTTCCCGACCTCAACCGAGCAGCTCAGATAATCCCCTGTCGCCAGAAGGTCGTTTTGGTCGTTTGAGTTCAATTGGCTGGTATGGTTTTGTGCATTTAATTACTTTCTTTGCCACGATTGCACTGAGCTTGGTCATGGGTATTTTCAACCTGAATACCCTGTCGGTAGACAATCAGTTTGTGAACACCATAACGGGAATCGCAGGACTCGGCTTCGTGGTTATTTTAGTGCTGTACATCTATCTGGTCATGGTCATTACCATACGCCGGTTGCATGACATGAACCGAAGTGGCTGGCTGATTCTGTTGTTTTTACTGCCTGTAGTAAATATTTTGCTCGGTTTATATTTACTGTTAGGTTCAGGTACAGCAGGAATCAACAACTATGGTTTGCCCCGTGAAACACCGGTCTGGGAAAAAATACTGGCCTGGTTGATGATTATTATCACTGTGTTAAGTTTCTTGGCTTCAGGCAGCATGGTGTCTTATATGTTCGGTAAGGGTGAACTGGAAATGCCGCAAGAAGTGATTCAAAAAGGCACTCAATATTTTTAAAAGCTGCTGACAGTTTCTTCACAAAACTACAGTGAATACCCCGTATGGCTGGTTAAATTATTGCTGAGTTTCAGGCAAAATAGCCCATAATTTTTATGATTCGGAAAACCAGTGGCTGAACAAAACAATGCCTTGAGTGAAGTGACTCAGGGCACATCCGATCTGTTGCAAGAAGCAGGTGAAAAAACGGCTCAAACCGTGCTTCAACATACCGCAAAATACAATGATGCCTACTCGACCATCGATAAATTTGTCGAGGCATTTTGGGAACGTTTACCTTATATCTGTATTGCGTTGGTGGTATTTACCCTCTTCTATTTACTGTCAAAATTGTTTAAATTTTTTGTCCGTAAAGCCTTGGCCGACCGCAGCTATACCAAACAAAATTTAGTTCTGGTACTCAACCGTGTTGGTAGTTCAGCCATTATTTTCTTTGGTTTCCTGATTGCCATGGTCATTGCCATTCCAGGATTCACCCCAGGTCAGCTGATGAGTGCCTTAGGGATTGGTTCGGTCGCGATCGGTTTCGCGTTCAAGGACATCTTCCAGAACCTGCTTTCCGGTATTCTGATTTTACTGGGCGAACCGTTTAAAATTGGCGATGACATTATCGTGTCGGGTATGGAAGGTACGGTTGAAGATATCCAGATTCGCGCGACCTTCTTGCGTTCACCCGATGGCCGTCGTATCGTGATTCCAAACGCAACGGTTTATACCAGCCCAGTAACGGTAAATACCGCCTATCAACGTCGCCGCTGTGAGTTTGTGGTCGGCATTGGCTATGAAGATGATGTGCAAAAAGCCAAAAACATCATCATGGGCATTTTGGATAAAGACCAAACCATCCTCAGCCAGCCAGCATTTAGTGTAAATGTCAGTGCGCTGGCAGATTTCTCAATTAACCTGAATGTGCGCTGGTGGGTAGATACCACTGAAACCACAACTTCAGCATCCATCAGTGACGTTCAAGAACATGTGATTGAAGCCTTTGCTGAACACAATATTTCTATTCCTTACCCAGTACAGGAAGTAAAAGTCTATCGTGGAAATGATGGAGCGGAAATGGCTGAATCAGCACGCGCTAAATAAGCGACCGAGCACATAAGGAATTACAGTTTCGGTTCGAATAATACGGTTGCCTAAGCTAACTGCTTGGCAGCCGTTTTTTATCAGTAAATCCACTTCATAAGGTATAAAACCACCTTCGGGTCCAATCACAATGGTACATGGATGATCAATTGCAAACGGCATTTTCAGGTCTGCATAAGGATGTGCCACATAAGCCGGATAATCTGCTGTAATTAAACCGGGCAAGATATCTTCAACAAAGGGTTTAAAACGTTTATAGATTTCAATTTTGGGTGCAATAGTATCCCCAGCTTGTTCTAAGCCAAGAGTTACATGTTGATCAAGCTGTTGTAAAAATGGGGTTTGCCAATAGCTTTTATCCACCCGATAACTGTGCAAAAGAATAATCTTTTCGACACCCAAGGTCACACTGTCCATAATTAAACGGCGTAGTACTTTCGGACGCGGCATCGCCACAATTAAAGTGACCGGTAATTTTGCCGGAACGGGTTCGATTTGAATCGGCTTGAGTTTAACCACTTGTTCAGTCACTTCGACCACTTCGGTCAGGTAACGTTGCCCTTCTCGAATACCGACTTTTAATGTATCACCTACTTGTATATTTATATGGTGTTTTAAATGTTCAAGCTGACGTTTAGAGCTAATCGACCAAAGCTCTGATTCAGTTTGGCGTGGGTCAAGAAGGACGATGTTCATAAATTATAAATCAACTATTAAAAGCAAAGTCACCTGCACAGCCACCTATCATTTCATGGCTTTATTTTACGTTGCGTAGGCATGTTCCTACTTTTGACAGAGCAAAAGTAGGCAAAACTCTTTGTTAGGCTAATGGTAAGTCCCTTTACCATAGCCTAACGGCGGCATCCATGCCGCCTCCGCGAAATAAATTTCAACGTAATGTATACAGGGCTTTTTAGAGATACTGATCAATCACCGCAATATGTTTGGCTAAAGAACCTGTATTTTTAAGCATGATCTGCTGTGCCTGTTGATTCAATTGCTTTGCAGCCACGTGATCATTTAACAGTTCAATTAAAACCTTCGCCGCCTGCTCTGCATCATCGACAACTTTTACCCCATCCACTGCGACAAATTCATTAACAATGGTCTGGAAGTTAAAGTAATTTTTACCCAAAACCGTCGGCACATTTAAGGCAATCGGCTCTAAAATATTATGTCCACCACCCGGTTCATTCAGCGAACCACCGACAAAGCAGACATGGCTTAAATCATACCACAGCCACATTTCCCCCATACTATCGGCTAAATATATTTGGGTGTCAGACTGAATAGATTCACCTAAACTACGACGTTGAGTTTTTAGATCTAGGCTTTCAGCAATCTGAAATACTTCATCGAAACGTTCCGGATGACGTGGCACCACAATCACCACAATTTCTGGATGTTGCGTCAGATAAGGCTTTAACGCGTTAAGTATTTTTTGTTCTTCTGGCGCATGCGTACTGGCAATGGTGATGATTTTACGTGCTGATAAATTCCAATCTTGTTTTAGTTGCTGAGCTTGTTGAATAAAGCTTTCAGGTGCTTGAATATCAAATTTAATACTACCCAACACCTGACTTTTATTTTCAGACATGCCCAAATTAAGAAAACGATCTAAGGTTGCTTGGTCTTGAGCCAGTAACTGGTCTAAACCACTGAGCATGCCTTGGCTAAGCCCTTGAACCTTACTGTAGCCTTTGGCTGATTTTTCCGAAAGTCGTGCATTGATCAATAAGCATGGCACTTTAAATTGCTGGGCTTGATCAATTAAATTCGGCCAAATTTCAGTTTCTACCAAGGCCAATAATTTCGGCTGATACTTTTGATAAAATGCCTGAACTAATTTTTTCTGATCGGCAGGCAAATACACTGCCTGAAACAAATGTTCATAGGGTGGTTTTAAAAAAAGGGACTTGGCACGAGCCTGTCCGGTCTTGGTGGTATTGGTCACTAAAACTGCATGACCCGATTTTAAATAGTGTTCGATTAAGGGTTGTGCCGCATTGGTTTCCCCCACCGAGACCACATGAAACCAGATGGCGTGCAAATTTTTCGGTGTCTGGAATGGGCCAAAACGCTCAAGACATTCTTGTTGCAATTGCTCCACATTCAACGCACGTTTTTTGATCCGCCATTGATACAATGGTTTAATGATTGATAATGCTGCGTTGTACCAAAAAGGAGTAGCCAAACAAGTTGCCTCAAATGATGTTCAATCAGCAAAATATAACAGAGCAGCCTTCACATGTTAATGAATTCTGCTCTGCCCAATGATTTATTCTGCTTTATTGATATATCAACTTAGCTTTCGGCTAGCTGTTTATTCAAGAAAGGATAATCGATATAACCTTCTGCTATATCGGTTCCAATCATATTTTCAAACTTCAATTCATTCAGTGGTTCATCTTCCACCAAGCGCTCAAACAGGTCAGGATTGGCAATATAGGCTTTACCAAAAGACACCGCTTCGGCTTTGCCCGATGCCAATAATTCAAGCGCATCTTCACGGCTTAAACGCATATTGGCAATATACGGCACACCGTTAGAACGTGCTTTCATATCCAGGCTGATGCTGTCTTCCGCCAAGTATTCACGGGTAAAGAAGAAAGCAATTTTACGCTGACCCAATTGTTCCAGCACATAACCAAAGGTTTCTTTTGGATTGGCATCGCCCATATCATGTTCATCACCACGTGGTGCCAAATGCACACCAACACGACCTGCGCCCCAGACTTCAATCAGGGCATCCACCACTTCAAGCAAGAAACGGGCACGGTTTTCAACCGAACCGCCATAGAGATCGGTACGTTTATTGGTTGAACTTTGCAAGAATTGGTCAATCAGATAACCATTGGCCGCATGCAACTCCACCCCGTCAAAACCCGCAGCTTTGGCACGAATGGCAGACTGTTTATATTGCTCGGTAATCGCTTGAATTTCAGAAATTTCCAGTGGACGAGGTACTACATATTCACGTTTTGGACGCAGTAAGCTTACATAACCCGCCTGTTTAACATCACTTGCAGAAACCGGTGTTTCACCGTTTAATAAATCAGGATGTGAAACACGACCAACATGCCACAATTGTGCCACGATCAAACCGTCTTTGTTATGCACAGCATCAGTAACCAGTTTCCAGCCTTCTACTTGCGCATCAGTAAATAAACCGGGGGTTTTTTCATAACCATTGGCTTCTTCTGAAATTACCGTTGCTTCTGAAATGATTAAACCTGCACTCGCACGTTGCGCATAGTATTCGGCCATCATTGGTGTAGGTACACGATCTACTGTGGCACGGCTACGTGTTAATGGTGCCATCACCACGCGGTTTTTAAGTTTAAGTTCACCAAATTGAATCGGTGTTGAAAAATCTGTCATCCAGCAATCCTCTTACAGCTTGCCCGGACTGATTAAAGTCTAAAGCGTATGCTGTAAATGTTGTAAAAACTCTTCGATCAGCGCTTCATTACGTGAGAAATAAGACCATTGCCCATATTTAGTAACATGAATCAGTCCTGCCTGTTGCAGCACCGATAAATGATTGGACATGGTCGATTGAGAGATATCGGCAATTTTTTCCATCTGCCCTGCGCACACGCCACGACTAAAATCTGTTCCACATTCTTCAACAGAAATATAGCGTTCAGGTTCTTTTAAACATTGCAGAATCTGACGTCTAATCGGGTTGGCTAAGGCTTTATAAATTGCTTCTGTGTCCATCTCATTTCACTCATGTTCATGATCAGCACCTTACCTAGAATCATTATATCGAATTTATACGATATTAATATCGAAATTTATCGATATTATATATTCATTTTGTAAATTGCTGCAATCTTGTACAAATTCACTCTATTCTAACATTGTCTGATCAATGGGTTGGATGAACTCGCATCACCCAATTTTAAAGCTAAAAAAACAGAGGACCGGCCTCTGTTTTTCCAGCAATAAACTTATAAACCCTGTTTTAAACTGGCTTCAATAAATTTATCCAGATCACCATCGAGGACTGCACCGGTGTTCGAGCTTTCCACACTGGTACGCAAGTCTTTAATCCGTGAGTCATCCAGTACGTATGAACGAATCTGGCTGCCCCAACCGATATCAGACTTGGTATCTTCCAGTGCCTGCGCAGCATCGGTACGCTTTTTCATCTCTAATTCATAGAGTTTTGCACGTAACTGTTTCCAGGCATGGTCACGGTTGGCATGTTGTGAACGCTGGTTCTGACATGCCACCACAATACCTGTTGGTGCATGGGTTAAACGTACTGCAGAGTCGGTTTTGTTAATATGCTGACCACCGGCACCCGATGCACGATAGGTATCGGTACGGACATCTGCCGGATTGATATCAATTTCGATGTTGTCATCGATTTCAGGTGATACAAAAACTGCAGAGAATGAAGTATGACGACGGTTACCCGAGTCAAATGGCGATTTACGCACTAAACGGTGGACACCGGATTCGGTACGTAACCAGCCATAGGCATACTCGCCTTCTACACGAATGGTCGCCGATTTAATCCCGGCAACATCACCGTCAGATTCTTCCATCAATTCTGCTTTAAAGCCGTGACGTTCAATCCAGCGCATATACATACGAAGCAACATGGATGCCCAGTCTTGTGCTTCCGTACCACCCGAACCGGCCTGAATTTCCACATAACATGGGTTCGGATCCATTGGATTACTGAACATACGACGGAATTCAAGTTTTGCCAGTTCCGATTCAGACGCATCTAACTCTGCTTGTACATCTTCAAGCAAGCTTTCGTCGTCTGCTTCAACCGCTAAATCAAGCAGCGCTTGCGCGTCTTCAAGCTGTGTTGATAAACCTTCAAGCACATTTAATACGTTTTCAAGCTCGCCTTTTTCTTTGGCCATCGCTTGCGCACGACTTTGATCATTCCAGATTGCTGGATCTTCTAACTCGCGGAGAACCTCTTCTAAACGCTCTTTTTTCAGATCGTAGTCAAAGATACCCCCGTAGTGTTTGACCACGGTCGTTTAAGTCTTTTAATTGGTTTAGATAAGGATTAATTTCCACGTGAATTACTCTCAATCAGAATATTAGGCTTAAATAGCCATCAATTATAACACAGAGCATGGATGCAATTTTAGAGGGCAGAGATGCAATAACAGTTGACCAAAATGTCTTTTTTATAAACAATTCGCATGTTTTTTATACATTATTACAATTTTATTACAACAATAACCTTTGGGGGTTTTATGAAACGCACTCTATTAGCGCTTGATCTTGCTGCAATTGCTTCTTCAAGTTTTGCTTATAATGCTCAATTAGATGGTGGCTTCACCTACACTGATCATGATGATAATTTTACCGATACAGACAATCAGTTTGAGCTAAAGGGTACTTTTTACTTTAATCCGGTTTCTACTAAAAATGCACCTCTTAATGAAGCCGCATTTTTAGGTCATAACAGCAATGCTTATCTTGGCTATACCTACAACTATTTAGAAAGCAAAACTATTTTAGCTACAAAATCTGAAGCTGATTTACATACAATTTATGGTGGAATTGAATATTTTATTGAACAATTTTATTTAAATGGTGAATTAGGTTTTGGTCAGAGTGAAATCAAAGTGACCTCTCCTTTGGGGAATGTCACTCACGATTCTGATGTTACAACTTATCGTGCATTAGTCGGTTATATGCCTGTATCGAATTTATTATTGGCGGCAGGTATTGATGGCTATCAAGGCGATAGTGACTTGGAAGATAATCGCTTCGCAGTACGTGCAAAATATGTAGCACCCATGGATCAAGGTCAATTTTTAAATCTGGAAGCTGACGGTGCATTTTGCGATGAAGATGAAGTGACCCTTGCTGCAGACTACTATTTCGACCGGGCTTTCAGCTTAGGTGCAGCTTATAATATTCAAGATGATGGCGAAGACGATGTTGATTTTTTCGCCATTCTTTCTAAATATTTCATTAATTCTAACTTTGCAGTGGGTGGTGAAGTTGGTTTTGGTAATGATATTCAAGCATTCAATATCAATGCAACTTATCGTTTTTAATTGAAAAAAAAGCACTCAAATGAATACTTAAAAACACGCTCAATTGAGGGTGTTTTTTTATGGTTAACTCATTATTATGTTACGAAATACTTAAAATTTTATTAAAAATTCACATAAATCCATTAACTCTCCACAATTTTAATAAAACAAAACATTTTAATATTCTTATATTTTTCAAATATTTATTAAATATTAATTACACAACATTACGTTAGAAACATTTCTGTAACTTTCCATGGATTGACCTGGTTTTGTTTTGCTCTAGACTGAAAGTTGTAACAAAAAATGTATTAATTTTAAACGAAATTTGAGGGGTAGTATCCATGAAAAAATTAGCCATTGCTTCAGCACTTCTTTCTGCTCTAGCTATTACGGGTACAGCAGCACATGCTTATCAGGCAGAAGTCGGTGCATCTGCAGGACTGATTGATCCTGATAATGGTAGCTCAAGCGGCTCTTTCGGTGTTGATGGCACCTACTACTTTAATCCGGTTCAAACCCGTAATGCTCCATTAGCCGAAGCAGCTTTCCTTGATCGTGCCAGTAACGTCAGCGCACAATATCAATATGATGAAGTCGGTGATACTGAAGCACATACTTATGGTGTAGGTGCAGAATACTTTGTACCTAATTCAGATTTTTACTTAAGTGGTAACGTGAATGGTCATGATCTTAAAGATAACGATGATCTAGACAATGATTTAACCACTTATGCTGCAGAAGTGGGTTATTTACCCGCACCTGGCCTGTTAATCGCCGCTGGTGTAAAAGGTTGGGATAATGACGTTGATGACGGCGTAGATCCAACATTACGTGCTAAATATGTCACCACACTCAGCAACGGTAAAGACATTAACTTGGAAGCCGGTGCCGCTTTTGGTGATCTAGATGAATATAATCTGGCAGCAGATTACTTTATTGATAAAACCATGAGCGTAGGCGTCGATTATCAAAGTAATGATATTTGGGATCAAAATGAATTCGGCGTGAGTGCACGTAAATTCTTTACCCCTCAAGTCAGCCTTGAAGGCCGTGTAGGTTTTGGTGAATACGGTAATAACGACTACAACAAATTTGGTGTAGCCGCAAAATACCGCTTCTAATCTCAACTCAAAATTAGTCAGTTATAAAAAACCCATCTTCGGATGGGTTTTTGCACTTCTAATAGGCGTTTAGGTATTTTTTGCACATTGACGGTGCGATTAATAGCTGTACAATCTGTTACAACTGTTCATCAAACAGTCATATTTTTATAATAAAGAGAGAAATCTAAATGCTTAAAAAACTTGCTCTTGCTACAGCGCTTTTGGCTGGTCTAGGAACTGCACACGCTTATCAAGCTGAACTTAACGTAGGCTATGAAAATACTGACTTTGACGATGTTAGTGGGGATTTAGATACTTTCTTCATCAATGGCAAATATTACCTAAATGGCGTTCAAGTTAAAAATGCTCCTCTTGCTGAAGCAGCATTCTTAGATAAAGCCAGCAATATTGGTTTAGGTTATGCCAATGCAAGTGGTGATGGGGATGAAGATATTGATGTTTTTGGTGTAAGCGGTGAGTTTTTTATTCCAAATACCCAATTCTATGTAAGCAGTGCAATTAACCAAGTTGACTTTGGTGATGATGACAATACTGGTTATGCATTTGAAGTCGGCTATCTACCAATCAATGGCTTATTATTAGCTGTAGGTGCAGCAGATGAAAATGTAGACCCTGTTCAAGTGGCTAATTATGGTTTTGTACCTAATCTTTTAAATGCAGTCACTGTAGGTGATGATACAGCAGTATCTCTACGGGCAAAATATGTGACTCAGATTGGTAACCATTATACCAATTTCGAAGGTTTAACTTATTTTGGTGATGAAACGACTTACCGTTTAGCTGCTGATCTTTATATCGATCCAACACTGGGTGTTGGTGTATCAATTGCAGATTCTACTGAAGATAATTCAGATACAATATTTGGTTTACGGGCACAAAAATTCTTTACTCCAACGATTGCTGCTGGTTTAAATTATACGACCACTGATGGCGTAGATTCATTCGGTATCAATGGTACTTTCCGCTTCTAATTCCCAGATTAAAAGCAAAAAAAACCGTTCAATTGAGCGGTTTTTTTACTGAAATCATTGTTCCAGATGTGCAATCCGCATCTGTAGGCTGACATTGCCATTAAATTCATTTTTATCGAGCTCATACACCAGTCGAACACTATCTTGCATGGCATCAAATTCGAATTTTTCACTGGCATTAAAGGCAATCGCTTCCACAATTTGACCATTTTCCAAAGCCAAACGCAGTTTTAAATGGGTTTCTTTTAACCAGCGATAATCTAAGACTTTGAATACACCTTCAAAAATCGGTGATGGAAATTTTTGTCCCCACGGCGTTAGATTTTGCAGCAGATCGACGGTGTCAATTTGAAAAGTTGCGGTCGGCAATTCACCATCGGTCCATAAGGTGGCATGAAACAGCGATTCATCCATAGTCGAGATGAGTTGCTCAAAAGCCTGTTTGAATTCTTCAAAATGCTGTTTCTGAATCGTTAAACCTGCTGCTGCGGCATGTCCACCAAAGTGACTGACTAAATGTGGATGTTGTTCCGCAATCAGTTCAATCGCATCTCGAATATGCACGCCTTCAATTGAGCGTGCAGAACCTTTGATATGAATGCCATCATCATCTGCCGCAAAAACGATGCTCGGACGATGAAACTGTTCTTTCAGACGACCCGCAACAATACCAATCACGCCTTGATGCCAATGTGGTTCAAATAAAATTAAAGCTGCAGGTAAATCTGCCTGATCCAATTGCAAGGTTGCTAATTCAGATAAAGCCTCTTGTTTCATCTGCGCTTCAACCTGGCGACGTTCAACATTGAGCTGATTCAACTGCTGTGCCAATGGATAGGCAGTTTGCATATCGCTCGCCATGAGACATTCAATCCCAATGTCCATGGTTTCCATACGCCCAGCGGCATTAATTCGAGGTCCAAGCACAAAGCCTAAATCTTGGGCTTTGAGTTGAGACGGTTCTCGTCCTGCAATATCAAGTAAAGCACTTATCCCGGCACGACATTGATTTTGCTGAATCCGTTTAACCCCGGCATCCACCAAGATCCGGTTGTTATAATCCAGACTTGCAACGTCTGCATAAGTACCCAGTGCAACCAGGTCTAAATACTGTGCAACCTTGGAAGTCGATTTTCCTGATTTACTTCGGTAACTCGACAGGTTGGCAAGCAAGTAAAATGCCACGCCTACCCCCGCCAAGGCCTTACTTGGAAATTCACAGCCCAATTGATTTGGATTGACTACGGCTTCAGCTTTTGGGGTTTCTTTGGTGGTCAGATGGTGATCAGTAATAATCACCTGCATGCCATGCGCTTGGGCTTGCTCAACCCCTGCATGACTGGAAATACCGTTATCCACCGTAATCAACAGGTCTGGCTGATACTTGGTAAAAGCCAGGTCGGCAATTTTAGGGGTTAAACCGTAGCCATATTTAAAACGGTCAGGAACTAAATATTCAACATTGCCGCCCATATCTCGTAAAGCTAGAACCATCAATGCGGTGCTGGTTGCACCATCGGCATCATAATCACCGACAATGACTATTTTCTTATTTTCATCAATGGCTTGATCCATAATTTGAATGGCTTGCTCTAAACCTTTCATATTTGGAGCGAGTAAATGTTTCAGTTTAAGTTCGAGTTCTTGTTCAGATTGCACACCACGGCGCGCTAAAATTTGCGCAATAAAGGGCGACACGCCCTGAATATTTTCAGGGCGTGTAATAAAAGGTCGTTGCTGAATCAGTGTTTTTGGCATTTAAGGCATGAGCCGTTGTAATTTCCATGTACCATCGATTCTTTCATAACTTAAGCGGTCATGTAAACGATTTGGACGACCTTGCCAAAATTCGTAATAGTCCGGCACCAAACGGTAGCCACCCCAGAATTCGGGTTTAGCCAACTCTGTTTTATCACTTACCTGATCTTGCAAGGTTTGGAAACGTGTTTGTAATTCTTCACGACTGGCAATGACACCACTTTGTGGCGTGCTAATATGCGCTGCAATCTGGCTATCACGTGGACGTTTATGATAATAGTCAGTCGATTCTTCTAAAGAGATCTTTTCAACTTTACCACTGACGCGAATTTGACGTTCCAGTTCAGGCCAATAAAACAACAATTCCGCATATGGATTCGCAATTAAATCCAAGCCTTTTTGACTGTCATAATTACTATAAAAGTCATAACCCGCTTCAGTTGCGCCACGCAATAATACGGTACGTACATGTGGACGACCTTGCGCATTTGCCGTTGCCAAATACATAGCATAGGGTTCATGCAATTTGGCTTCTAAAGAGGCGTTAAACCACGTTAGGAACTGCACATGTGGATTTTCATCCACGTGAGCTTCGTGTAATTCACCTTTTTGGTAACTTAAGCGAAGTTCACTCAAATCTTTAATTACATCATTCATATTGTTACCTTAAGCAGCATTGGTACGGACAGCATCTGCAAGATGGTTGGCTAAATCCGTTACTTCCTGAAGATCATCACCTTCCACCATCACACGAATGACAGGTTCAGTTCCTGATTTACGAATCAGTAAACGACCACGACCTTTCAGTTGTTGTTCAGCTTTTTCAAATTCAGTCAGCAGTGCAGGTACAGCATAGGGATCAAACATTGCCTCTAAACGAACATTCACCAGTACATTGGGCAATAAATGGAAGTCTGCAACCAATTCATGTAGGGCTTTTTTCTGTTCAACCATAACAGTCAACACTTGCAAGGCTGCAATAATCGCGTCACCTGTGGTGCTCTTATCTAAGGTCAGAATATGCCCAGATGGTTCACCCCCAATTACCCAGCCATTGTCATCCAGTGCCTGCAACACATAACGGTCACCTACACTGGCACGTACAAATGGAACTTGCGCTTTTTCTAAAGCCAATTCAAGTGCCATATTGCTCATTACGGTACCAACAATTCCTGCAGGTTTATGGTTGGCTTGTGTGGCAAGAATATAGAGGATGTTATCGCCATCAACTAACTGACCATTTTTATCGACCAAGACCACCCGGTCTGCATCACCATCAAAGGCAATACCTAAATCTGCCTGATGTTCAACTACTGCATTTTGTAGGTTTTCCGGATGGGTTGAACCACAATTTTCATTGATGTTTAAACCATTCGGTTCATTGTGAAGAGCAACAACAGTTGCACCCAATTCCTTAAATACCGAAGGACCTACGTTATAAGCTGCACCATTGGCACAGTCCACCACAATCTTTAAATTACTTAAATCAAAATGGTAAGGGAATGTTGATTTACAAAACTCAATATAACGACCGTTGGCATCTTTGACACGAACGCTTTTACCCAAGTTTGCGGTATCTTCAATTTTCAATTCTTTTTCAAGTTCTTGATTAATTGCGTCTTGAATTTCATCAGGCAATTTTTTTCCTTCACTTGAGAAGAACTTAATCCCATTATCAAAATAAGGGTTATGCGAAGCTGAAATCACAATGCCTAAACTGGCATGCATTGCACGAGTTAAATGTGCAATAGCCGGGGTTGGTAATGGACCCAATAAATGAACATAAACACCGGCAGCATTTAAACCTGCTTGTAGAGCTGATTCTAAAATATAGCCAGATAAACGGGTATCTTTACCCATAACAACGATGGGTTTTTTCTTATTGCTCATTTGTTTTAAAACTTTACCTGCTGCAAAGCCCAACTTGAGCGCAAATTCAGGTGTAATTGGAAGCTCCCCAAACTTTCCACGAATACCATCTGTTCCAAAATAACTCATTTTTTACTCACTTTTTATACATTTATGGGGGACATTGAGCATCCCATTTTGCTGTAAATACTTTACACCAAAATCAAAAAAGCCGTCATATAAATGACGGCTTTTCATAGCTTGGATTACTAAAAATCAACCAACACGGTAGTTTGGCGCTTCTTTAGTAATGGTCACATCATGCACATGCGATTCAGACATACCGGCTGAAGTGATTTTTACGAACTTCGCATTTTGACGAAGATCTTCAATCACTGCAGAACCCGTGTAGCCCATAGATGAACGTAAACCGCCCATCATTTGGTGCACGATATTACCCATAGGACCTTTGTAAGGTACGCGACCTTCAATGCCTTCTGGTACTAATTTTTCAGCACCCGCTTTAGAGTCCTGGAAATAACGGTCTGCAGAACCAGTCGCACCCGCCATTGCACCCAATGAACCCATACCGCGGTATGCTTTGTAGTAACGACCCTGGAAGAATTCAACTTCACCCGGTGCTTCTTCAGTACCTGCAAGCAGTGAACCGACCATGATCGTGCTGGCACCTGCACCAATAGCTTTCGCCATGTCGCCAGAGAAGCGAATACCACCATCAGCGATCAAAGGAATCTGTTCCTTCAATGCATTGGCAACAGAATCAATTGCAGAGATTTGTGGCATACCAATACCTGCAACAATACGCGTAGTACAGATTGAACCAGGACCAATACCGACTTTAACCGCATCCGCACCTGCATCAAGTAAAGCCAATGCAGCATCGCCCGTTGCAATGTTACCGCCAATCACTTGAACTTGCGGATAGTTGGCTTTAACCCAGCGAACACGTTCAATTACACCCGCAGAGTGACCGTGTGCAGTATCCACCACAATCGCATCCACACCCGCTTCAACCAGTGCTTCAACACGTGCAGGTGTTTCTATACCCGTACCTACTGCCGCACCAACGCGTAAACGACCAAGGTCATCTTTACAGCTATTTGGATAAAGCTCTGCTTTACGGAAATCAGTGACCGTAATTAAGCCTTTCAATTCGTTGTTATCACCAACAACCAATACTTTTTCAATACGGTTTTTTTGTAATAAGGCTTGGATATTTTCTTTAGATTCGTTTTCACGAACAGTCACCAAGCGGTCTTGACCAGTCATGATGTTGCTAACTGGCTGCTCTAAATTGGTGACAAAACGTGTATCACGACCGGTCACGATCCCGACAACTTTTCCATCTTTAACAACAGGTACACCGCTGATATTGTTGGCTTGAGTAATCGCAATCAATTCACGAACGGTTGTTTCTGGAGTCACAGTGATAGGATCTTTCACCATCCCTGCTTCAAATTTTTTCACACGACGTACTTCAGCTGCTTGAGCAGAAATATCCATGTTTTTATGCAGGATGCCGATACCACCGTTTTGCGCCATCGCAATTGCCATACGTGATTCTGTCACAGTATCCATTGCGGCTGAAACAAGGGGGATATTCAAATTAATGCCACGAGTAAGGCGTGTCTTTAAGGAGACATCTTTTGGGAGAACAGTTGAGTAGGCAGGGAGTAATAAGACATCATCGAAGGTTAGCGCTTCTTGAACGATGGTCAACATAACAGTCTCACTGGTAATTTCCGTGCGCCATTATAAACAAAAAAAACAGTTTTATTCATGTTAATTTCAAACAGCAATGCAAAATAAATTTGCATTGCTGAAGATTTACGATGTTTTCTTGTTCAAAAACAGTAACTCTGCTGCATTACGATGCTTAAGGTTTAATTTTATCTACTATTAAACGACCTGATCAAAATTATCATCATTGATCGGTTCTGCTGTTTCGATGGGTATAAATGGAATCATATTGTAGGCACGGCGGGCTTTATTACATTGCTCATCGGCGATTTGCACTTCTTTGCAACTGGAACTGCGCACTGTATAAATTGCACAACTGACCTGTTCACCAATTTTCCCCTCGAGCGCTACACAATAAGGCTGTGCCTGATTGGTGCCTTGCATACATGAATATACCGCAGTGAGCGGTTCAGTATACTGCTCGGGTATGGGAATGCCTTCCGCCCAATAGAATGAAACTCGGAAATGAGCACAACATGCTCCACAACTCAAACACGCATCCTGCGTAGCGACTTGAGACAACATTTCTTAAATTCTCGTCATCAAAGGTTTAATTTTTAGCGAGAAATTTTAAAAAATGTTGCTTTTATACGCAAGAAAAATCAGTGAACAGCAGAGATTTTATTCTGGACAGGTAAATACCGTTTCATCCATCAAGTCTGTACCGCACTGTAAAGTTTCAATCCAATCCAGGAACTGGTTAATCTGCTCTTTACCCATGAATGGGGTACCGTGCTGTGGCACGATCATTTCAATATCCATAGTACGAACCATATTGACCCAAAGACGAATCACTTTATTTGAACACATATAGCGTTGATGAAAGCTTTTCATCTTGGGAATATGCGCTGCAAAATTTTCCAGTGGCTTAGAAGCATCATCAACCATCGATGCGCCCATATCGCCTGAAAATAAAATTTTTGCAATCGGGTCGTAAAATTGGAAGTTGCCAACCGAATGCAGGAAATGCGCAGGAACAACAATAATACGTGATTCGCCCAAAGGAATGATTCCACCGTGGTCTGGCAATTCAATCAAGCGTTCCAGCCATCCACCTTTCATTCGGTCACTCATAAATGCCGAGTTCAAATGCGGTAAGAAACGCGCCCAAAGTTTAGAAGCCACTACTTTGGCTTCGGTATACACCAACCAGCGTGGCATTGAGGTAATAATATCGGGGTCTTGATGGGAAGCCATGACATAATCAAGATTGGTCAAGCGGGTATATTTATTCAGTTCCATAGTCAGTGGGACATAGGTTAAATCACCGCCTGGATCTAGCACTGCGGCACGTTCATTATCTAAAATCAGAAATTGGTTGGCTTGTACCCCTTCACCTTTGACCAGACTGGTAAAGCTAATACATTTATGTGTGCCATTATCAAATAACACTTGTGATGTAGTGCGATCAAATGCCATAACCCATTCCCCAAAATATCGTTGTAAAAGTGCATTTTTATGCCATACAACATATAGGGAATTATGGCGGTTTACAACAAACATGCATTGAAATATTGTCATATTTATCAGTAAATTGTGATGCGTTTTGCAATAAAAAATCCCGACTAAAATGCCAGGATTTTTTTCACTACGATTCAACTTTAGAAGAAATAATGTTGCACCAAGGTTGCAACACCAATAATTAAGAAAATGCTTGCGCCAATCTTATGAATCAGTGGAATTGGCAATTTATCAGCCAGTTTATTTCCGACAAAGACTGCCGGTGCATTGGCAATCATCATCCCAATTGTCGTTCCTAGCATCACCCAGAACACACTGTCAAAACGCGCAGCCAGAGCAACGGTTGCCACCTGGGTCTTGTCGCCTATTTCAGCCAGGAAGAACAGCACAAAGGTTGCTCCAAACACACCATATTTTTGCCATTTATTAATATTATCGGTTTCATCTTCCAGTTCATCTGGAACAAGCATCCACAGCGCCATCGCGATAAAACCAACTGATACAATCCACAGCAACACATCCGGATTAAGGACCGTGGTAATCCACTGACCAAGCATAGCCGATATCCCATGGTTCAATAAGGTTGCCAGTAAAATAGCAAGTAGGATCGGAACGGGTTTACGAAAGCGTGCCGCAAGTAAAAGTGCTAATAATTGAGTTTTATCGCCCATTTCAGCGAGGGCAACAATAGCGGTAGAGATAAGCAGTTCATGCATGTGATCTTTCTCTGGCTAGCAAAATTTGCCGATGACTTATCGCCCCTGCTAGCCAAAATCTGCGGAGTGATAAATCAAAGGTCTTGCCAACAAAAGAAGCTTTAAAAAAAGCTGATTTGGTTCTTTGCTATGATGACCATGTTCTGTTGAACAATTATGTTGACCATCACCTTTTTACATTGCGTAAAAAGCGGCTACTCCCCAATGAAGTGATGTGATTTTAATCGCAAAGCAGTTTTTTATCAAATCAATTTACTGCCTGGCTTTTAGAATATAGATTAAAAATAAATAAAATTAAACGATGAGGATTAGATGAGTCGTATGTTCCCGACATCTTCATTATCCGTGACCATAAAAAAACCCTGCCGAAGCAGGGTTTATAGCAATTCGAAATTGATGACCCGATTAGAGCAACAAAGTACGAATATCAGCGAGAAGCTTAGTCAATTTATGGGTGAAACGCGCAGCATCAGCACCATTAATCACACGATGGTCATATGACAATGACAATGGCAACATCAGACGCGGATCAAAACCTTCACCATTCCATACCGGTTGCATGGTGGCAGGTGAAATACCCAAAATCGCCACTTGAGGCCAGTTCACTAACGGAGTAAATGCTGTACCGCCAATTGAACCCAAGCTGGTAATGGTAAAATTCGCACCTTGTAAATCTTTCGGTGATAATTTTTTCTCACGCGCTTTTTTACTTAACTCACCCAATTCAATCGCAATTTGCTTGATTGATTTTTGGTCTGGGTTACGCAGTACAGGTACAGTCAAACCATCCGGCGTTGCCACTGCAATCCCCATATGGATTTCATTGCGCAGCAATACTGATTTCTGATCATCAGCCAAATGACCTGCAAAATAGGGCTCCTCTTTTAAAAGATGCGCCAAGGCTTTGGCAATGAAAGCCAAAATGGTCAGGCTAATGCCCTCTTTCTTAAAGTTGCCTTTCAACTCGCCACGCCAAGCCTCAAGCTCGGTAATATCGGCTGCATCAAACTGCGTGACTTGAGGAATGAAGTTATTCAATGACAATTGCGGAACAGAAACCTGTTGCAAGCGTGTCATGGCTTTTTCTTCAGTACCGCCAAAAGCACTAAAATCAGGAAGTTTAGGCAAGCCAGAAACTTGTGCTACAGCCTGTGCAACAGGCGCTGCTTGAGGTGTTGTTAAACGTGTTTTCACATAAGCAAACACATCTTCTTTCATCAAGCGATCATGTGCACCAGACGCTTTCACTTGAGATAACACCACACCCAATTCACGTGCCAATTTACGTACCGCAGGACCGGCGTAGACTTTGGCATTTGCCGCACTTTGCTCTTTGGTCAACTTATCAGAACCTGATGCAACGACTGGAGCTTGTGCTTGTACCACTGGCGCTGATTTAGCAGGAGCAGCTTCTGGTTTAGCTTCTGCTTTTGCAGCAGGTGCAGCTTGAGCGGCTGCCTTCACTTTGCCTTCAATGGTCACCAAAGCCACGCCTTGGCTGACGCTTTGGCCCAGTTCAACGTGAATGGCTTTAATCACACCGGCCGTTGAGCTTGGCACTTCCACAGTGGCTTTATCAGATTCAACCACAATGATGCTTTGATCTGCTTCAACCGTGTCACCAACTTTCACTAAAATTTCAGCAACGGTGGCTTTGTCCACACCCAGATCAGGCACGGTAATTTCAATTGCACCGCTTTGAGCTGGAACAGCTTCTGCCACAGGCTCAGATTTCGCTACGGCAGCGTGTACAGTTTCTGCTTTTGGAGCTTCAACAGCAGTTTTAGCCTGAGTTGTACCCGCAACTTTCACTTTAATCAGCACCACACCTTCTTTTACGGTGTCGCCTTCATGAACTTCAACGCTTTCCACAATACCTGAAACTGAACTTGGCACTTCTACAGTCGCTTTGTCTGATTCAACCACGACAATGCTCTGGTCAACGTCAATGACATCGCCTACTTGTACCAAAATTTCGCCTACCAACGCTTTTTCAACGCCAATGTCAGGGACTTGTACTTCGACAATGCTGCTCGATGTAGATGTCTGAGAAGTACTCGGCTGATACGATGCCAGTTCCTGCATAATTTCCTGATCAGGCAGTGAGGTCGGGGTATTTTCCGAGGTTTTTTGTGAAGCATCTGCCTGTTGAATTTCAGTTACTGTATTGGACGCATCTTCTGATTCAAGCTCGATTAAGGCTACACCTTCAGTGACCTCATCGCCCTGATTAACCAGAATGCTTTTCACCACACCTGCCGAAGTGCTAGGCACTTCAACAGAGGCTTTGTCCGATTCCAGCAAGACCAGACTGTCATCAACAGCAACGGTATCGCCCACTTTGATTAAAATTTCTGCAACGGTGGCTTTATCTACCCCAATATCAGGTGTTTTGATTTGCATGCTTAGTTCTCCTCACCTGATTGTTCTTTATAGTCTGCAACTGCCTGAACTTCAGGATGTGCTTGAGGGGCCCAAGCGACAGGACGATCAGTATCTAGCTCAAAGCTTGAAATCGCATCTTTGACTAAACGCGCATCCACTTCGCCTTCATCGGCTAATTTCTTCAAGGTTGCCACCACAATGTGCGCGGCATCCACACCGAAGTAACTACGCAAATTTCCACGCGTATCAGAACGACCATAACCATCGGTACCCAAGGCTACGAATGGACGGTTGTCTGGAAGATAGGCACGTATTTGTTCGCTGTATGCACGCATATGATCGGTTGCAGAAACCACAATACCATCAGTTTCACGCAACTGTTGAGACACCCAAGATTCCTTCGCTTCTTCAGCCAATGGATGCAGGCGGTTGTATTCTTCACAAGCCATGCCATCACGTGCCAGTTCATTGAAGCTGGTCACACTCCACACGTTCGAGTGAATCTGGTATTCATCACGTAAGATTTTCGCTGCTTTAATCACTTCACGAAGAATCACACCGGAACCCATCAGCTGAACAGTGGCTTTATCATCCTGTTCAAGCAGATACATACCACGCTTGATGCCTTCTTCCACACCTTGCGGCATTTCAGGATGCTCATAGTTTTCGTTCATGACGGTCAGGTAATAGAACACACGTTCCTGATTGACATACATGCGTTGCAAACCATCGTGTACGATGACCGCAAGTTCATAACCGAAACATGGATCATAAGACACACAGTTCGGAATAGTATTCGCCAGAATGTGCGAATGACCATCCTGATGCTGCAAACCTTCACCGTTCAATGTAGTACGACCCGCAGTTGCACCCAGCAAGAAACCTTGTGCCTGTGCATCACCGGCTGCCCATGCGATATCACCAATACGCTGGAAACCGAACATCGAGTAGTACATGTACATTGGAATCATTGGCAGGTTATTGGTTGAATAACTAGTGCCTAACGCCGCCCATGCGCTCATCGCACCGGCTTCGTTAATTCCTTCTTGCAACATATGACCATCTTTGGCTTCACGATAGTTCATCAGCTGTTCTTGGTCTTCAGGCGTGTATTTCTGACCATGTGCGGCATAAATACCCAACTGACGGAACATACCTTCCAGACCAAAAGTACGGGCTTCATCTGGTACAATCGGAACCACGCGGTCTTTAATTGCTTTTTCTTTCAGTAGTGCTGAAATTAAGCGAACCATGACCATGGTAGTTGATTGCTGTTTGCCATTTGAACCTTTTAATACCGCATCAAATACTGAAAGTTCTGGAATTGCCAAAACTTCACTGTCTTTACGACGTGCAGGCAGATAGCCACCCAATGCTTCACGACGCGCCTTCATGTATTTAATTTCAGGCGAGTTTTCACTTGGACGATAGAATGGCACTTCTTCAAGCTGCTCATCGGTAAATGGCAAGTTGAAACGGTTACGTACATACTTGAGTGATTCAAGCTGCATTTTCTTGATTTGGTGGGTTTTATTGACCGCTTCAATTTCTTCAGACAAACCATAGCCTTTTACAGTCTTGGCTAAGATAACTGTGGGCTGACCTGTCGATTTCATCGCTTCAGCATATGCAGCATAGACTTTGTATGGATCGTGACCACCGCGGTTCAGATTATCAATATCTTCATCGCTTAAGTTTTTCACCAGCTCTTCAGCTTCCGGATATTTGCCAAAGAAGTGAGCACGGGTATATGCACCACCTTTCACCTGATAACGCTGATAATCACCATCGACCGCTTCTTCCATCACGGCTTTTAAAGCACCCGATTCATCTTTGGCAAGTAATGGATCCCAATGACGACCCCACACGACTTTAATTACGCGCCAGCCGGCACCACGGAATAAAGATTCAAGTTCCTGAATGATTTTACCGTTACCACGTACCGGACCATCCAGGCGTTGTAAGTTACAGTTCACAACCCATACCAGGTTATCCAGCTTTTCACGACCAGCAAGTGAAATCGCACCTGTACTTTCTGGCTCATCCATCTCACCATCACCGAGATAAGCCCAGACTTTACGGTCTTCTTCTTTAATCAGGCTGCGGTTCATCAGGTATTTTTGAATATGCGCCTGATAAATCGACATGATTGGACCCAGACCCATGGATACGGTCGGGAACTGCCAATAATCCGGCATCAAGTACGGATGCGGATAACTTGGCAAACCATTGCCACCCACTTCACGGCGGAAATTATTCAGTTGATCTTCAGTCAAACGACCTTCAAGGAATGAACGTGCATAAATACCAGGGGCACAATGTCCTTGGTAATAAATCATGTCGCCACCAAAGTGGTCGCTATTGGCACGAAAGAAGTGGTTAAAACCAACATCATACAAGGTTGCTGAAGATGCAAAACTTGCCAAGTGACCACCCAGATCATCACCGGTTTTATTGGCACGTAGTACCATCGCCAAAGCATTCCAGCGAATCAGGGCGCGAATACGACGCTCCATATCCTGATCGCCCGGCATTGCCGGAGTTTCTTCAACCGAAATGGTATTGAGATAAGGAGTATTTAGACGCTGAATGGGAACATGAGTAGCAATTGCGCGTTGATAGAGTTTTTCTAATAAAAATGCCGCTCGCTCCGTTCCCATGTGTTGTAAAACCGAGTCAAAAGCATCTTGCCATTCTTGGGTTTCTTGCGCGTCAGTATCACCATAAAACGCCATATTCCACCTATTCCTTGAGCCTATTTATATTCTCTATATGTACCATACTTTAGAAGGCTTCAGTTATTGCTACAGCTGAATACGGAATAGCACTATTATTTAGATAATAAATACCTATTGACCATTCTTTACGCAATAAAACAAAAAACCGCCAATAAAGGCGGTTTTTTATACAATAAGTATTCTGTACAGTGATAATATAAGTATTCTGTACAGTGATAATATAAGACTTAAAAGTTATAGCGGCTTTTTACTCTACTCTTTAAATGAATTACCACACTCTTTAACGATCGTTACAACTCTTTAAATTAAAATCGACAGAATGGGTTTTAAGAATTTGTCATACTCAATCTTATGGCAACATCGCTAAATATGCTGAAGGGTTTTTACGCTCACCGTCTTTAACTACTTCATAATGTAAATGCGGACCGGTACAACGACCAGTACAGCCTACATTGGCAATATGCTCACCGGCTTGCACCCGATCACCGACACGCGCAATCAGACGGGAAGCATGTGCATAGCGAGTCAGGTAGCCATTGCCGTGGTTAATTTCCACATACTGACCATAACCAGTGCCCCAACCAGATTTGGTAACTACACCGGGGCCAGTTGCATAAATAGCAGTACCACTCGGTGCAGACATATCTAAACCTGAATGGTTTTCCGCACGTCCACCCATGGTACGACCACCATAAGATGAGCTAACGCGTTTCATGTCAGGAAGAGGATGGGCTACCAACCAAGAGTAAGCATTGTTAGAATAGCTTTTAGAGGTGCTCGAACCGTATTTTTTGGCGAGCGATTCATTGTTCAATTCAACAGTTTTTTCACGTAATTTAACGCTCATTTTGGTTTCAGCAGGAAGATCAATATCATTTGATTCTGCATAAGACCCTTGCGCTAAAGTACGGGTCAATTGTTCAAGACGATCTGTTGATACGTCATTAGAATTTAGTTCTACTAAATCAGCAAAAGCTACAGATGCAGCAGATGCTGCCAATGAAAACGCTAATAAAATACGTCGCGTATGCATAAAAAACCTCTTTTAACTGTTCTTAGTCAATGTCCTTGCGTGATCTCTTCCTTGATATCTACTGAAAGGAGCGCATAAGATAAGACACAAATATGAAGGAACAATGTATGTCTGAACCGGTAAAGCTCTTTCAACAAACAAGAAAACACTTAAAAACAGGAAACTTTACGTTTCTCTCTACACAAGTTGCTGCATGGCAGAAACTTACAAAACTTGTTCAACCGCTATTGCCCCAACCAGAGCAATGGCAAGTTGTATGTTATGAAAATGGCATTTTGACGATTACCGGTGCAAATCAAGCTATGATTAGTCAACTGGCATATCTTCAAAAGCAATATATAGCCCAATTATTACAATTGTCTGAATTTAAAGATTTGCATAAACTGCAAGTTCGTTTAAGAATTCAAACCCAAACACCCCTCAAGCCTGAATCTCTGACCAGATCCCTTAGTCCAGATACCCAAGATTTAATTCGTGGTGCTGCTGACTTTGTGAGCGACCCTAAGCTTAGCCAAGCAATGCTACGTTTGGCAAGCAATAAAAAGTAACCGACACTTTGATGTCTTTGAAATCAGTCAAAAATTCTGTGAACTGTTTAACAAACACATTTGTTATATTATAACACTAGCATTAAGAGACAATGACTTATGTCACACTCACATAAGAAATTGGACATTGCGTTTCGTCATCAAATGTTACAATTTCGTAATTGGTTGGATCGCTTTTAACATTGCGTAATAATTGATTATTTAAGGCATGACCCGATTTATAGCCATCAAACTTTGCAATAATTTGATGCCCCAGTAGGTATAAATCCCCAACTGCATCTAAAATTTTGTGGCGTACAAACTCATCCGAGAAACGAAGTCCTTCCTCATTCACCACGCCTGTTTCGTCTACTCCAATCGCATTTTCCAAGCTTGCACCTAACGCTAGATTATTGGCTTTCAGATAGTCTAAATCTTTCATAAAACCAAAAGTGCGTGCTCCACTGACTTCATAAACAAAAGTTTCAGTTGAAAAGTCAATGGTTGCGGACTGGTATTCTTTTTTAAATGCAGGGTGATCAAAATCAATGGTGAAGTTGAGCTGGAAACCTTCGTGCGGACGGAACACAGCACGTTTATCATCAATCAAAGCTTCAACCGGTTTTAAAATTTTTATAAATTTTTTCGGCGCATTTTGTTCAGCCAACCCCCCTTGCATTAGCAAGTAAATAAATGGGCCGGCACTACCGTCCATAATCGGCACTTCTGAGGCAGAGACTTCGATAATCAAATTATCAATGCCTAACCCTGCAATCGCACTCATGACATGTTCAATAGTACCGACTTTGGCATTTTCCTGAACCAAGTTAGAGCACATGAATGCCTCTTGAATCAGCATGGCATTGGCTTGAATATCCACAGGTGGATCTAAATCGATACGTCGAAATACAATTCCCCCATCCACATGGTGTGGCACAAAGTTAATCAAGACTTTTTGCCCACTATGAAGACCGATACCGCTCGCTTTCACGACACGTTTTAGGGTTCGTTGTTTCAACATGTTTTTTCTATCATCTGCTCATCAAACCGCTATACGTTAGCATATTTAGCCATTGTTAAAAAACAAAAAGGTAGTATTGCTACTACCTTTTGTAAACACACCAACTAAAACTTTAAAAATAAAGTTTATTTACGTTGCTGATTTTTCAAGTAATCTTGAATGCTCATTGGTGATGGACGTGCTGTACCCACTGCTGGAGCAGCAGTTGTACCGGCTTCATTTTGTTGACGCTGAATGGCTGGCACATCATCATCTTCAACCACAGCATGCGCAACATGATTATTTGCAGGACGTGTTGCAGACTGTGCAGATGGACGTTTCACCGTATCAGCAGAATCTGCTGAATTACGGGTTAAACCTGTTGCAATCACGGTTACACTCAGTTCATCGCGAGCATCTGGATCAAATACAGTTCCGTAGAATACTTGACCTTCATCCAAATCGACAATTTGATTGACTACATCGGTAATTTCTTCAATTTCACCGAAAGTCACATCATCACCACCGGTCACGTTAATCAAAATACCTTTGGCATTCATGATAGTTACGTTATCTAGCAATGGACTACGAATCGCTTGTTCAGCCGCCTGACGGGCACGTGTTTCACCACGACCTGAACCCACACCCATCATGGCATAACCACGAGTACTCATGGCAGTTTTCAAATCGGCAAAGTCAAGGTTGATGTGACCTGGGCGAACCACAAGATCAAAGATACTACGTACTGCATTAAGCAATACATCGTCTGCTTTTTTGTACGCGTCTTTCATTGAAATATCGCGGAATACTTTAAGCAAACGCTGGTTAGGAATAATGATTAAAGAATCAACATGTGCTTCTAAAGCTTCAATGCCTTTTTCAGCTGATTGCTGGCGACGTTTCCCTTCAAAGTTGAAAGGCGTAGTCACCACACCGACTGTCAAAATGCCCATTTCTTTGGCAATTTCAGCAACCACTGGCGCAGCACCGGTACCTGTACCACCGCCCATACCAGCAGTCACAAACACCATGTCTGTACCTTCCAGATGTTGGCGAATGATTTCACGGCTTTCTTCAGCAGCAGTTTGACCCACTTGAGGATTTGCCCCTGCACCCAAACCACGCGTGCTTTGCTCGCCTAACTGGATTTTGAATTGGGCATTCATACGATCTAAAGCTTGTTTATCCGTATTGGCACAAACAAATTTTACACCCTGAATATCTGACTCAAGCATATGTTGTACAGCATTACCACCAGCACCACCTACACCAAACACAGTGAAACGGGCTTGACCGTTGCTATCGTTTTGATCATCTTCTAAAAATTCAAATGAGGCCATGACCTTTGGATTTCCTAATTCGTAATTGGCAGTCACTTAAGCCCGTATACTGCCTTGATCTTAATAAAAAATTATGTTTTAGGATGCTGTTCAACTACACGCTTGTCAAGTCCAAGCCGTTAGACGTACAACTTCCTAACAATATTCCCAATAAATTCAACTTAAAATATCGATTTTAACTGATTATTTAATGCCGACCATGCTCGACCTACTCGCTTAAAAACAGACAGTTTTTCAGGATCCGTAGATTCTACAATAGTATCTTGCGTGTCACTTTGACTAAACATCAATAATCCTGCTGCTGTTGCATATTGCGAACGACGCAAAGCAGCCTGATTTTGCTCTTCAGCATATACCTGTACCGGTGGATTTCCCAAATGTGCTGAAACCCCTAACATCTGACGTGCCAGATTCACCATTCCTTCGATTTGGCTTGCATCACCTGTTAGTACCACACCATGATATAAACCATGAATTGCACCGTTGCGTTGTAACTCTTGATGAACTTGAGTCAAAATTTCTTCATAACGCGCAATAATAATTTCTGCCAATTCAATACGACTGATGGTTTGTGGACCATCAATGCCCTGGAATTGAATCATATGATCGGGTTTCACCACTTTCAGATCAACACAACCATACAATAACTTAATTCGTTCCGCTTCTTCCGTCGTGGTTTGCAAGACTGCTGCAATGTCACGCGTAACATGCTCACCACCACGTTGCAAAGTATGCGTCAATGCCAGACGACCATCTAGATAGACTGCAATATTGGTCGTACCCGCACCAATATCCACTAAGCATGCGCCATACTCCTTTTCATCTTTGAGTAGACTTGCTTCAGCAGTTGCCAAACAGGACACCACCATTTTCTCGACACCAATATTGGCACCTTTAAGCGCACGATCCAGATTCTGCATGGTACTGATCGGCAGCATCATCAACTGATAATGTCCGATCATACTATGTGCAGACATGCGAATCGGATTTTGTACCCATTCTGCCGAATCATCCAATTCAAAGCCTAACGGTACTGCACTCACCAAATAGTGGTCAGAGGTCAAATGACTGGCTTTAGCCAACTCTAACGCACGTACAACTTCACTTGTTGTAATTGTATGGTCGCTATTTTCAATGGGTGTGCGACCTGATGCATAAAAGCTTTTTAATTCTGCACTTGGAATCGAAATCCAAGCGGAATGCACCCGGCATTCAGCCATATCTTCTGCTTCTTGTACGGCATTTTTAATTGCAGTGATGACTTTATCGAGACTTACAATTTTCCCTTTATTCATGCCTCGGTTACGAGCTGTTGCCATCCCAATCACTTGGATATTGTCTGGCGCATGTACCTTACCAATCAAAACTGAAACTTTGTGTGTCCCAATGTCAATCGCAACAACCGAGGGAACAGCTTCATTCATTATCTACTACTACCATTACATGTTTGGTTAATTTATGGCCATAAGCCTCTATTTTATATAAAGCCGCTCAATTATGGCTTTACCGTTCTTACATCTGCAATGCTTGTGTCATCAATCGTTACAACAAAATGACCATTTACAATATTAGGTGGTGCTGAATTCTTCCATTGTATCGCCAATCCATTTCGATAACGTAAGTCAATTGACGAAATTTTAGACCAAACTGGTTTTAAATCACTTTGTGCCAGATGACTCAAGCGTTGAAGTTTACTCATGGTCTGATCTTGGTCCACAATAATGCGTAAACCCGAATCAAACTGCATAAACCAGGTCATACGTTCTGTTAAATATAATTCTTTTAAACGAACATTGACCGGCAGGAATAACTGATTAATTTCATTGTAGCGACGCATCATCATTTTGGATTGAGAAGCCGGACCGTGCAGCAAGGGTAATTTTTGATTATTTTGCGGAATCACTTCTGCAAAAATATCGCCACTATCGCTCAACAGTCGTCCAGTTCCCCAACGCGCAATGGCATGACGTGGCATCACCCGTACCCGAATTGAATTGGGCCACGCACGCGAGACCACCACGCGATCGACCCAAGACAACTCTAGCGCCTGATCTCGAATTTGTTCCAAATCAGAGGTAAAATAATTCGCTGTTACTGCTGGCGTAACATGCTTCATGACCTGACTATTTTCTGCGTCTGAACGCGTACCCACAACATTGAGTTCCGCGACATGTGCATCGGTCATGACTGTATATAAACCATAGACCCCTACAGCCAATACCATGAGTGCAACCAGCAATAATAACCAGCCACCGACATTCGCAAGCTTTTCCTTACGCGTTGGTGGCTTGTCATGTATTGATGTGATTGCTGCTCGTTTACGGCGCATTGAAGCAGGAAGTTGAGCCATAGTTTAGTGAGCCACACCTGTCAAAGTTTGTTCCAAAATGGCAACGCAAAGCTCATCAAAGCTATACCCCACCGCTTTCGCAGCTTTAGGTACCAATGAATGGCTGGTCATGCCTGGAACTGTGTTCACTTCTAACAACCAGAAGTTGCCATGTTCATCCTGCATCGCATCAATACGTCCCCAACCGCTTGCACCAACGGCTTGGAAAGCGCGTAAAGACAAGGCTTGTAAACGTTTTTCATCATCTTCCGATAGACCGCAAGGAATGCCATACTGCACATCGTTACGATTGTATTTGGCTTCATAATCGTAGAAAGCCACATCTTTTGGTGGCTCAAGACGAATCACAGGAAGCGCCTGACCATTCAGAATTACAATCGTGAACTCACGACCGCTAATCCATTTTTCAGCCATCACTACTGCATCATGTTCAGTGGCTTTTTCAATCGCTAGCGCAAAGTCTTCAATATGTTCAACTTTGCTCATACCGATACTTGAGCCTTCATGTACCGGTTTGATAATGAATGGCAAGCCGATACTGTCTACAACAGCATTCAAATCAGAATCTTTGGTCACAATACGGTAAGGTGCAGTAGGCAGTTCTGAACCTTGCCACACCTGCTTGGTTTTGACTTTATCCATACCAATGGCGGAACCTTGTACACCGGTACCGGTATATGGAAGATTCAACCATTCCAATGCACCTTGAATTTGACCATCTTCTCCGCCACGACCGTGCAACACAATAAATGCACGGTCATAGTTGACCAGTTCAGTCACGCTACGTTCTTGCGGGTCAAAAGCTTCTGCATTTACACCCGAGCGCACCAATGCTTCAAGTACAGCTTTACCACTATCTAGAGAAACCTCGCGCTCAGCCGATTTACCACCAAGCAACACGGCAACTTTGCCGAATTCTGAAGCATTTGCCACGTTTATATCCTTAAACTTTATAACTGAACAATCAAATTCAAAATCACATAAAGTGATTATTTTAAATACAATTTATTTTGTGCAAGCTCAATCGAGATAGCCCCCACATTACCTGCGCCTTGCGTTAATAACAAGTCATTCGCTTGTAACACTTTTTGCACCGCATTTTGTAAATTGCCTTCCACAGGATCAACCAAAATCGGCTCAACATCGCCACGTAAACGAATGCTACGCGCCAAGCTGCGACTGTCCGCGCCGACAATCGGTTTTTCACCGGCAGGATACACTTCCAGCAATAACAATTGATCGACTTGCGACAACACATCGACGAAGTCATCGAAGCAGTCACGGGTACGCGTGAAGCGGTGTGGCTGGAACATCATCACCAAGCGACGATCAGGATGGCTTTGACGCGCAGCTTTAATCGTTGCTTCCACTTCTTTAGGATGATGACCGTAGTCATCGACCAGTTTGACATTACCACCATCAAGTTCAAATTCACCTTGTACCTGGAAGCGGCGACCTACCCCACTAAAACCTTCCAATGCACGGCAGATTGCGCCGTCAGAAACACCTTCATCGGTTGCGATCCCAATCGCTGCCAAGGCATTGAGTACATTATGCAGACCCGGCTGGTTTACAGTGACACGAAGTGGTTCACGATTTTTACGCAGCACGGTAAAGTGAGTGCGCATACCGTCTTGATCAACATCGACCGCACGGATGTCATTATCTTCGTTAAAACCATAGGTTAAAAGTGGACGGCCAATACGCGGCATGATTTCACGGACATTGGCATCATCGCCACAAACCACTGCCAAACCATAGAATGGAAGTTTTTGTAAGAATTGTACAAAAGTATCTTTCAATACATCGAAGCTACCGCCATAAGTGTCCATATGATCGGCATCGATATTGGTCACAACTGCCGCCATTGGATGCAAATGCAAGAAGGTAGCATCAGATTCATCCGCTTCAGCCACAATATAACGGCTCGCACCGAGTGCAGCATTCACACCGGTACGATTCAGCAAACCACCGATCACATAGGTCGGATCCATGTTTTCTTCCGCCAACATACAAGTGATGAGACTTGTAGTGGTGGTTTTACCATGTGTACCTGCCACTGCGATACCGTGACGGTAACGCATCAATTCACCCAACATTTCAGCACGACGAACCACAGGAATACGGGTTTCAATCGCTGCCTTGATTTCCGGGTTTTCTGGATCAATTGCTGTAGATACGACCAGTACATTGGCATCTTTGATATTTTCAGCCGTATGACCGATATAAACTTTGATACCATTTTCTTCAAGTTGCGCAGTCGTTTTAGACGCTTTGATGTCTGAACCAGAAACTTTATAGCCTTGGTTTTTGAGCACTTCCGCGATGCCACACATACCAGCACCACCAATCCCTACAAAATGAATGTGTTTGATACGGCGCATTTCAGGCACTTTAATTAATTTTTTTGCTTGCTCAGCAGGAGTAGATGGAGACATATATCACTCTAATTTACAATTCTTGAATTAAACGAACCACATGCTGGGTTGCATCAGGTTGTGCTTTTTGACGTGCTTTGACTGCCATTTCTGACAGCAATTGGCGATTCATCAGTGGTGTTAGCAATTCTTTTAGACTATCCACAGTCATGCTGGCTTGCGGACAAATTTTCGCAGCATTGATACCCGCAAGGAATTTGGCATTTGCGGTTTGATGGTCATCCACGGCACTTGGCAGTGGAACAAAAACCGCAGCCACACCCGCAGTTGCAATTTCAGTGACGGTTAATGCGCCCGCACGGCAAATAATTAAATCAGCATCTGAATAGGCTTTAGCCATATCTTCAATAAACGGCTGAACTTCAACTTGCAAGGTTGCAGGTGCATCACTATAACGTGCTTGCGTTGCATCCTGATGGTTTTGACCACACTGATGGAATACCTGCATAGGCACATCAAGTTGTTTCAATGCTTCCGGCACACGTTCATTTAATGCTTGTGCACCTAATGAGCCACCGACAATTAAAATTTGTAAAGGCTTCGCCGCTTTTTCACGTTCTTGATAACGCCAAGACGGATTTAAAATTTCAGTAATTTCCTTGCGCACAGGATTGCCTGTGGTCACAATTTTTGCACTTTCGGCGAAAGTATCTGGAAAAGCCTGACACACAGTTTTAGCAATACGGGATAATTGGGTATTGGTAAAACCTGCAATCGCATTTTGCTCATGGATAATGACCGGAATACCTAAGGCACGCGCAGCTAGGCCACCCGGACCTGCAACATACCCCCCAAAACCTGCAACAGCATCAATATTTAGCTGCTTCATATAGCGCATAGCACTTAAAGTTGCTTTTAAAATTTTTAAAGGTGCCAATAATTTACGCACAACACCGTTGCCACGTACACCTTGAATATCAATTTGATAAATTGGAATATTGTGATTTTTTAACAGACGATTTTCCATGCCTGCTGGCGTTGCAAGCCAAGACACCTGTACCCCTTGTTGCTGTAATTCTTTAGCAACAGCGAGTGCTGGAAAAACATGCCCGCCAGTACCTGCGGCCATCATCATGACATGTTTGGGCTTTGTTTGCGTTGCTTCAGTCACAGTCTAATTCTTCAATTCTAAAATATGGATAACGAAATTCGATTTTAAGCGATCAATTGTAATCACAAACGTATAACCGTGAAAGGTTATTTACTTTTTTTCAACAGGCACTTCATTGTTTTTTTCTACAGATTTAAAAGTTTAAACTAGTTTTATTATTAATCGACGAAAAATATACAATTTTATGCATTTTTTATCCAATTTTGTGCCCTTTTTTTTGATCCGCTGATCAATTTAATACCCTCCTGCCCTAGAAGCTTCGCTAAAAAAAGAGCCCACATTGGACTCCTTTTTATTTCGTAATGATTCCATTAAATAAACGTAAAAGTATCTTGTCACTTTTGCCGTTATTTAGTTTGCACTACCGGAGGCTCCGTCGCATATCACTTACCTACTTTCTAAGATTTTAATTTCATTGAGCGCAACTTGTGTGCGCTCATCTTGAAAAAACTTTTGATCTTGTTTAGAGTTATTTTCATTGATCAAACCTGGCCTATTTTTGACCTGCTTCTAAAACATCAAATAAATCATCCGCAATAGATGTCCCAAATTGATCATCAATTTCACGAATACAGGTTGGGCTAGTGACATTGATTTCTGTCACGTAATTACCAATCACATCCAAACCGACAAAAACCAGACCTTTTTCTCTGAGATAAGGACCGACTTTTGCAGCAATGGCTTTATCATTTTCACTTAATGGACGTGCTTGACCTAAACCACCTGCTGCCAAGTTGCCACGCACTTCGCCATTTTGAGGGATACGTGCCAAACAGTAAGGTACAGGTTCACCATTAATCATTAAAATACGTTTATCCCCCTCAACAATTTCGGGGATATAACGCTGTGCCATAATCGGTTGAGTACCATTATGGGTCAGCATTTCAATAGTAGAACCAATATTTATGCCATCTTGATATAAACGGAAAATGCCTGTACCGCCCATACCATCAAGTGGTTTTACAATCACATCTACCTGTTCTTTCAGAAACTCTCGAATCAAACTTTCTTGGGAGGTGACTAAAGTAGGAACCTGAAGTTCAGGGAACTGAGTGGCGAATAATTTTTCATTACAGTCACGCAGGCTTTGCGGCTTGTTGATAATCCATGCACCTTCACGTTCTGCCTGTTCCAGAATATAAGTGGTATAGACAAAGTTCATGTCGAACGGTGGGTCTTTACGCATCAACACCACGTCATAATCTGCAATCGATTCTTTTTTCTTTTCACCCAATTCAAAGTAATGGTTGTAGTCTTCAAACACTTGCAACGGTGAAATTCGACCAAATGCCTTCCCTTGTTCGATATATAAATCTTGCTGTAATGCATAACCCAGCTCATGTCCACGACGGCTGGCTGCCCAAAGCATCGCCATAGAGGAATCCTTTTTCAGGTTTACATTTTCGATGGGATCCATCACAACAAGTACGCGCATATCGATCTGCTCATGTATTTTTAAATTGGGAAAAGTATAACGGAGTTTAATCTTTCTTTTTTCTCAATTTTGGTAAAGCTTTTATATGATTGTATAAAGTGGTTTCAGGAGCAGTTGATGCAACAAGCAATTATTGGTTTTCATTTGGATGAGGAAGGTCACTGGGTCGCAGACCTAGCCTGTGGTCATGCACAGCATGTCCGGCATAATCCACCCTGGCAAAACCGCCCTTGGGTGATCACGGAGCAAGGACGGAAAGAGAAGTTTGGCGTGATGTTGGAATGTAAAAAGTGTGATGAACAAATTGAGTAGGTTTTGTATAAGCGATCGGGGTTCAGTGAGTTATTTATGACTCATTTGATAGTGTAAATTTATTCGGCAATGCCTGAAAATGATCGGTCCAGATGACTTATTTATACGGAAGTATAGTAACCCTTTAAATAACAAAAATATGCCAAATTTCATCGGCAGAATTTCTAAACAGTTCCAAATATAAATGCTGTGAAAACCAAAAAAAAAACATTAAAAATTTATGATAAAAATATTCCAAATTAAACTTTTGAATAAGTTAATATTTTAGACTCTGCACTTAACACATTCCATATAAAAAATTACAACAATGAGCCTGTTATAAAAAATAATAGCAACGGATTTTTTATCGATTATTTATATTGCTTAACTAATCTCTAATGAGTGTTCCGTGAATTTGATTAAGTCATACACATAAAGGATCAGCATTTTTATTTTTATAGGGCTGATCTTTTATATTCTTTCCTGATTATTTTTAAATCTGAGTAAGAAGAAATTCTCATGCCAAATCCATCCAATAACGACCAAGATGAGTTATATAAAATATATCCTCTTTTCCTGACGTGAAATTGGATTATACATATCCCTCTAAAACAAAAATAAATCAGCAAACAATTCTAAACTTCTTTTGATTCAATTTAGTTTAATGGGCTAGGTTTTTGAAAATATGCTTAAGATTTTCTAACATTTTTTCAATTTGTAAGGGTGTTAAACCATCAAAAGATTTTTCCAGAACGATGTGACTCAGGTCATTAATCTTTTGGATCATTTGCTGTCCTTTCTCGGTTAATAAAACTCGAGTAATTCGACCATCATCTTCACAACAATAGGTATCCACCAACCCTTCATCTTTTAAACGGTAAACAATTTTGGTGGTTGTCGACATTTTAGAAATCACCATTTCTGATAGATCAGATACGCTCGCTTTATTTTTAGATTTTAAAGCCAGTAAAATACGACGACGAGAATTATCTAAACCATATTTTTTTAATGCATGATCAACATTTTGTATATATTGAGCATGCACTTGAGTGATCCAATAATATGGAGAATTTTCTAAATTAAAATCTGCAGTAGCAGATAAAAATTTATTGTACTTTTTTGTCATGACTTAACCCCTTTAATTTATTGGTGCCATTAAAATTATTTTCAATAAATAAATTTTATTTAGTAACAGCTACATCTATTGCATAACTTATATTGCTTATTTTGAGATTAAATCTCTTTTAAAGTTAACTCCCTCTCTCTTCATTCACTTCTCCGAGTATGTTTTGCAAAAAGAATGAGAGCATCAACGTCTAGATAAAGTCCTCTTTTTTGTATTGACTGTTGGTTTGTAAGCAAATTAAATCACTTTAATGGTTAAATGATCTATCACAAAAAATACCAATTTATTAGCTTAAATAAACAAATATATGACACAATTAACATTAATTTGTTTTATAAAAATCATTTATCTATGTAAGTTTTGACTTATTCGAATAAGTTTGAATGGGGGTTTTTGAGGCTTTAAACTAAAAATAAGATATTGTTTAATTTAATTTTTTTATTTATAAAAATTTCATACTCTTAATGCATAAAATTATACCCGTTAAAAAAATAGATGAAAAATCAACTATTTTTACCTGATAACAAGATGCATTTTGTATAATTAATTTTAACAGTCAGCAATTTTTAACTGTTTTTTATTCAAAAAATCTAAAATAGAAATTAATTTATTCTGAAGAAGGTTGACCTTTTTATTGGAGTTTAAAACACTGCTTCGCATACACGCTAGAATTAAATAAATCATTCCAAGTTTTATTTCAGTTTTTTTAGTTTACTAAATTTTTATTTAAATTTTGTGAATTGCAAGATCTCTAAAGAAACTGAATCTGGGTATTCCCAAACAATAGCGCTAATAATGTCATGAATATCTCCCAATATTGAACCAAATCTAACCCACTTTTTCATTTGAGTTTTTTTAATAATTGATCACTTTCTTAAAATCATAAAAAAGGAAGCACTTGGCTTCCCCCTTCTCAACTATCTAAGCATTAAATACCATATTTCACACGGTAAGCTTCCATTTTCGCTAAAGCGTCTTTGTCACCTTTAGCATCTAAAAAGTCCATCAAATCTTTCATGGTAATGAGCGCATGAACTGGAATTTCGAGTTCTTTTTGCACTTCTTGGATTGCAGACAAGTTACCTTGACCTTTTTCTTGACGGTCTAACGCAACCAACACACCTGCAATTTGCGCACCGGCATTTTTAAGAACAGTGACCACTTCACGAATCGCAGTACCCGCTGTGATTACATCATCAATGATCCAGACTTTTTTACCTTCAACAGAAGCACCAACAAGCACGCCACCTTCACCATGATCTTTAGCTTCTTTACGGTTAAAGCCCCAAGGTACGCTCACGCCATGATTTTGTGACAATGCCACAGCAGTCGCAGCGACAAATGGAATGCCTTTATACGCAGGTCCAAAAATCACTTCAACATTATCGCAAGTTATTAATTTATCGGCATAGCCTGAAGCCAATAACGTTAAAGCTTCACCATCATTGAGCAAACCCGCATTAAAAAAATAAGGACTCACACGACCCGATTTTAAAGTAAACTCACCAAATTTAAGCACACCACGTGATAATGCAAGTTCGATAAAAGCTTGAGGGTTAAATTGAGCTGGCGAGGTCATGAGGTGCTCCAAAATTCATAAATAGAGGTAAGACTTGCGCATGATACCAAAGAGTAGCTATCCAAGTGATCAAAAAATTCTAAGAGTCGTTTCAATTAACGTAAATGGCTTACGTTCATCAGTGACCAAAGGCTTACTTGAATGGATGGAACAGTCAGATGCCGATGTCATCTGCATGCAGGAAAGCCGGATCACGCATGCGCAGTGGACTGAAAAATTTAGACCTGAAGGTTGGTACACCCACCTGTTCCCTGCTGAACGTGCAGGCTATGCAGGTACTGCGATTTATAGCCGCTTGCCTTTTGTGTCAGTGACTGACGGTTTGGGTTTTGAATTAGCCGATTCTCAAGGGCGCTTTATTTCTGCTGAATTTGACTTGGGTTTGGAAAAACCGGTTCATATCTGTTCCCTTTATTTACCTTCAGGTTCATCCGGTGAAGAAGCCCAAGCCCGTAAAGACCACTTTTTAGATCAGTATCAAGACATTTTAAAACAATGGCGTGATGAAGATAAATCGGTCATTGTCTGCGGTGATTACAACATTGTGCATAAACGCATTGATATTAAAAACTGGTCGGGCAATCAAAAATCTTCCGGCTGTTTACCGCATGAACGTGCTTGGCTCGATCATATTTATGATGATCTGGGTTATGTCGATACTTTCCGTGAAGTGCGTAAGGAAGCGGAACTTTATTCTTGGTGGTCCAACCGCGGACAAGCCCGTGCCAAAAACGTCGGTTGGCGAATTGATTACCAAGCCTGTTCTCCAGGCTGGAAAGAGCGTACTGTCAATGCCTGGGTCTACAAAGAAACCTGGTTCAGCGACCATGCCCCAGTGGTTATTGATTATAAAATCTAATCAATCGAACCTATTTGAGTGAACATTTGTTCACTCAATACCATCCAAAAACCTACAGCACTTGACGCGTTTGTGTATTTTTATAGACGTATTTTAAGTGCATTATAGCTTCACGGCAAAGGGATAGGTCAGGATGACACGAAAGGACAGGACGCCGTAGGATGAAACAGAATAAACGACTTCAGTCGCTTATTTTGCAAGGATGTGACAATGGACGTTGAAATGAGACCCGCATGATCAGGATGATTAAATGCGGGTTTTCTCTTTTTCTGGATCTATTAAATCCATATTTTTAATCATAAAGTTATTCTAATCTATAGCACCATATTGGCAAATCTAAATGTCAATTTCATGACATTTCATTGGTTTTTAGTTTTAATACTTTTCATTCCCCTCTAGAGCTTCTAGATAATTTTCGCTAGGCTATCCAGCAATCGAAAATGGAATGATCATCTTATGCTTAAAATTTATGGCATCAAAAATTGTAGTTCAATGAAGAAAGCATTCGACCTGCTCAATGAACTGGGGCTGGCGTATGAATTTCATGATTACAAGAAACAAGGCATTGATGCTGAAACTGTAAAAAAATGGCTAGATGAAGTCGGACAAGATCTCATCCTGAATAAAAAAGGCACCACTTGGCGCAAACTGAGCGCAGAAGAACAACAAACGGCGCTTGAAAATGAAACAAACTTAATCACTGCCTTAACAACGCATAGCAGTTTGATTAAACGCCCGGTACTCGCAACTGAGCAAGGTTATGTCGTGGGTTATGATGAAGCTGCTTACCGAGCTTTAAAGTAAAACTGAAACATTCAAGCTCCCATATAAAAAAAGCCTAGCTGAATATCAACTAGGCTTTTTCTTAGTTTTTATTTTGGCTTGAAATTAGTTTGCACGAATCCAAGTTTGGTTACGACCTAAAACCGCTACACCAATAAAACCACGTAACTCTAATTTTTTACCACCTTCAACCACTTGACCTTTTAATCTGTAGGTTTTACCTGAAGAAGGATCTAAAATTGTTCCCTCTTCATAACTTGTACCACCCACATTTTTAAGACCATGAACAATTTTTAGACCTTTTAAAGATTTATTATTATATGGGCCTTCACATTTTGTACATGCGTTTTCTTCACCTGGTGTTAAAACCTTTTGAATACTCGCAGATAATGTGCCATTTTTTTGCTCAGTAAATTTTACTATCGCTTTCGGTTGTTTTGTTTTGTCATCAATCGTTTTCCAAACAGAACCATTTAGTGGATCAGCAGCATTAGCCAAAGCTGTTAATCCGAGCAATCCTAATGCAAGTGCAATTTTTTTCATTTTTTTTCGTTTCCCTAGTCTGGTATAGACGGCTTAGTATTAAAAAGTCACAACATTTTTGCAATTTTTCAGTGTGACCATTTAGTGTAATCTTGTAACTTGAATTGGTAAATATCCAGTCATCCTCTAAAAGATATAACAAGATGGAAAAAGCATGAAGATAAGTCCTTTATGGAAACAATTAATTACAGAAAGCATCTTAAAAACTACCATCCGTAAACCCAGCCAATTTAACTTGCCTCCCAACTCGATACGCTTTGCATTGGAGCAGATGTGTCGTGCCTTTCCAAGCAGCAAAGAAGTTCAAATCAGGCCGCTACGCTTGGCAGGTTTACGCGCTGAAGAAATCAAACCTCAAAGTGAATCTTCGCAACTCATTTTGCACATTCATGGCGGTGCATTCTTTTTGGGCTCACTCAAAACCCATCGTGCCTTTTTAACCCATGTCGCTGCACGTACACAAATGCAGGTGCTTCATGTCGACTATCCCTTAGCTCCCGAATCTGTTTATCCTGAAGCCAGCGATGCGATTTTTGATATCTATACCACTTTGTTAGGTCAAGGTATTCAAGCCAAAGACATTATTTTATCGGGCGACTCTTGTGGTGCCAATTTGGCTTTGACCTTGGCCCTTAAAATCCGTGACGAAGGCCTTCCGCAAGTTAGTGGCCTGATACTGCTATCACCCTTTCTTGACTTGACCCTGACCAGTGAATCTCTGCGCTATAACAGTAAACACGATGCCTTACTCTCCATTGAAACTTTAGAAGCAGGCATTGACTATTACATACCCAAATTTATGAATACCGCAGACCCTGCCATTTCACCGTTATTTGCAGACTTAAGCGGATTACCCCCAATCTTGGTTCAAGTCGGTTCTAAAGAAATTTTATTGGACGATGCGCAGCGCTTTAAAGAAAAAGCGCAACAAGCAGGTGTAGATCTGACCTATAAACTTTATACCGGTATGTGGCATAACTTTCAGATGTTTCATCCTTGGTTTGATGAAGGGAAACAGGCCTTGGCCGATCTGGCCGAATTTGCGCATCAACTCGATCGGGATTAGATCTGGGTGTTAAAAAGTGATGGGCATAAAAAAGGTCAGCCGAAGCTGACCCAAAAGGAATACTTTATATTTTCAATAATTACAGCGCTTGTACCTGAGTTAAAGCACTAGAAATTGCTTTGTCTTTCAACTCTGGTCCCATATTCACGCCTTCAGCACGAATAATTTCGACATCATTCACACCAGTGAAGTTAAATACAGTTTTCAAAAAGCCTTCCTGGAAATCGACTGGGCTATTTTCACCATAAACCCCACCACGGCTACTTGCGATATAAACTTTTTTCTCGCCCGCCAGACCGACAGGACCGTTTTCAGTATATTTAAATGTTTTACCAGCGACGCTAATACGGTCAATCCACGCTTTCAACGTTGAAGTCAAACCGAAGTTGTACATCGCCGCACCAACCACCACGATATCCGCATCAAGATATTGCTGAATAATTTTTTCACCTAACTCAGTTTGTTCAGCATCTTGCCCCATTAAAATGGCACCTGTTAAATGAGGAATAGGCTGTGCAGCTAAATCTAGATAATCCACGGCTAAATCTGCGTGTTTAGTCTGTAATTGATCAACAATTGCTTTGCTTAATTGGCGTGAAACTGAAGCATCACCTAAAATACTTGAATCGATATGTAAAACTTTCATGCTCAAAACCTTAATGTTTATTTATTCAATGAACGCAGTTTAATCGATCAACAAAAATAGAATAATATCCTTATGCACAACACACTGTTTTATATTTAGAACAATAAACATTCGGATAAAATGCATTTTTATACCTAAAAGTACAAAATATAGGCATTACTATTCACAAAAAAACGTGCTATGTTGTGAATTATTAAAAATAAATCAGATCAACTCATCATTAATACATAATTTGAAGATCTAAAGGTCATATCTATCGAATGAAGCCAACCTTTTCACCCAATCTCACCTCCTCATTCAAAGAAAAAATTGCGAAATATCTGATAGAAGATGAAGTCGTAATGAACTGGAGTGTCTTGAATAAATGCATCCTGATGCTTATTTTAGGAAGTCTGGTGCATGTAATCTGGATTGTCTGGAAAGTTTTTGTCCTTCTTTCACCCGAGGTATGGGACTGGGTAAATTTACCTTTGCTCAAGCTTCAACTTGGATTCAACATCCTTTCTCTAATGGTCTTTATTGGGCTGATTTACCCGTGTTCCGTCTGGCGAAAAAAACCTGCGGTACAGCAGTGGTTGCCTTATTTATGTGTGGCCATTTTTGTTATTTCATTATGTCGGGATGGCTATGTCGTCGGGGTTCTCAGTCCCGCCACCATGATCTCTTACATCAGTTTGGTGACTGTAGGCCTAGTGCTGTTTAACCGTAAAATTGTTTATTATGCATTGATTCCGGCCACACTATATTTGATCTTATGTGGCTATTTAAGCTTGCAAGGTCACATTCCCTACGCACCGATCTTTTACTTAAACAGCCTGCCCTACCAAAATATGTTTTGGGTTATCACGATGATGTATTTCATTGCACCCATTTTGATTACCTGTTTAATTTTATTTGAAATTTTACTCAGCCAATGGCGGCATAGAGAAAAATTAATCCAACATTTAAGTCAGATTGACCCGCTGACCAATGCGCTTAACCGTCGCAGTATTAGCTATTGCCTGGAAAAATTAGAGCGTAAACCGACCACATCTTATGCATTGGTATTAATTGATTTAGATCATTTTAAACGGATTAATGACCAATATGGTCATGATAAAGGCGATGAAACCCTGATTAAAGTCAGTGAAGTGCTTTCCCAAATCATTCGTGACAGCGATGTCGTAGGGCGCTTTGGCGGAGAGGAATTTATTCTTATTCTAAATAACTCTTCTTTAGAACAAGCACAAATTATTGCTGAGCGTTGTCGCCAAGCCATTCAACAACTGAATTTAATCAGTGGCTTGGGTGAGATGATTCAGGTCACAGCCAGTTTTGGGATTGCATTATCGAATACCCAACTTAGACCGCAGCAATTGTTAAGCCAAGCAGATAAAGCATTGTATGAAGCAAAAGCTTGTGGCCGTAATCAAGTCAAATGCTATCAAGAAGAATTCTTGAGTGAAGCCAAGCTGTGTTAAAGCGGTTTCTGTTGATACGACTCTAAATAATTCACCCAGACATCTTCTTGCAATGCACCATCGATCCAGGCTTGCATTGCAGGATGTTGCAGCATGATTTGCATATACTTTCGTGTATATTCACTTACAGGCAAAGCATAGGTCATTAAGCGCGTCACCACCGGTGCATAAAATCCATCGGCAATCGAAAATTCACCACATAAAAAACCGTTTCCGTTTGGACGTTCTGACCAAATCTGCTCGATACGTGCCACCTCCTGACGAAGCTCTGCATTGTCCTGCCACAAGCGTTTGCCTACCTCAGCTAAATGGGCGCGAATATTCATGCCACAGGCATTGCGTAAACTGGCAAATCCACTGTGCATTTCCGCCGTAATACAACGCGCCCGTGCCCGCTGTTTCACATCTTGCGGCCATAAAGCCTGATCTGGATGTTGTTCTGCCAAATATTCACAAATGGCCAAGGAATCCCAGAGCATCAACCCATCATCCAGCAACACCGGAACTTTACCATTTGGATTAATCGCCAGAACATCCTGTTTAAATGGACCTGTATTTCGTTCTGAAGGAAAGGGAATGATGATTTCTTCAAATGGTACATTAAATGCTTTCAGCAGCAACCACGGGCGCATTGACCAACTGGAATAATTTTTATTGGCAATATACAGCTGATACATAAAATTATTGTCCTGTATGCTTTTGAAACAGATCGAGCTGTTTCAGTAATTCGGCTTCGCTAAATGCACCGGTTAAACGTAAACCACGAATTTCTTGTTGTTTTGAATTTAAGAATAAATACGTGGGTGGACCTAAAATATCCCATTGATTGAGCAATGCCTGATGCGTTGCATCATAGTCACTCAAATCCAGTTTAATCAGAAAATACGCTGCCAAGGCTTGCTGCACTTGTGCTGATTTTAAGACACGATGTTCAATCGGCTGGCATGCCACGCACCAATCGGCATAGACATCAATAATAATACTTTGCTCAGAGGGCGCACTGGTTAATAACTGCTGAAATTCGTCGGCTGTTTTAGCCACATGCCATGTTGCCTGAGTACTGCTTTCTTTAACAAAGAAGCGTTGACTGTGTTGATACTGCGTATAGGCCAGATACGGAACTACCATGAGCAATGCCAAAATATACAGCCACTTGAATGGGGCGGTTTGTCGCATGATTCGAGGGCTTAAATAAGCAATAAAAATGATGCCTAAGCCCAAACTTAACCATTGTAGCCAAGCTTCAGAAATTAACGGACGAATAAAATACAGTGCCAGGACCAACATGATAAAGGCAAAGAACACCTTAATCTGGTGCATCCATAGCCCCGCTTTAGGCAGAACCTTGGAACCTAACACACTGGCCAGAAGCAAGGGAGTACCCATGCCAAAACCCAGTATGAACAGTAATAATGCCCCTTGCCACTGACTTTGGGTCTGGGAAATAAATAACAACGCCCCTGCTAAAGGTGCGGTCATGCACGGTCCAACCAACAGGGCCGAAATCATGCCCATGATGCCTGCACCAATTAAGCTGCCGCCTTTTTGTATCGACTGGGCCTGATCTAGGCGATTGACCCAGCCTTGCGGTAATTTAATTTCAAACAGGCCAAATAAATTCAGGGCGAACAAGATAAAGAGCGCGCTAAAAGCAATCAGTGTGGAAGGCTGTTGTAACCAGCGCTGGAAGTTCAGTCCTGCTGATGATGCGATTAAACCTAAAATGGCATAGACCATGGCCATGCTACAGACAAAGACCAAAGCAATCATCCAGGCTTTTAGGCCCTTGCTATCCCGTACAATTAACGAGGTCAAAATCGGTAACATCGGCAAGGAACACGGCGTGAAAGCCAGTAAAATCCCTAAGCCGAAAAATAGCAATAAGCTGTAAAATAAAGAATTTTCAGACAGTTTTTCCGACCACATTTGGTCTTGAGCGGTATCTAACGCAACTGGAAGTTGAGCATTTTCTGAAGTCTTTTGTTCAGCTGAAAAAGGTGTCTTAGTGCTTGTTATACTATTCGATGATTGGGAAAGATCGAGCAACCGTTTGCTGGATTTGGCCTGATTTTGCAGCAGCACCAAGCCATCCACATCGGTCTGAAACTCGACTGTTTGTGGTGGATAACAAATACGATCTTGGGCACAGCCCTGCCACGTCACCCGATAAGTTTTTGATGCTTCGGTCGGAATATTGAATTGGACATTGTGAAAATAAACTTGGGTTTGCCCATAGTTTTCATCATACAAATCGGTGGCTTTAGGCAGTTTTAAAGCAAGTTTCTGAGCCCCTTGCTGGACTTCAAATTTGTGCTGATATAAATAATAACGATCCGGGATTTTCCAATTCAGTTGTGCTTCATGCTCACGATTGGATTCAACTGAAAAAGAAAAAGCATCTTCTGCAGAGAGCAATTGATCTTGTGCTTGTAAAGTCATTGAAAACAATAAAATGAAGCTACAGATAAATCCGCTCACAGCAGAATAAAACAAGAACCCACTATTTTGAAGATGCTTTTTCATATGCATTTATTTTTTAATTAAAAGAGGAATGAAACACCCAAACCTGACTGGTAGCTTTTATCTTGGCCATTCAAGTCAACACCCACACTGGCATCCATTTGCACACGGTCATTCAGTGCATAGATAACACCTGAACCTAGTGCATATTCATGATCTTCACTTTCTGCTTTACGATAAACCAATTCAGAAAAACCTGACCATTTATCTGCAATTTTATATTCAATGCTTGGGACGGCAGTCACTGCCCAATTACTGTTTTGGACTTCATAACGCATGGTGATTGAAGTGGTAATGAGATCAGTCGCTGCATACGCTACGGCAGAGCTCAGGCTGTAAATATCATCTTCATTACTGAAACCGTTATTACCTGTGGCAACAATGGCTTCTGCCAAAATGGCCATAGAAAGCTTGTCATCATCCAGATTAATGGCCTTTTTCACACCAATGCTGACATCGCCCAAACCATCTTCTTCAACCGACTGACCTGCTGTTTTCATTTTTGACCAGGATGGACCTTGCCAACCCAATTGCAACTCCAGGTCTTTGGCCAAACCGGTACGCAACAACATATCCGCATTTAAGGTGGTGTTTTTAACTTTTATGCCGTTTTCATCTTTACTTTCCGAGTAGCTTAGACTCGGTAAACCTTGTTCCCAGGCCAATTGACCGACTGGGGTAATACCGGTACCGAAACCTGTCCCTGGCTGGTCAAAGGAAAATTCAGCAGCCAGAGTATTCATACTGAAACCTGCCGCAACAATCAAAGCTACTATTTTCACTGCTGACATTTTTTTCTCGCTAATTATGTTAATTCTTTGCTCATTTTAGCACCGTGACTGCGGAGCAATTCCAAGGTTTGTTTTTCTTCCGCCAAAGCTTCTGACCAGTTAATTTCATCAAAATCACAATCAAAGAATAAATCGCTAATTGAAGATAAAATGGTGAGTCCTTCTTCATCTCTGCTATTCGGATCTACTTTTTCATCGAGTAAGCGTTTCACTGCAGGCACACAGGCAGCGCTGGCAGCATCCCATAATGGACCATACAGTTCTTCAGCATCCCATAAATGTACATTGGCTTTGGCGTGAATCAGCGCTTCTAAAATTTCAATATGTAGCGCCAAATTTTGCTGTTTTTCTTGTTCAGATAAGGGTGAACCTGCTTCATAAGCTTCACAAATCTGTTCCCACCATTTAAACAAACCGTCTGACCAGACAGAAATGACAGGACCTTTTTCCGGATCAATAAAATTAGGGTCGAGACCTTCTGCCAAAAGGCGTTGCACTTGAGCAAGATCGAGTTCTTCTATTGCCTGTACAAAGACTTGTTGTTGCGCTGTTAACATGGAGAAAGCTCTCTTCAATCAGTTTTAAACTATTATGCCCAATAAAAGCTGATTTGTTTTGGCTAAATGTATAACGGACATATTTATTATTTATTTTTCTTTTATAACATCTGCACATAAAAAAAGCTCCGAAGAGCTTTTTTTCCTATCTAATCAAGCACGTTTCTGCCTAATCTTCTAAATCCTGTGCACCCTCGGTATCTCTGGCTTCAGCAAATGCCGGCACTGCAGCACGAGGGTCATCTAGTTTCTCAAATAAATGTTCCAGACTGCGTTTTAAGCGGTCGATGGCTCCATGTATGGCAGTATCGATATTATGACCATGATGATTCACTACCACAGGTTTCAACCCTGCTGGACGCGCTTCAATCATGCAATGAATATCATCTGCGCCACCTTTGGCTGCATTTTCGTCGCTAAAATGAACTGAAAAATGAGTAATACGTTCGCTATAACGTTGGAATTCTGCATTCAGTTCTGCACGAACATAAGTAATTAAACGTTCACTATTTTGAATGTTTTTATCTGTACGGATTTCAATGTTCATATAATTTCATCCTCTTTTATTCACATCTTTTGTGCAAAACTTCTTATCTTGGCACGCTTAAACTTGCTGTAAAAACAGCGCGAAACATCTTCAAATTAGTTTGGAACGAATTCCTCCACATTGAACGATGAACACTTGTGAGTCTGCAGAATCGTGTCCTTATACTTCGAATATAAGGGTCTAAGCGAAGCATATGCAAGTAGTATTTTGATATTTTTTTAATATACATATAGCAGTTATGTGATTCGACTTTATTTGCCAAGTTATTTGATAAATCTAATATTATTTTTTGTTGATCAAAAGTAACGGCTAACATCATTTTAGCTTTTTTTATCAGCCTGTATTTTTTAAGTATCAAAAGCTGTAGTGTAATTTTAACCTCAAGAATATCTGGGCGAGTTACATTTTTTTTGAACCATTGATCAATTTTGGCTTTATTTTTACTTAAGAATCTGTATGCTTTGCTTGCTTCTCGGGGGAGATCTTTTTTAATGAAACTTACACATTTTTTTGCTACATGCACATTGGCTTCAACTGCTGCACTCACTCAAGCTGCGCCAATCTGGCAAGACTTCAGCGTGACTGGTCTTTATGGTGAAAACTATGAAGTGATAGATGATCAGCAAACCACTATGACTGTTGAATATGCAGCCAAAGTTAAATATGCAGATGTATTCTTCTTTGCTGACCGTATGCGCGGTGGTGATGACCATAAATCAACTTATTTTGAATTATCACCTCGTTTAAGCTTGGGTGAAGTCACTGGTCAAAAACTTGCGTTTGGCCCAGTAAAAGACGTGTTGGTTTCTACGACTTGGGAAGCAAACAACGATGATTTCAGTAACTTTGATAACTTCTTATACGGCGTAGGCTTCGATCTAGATATTCCATATTTCCAATATGCGAGTGTAAACTTCTATCGTGCCAATAATGAACTTCAAAAAGATGACTATCAAATGACACTCACTTATGGTGTGCCATTTAAATTAGGCTCTGAAGACTTCCTTGTTGATGGTTTCCTTGACTGGTCTACTGCTGAAAAAGATACAGTTGCTCATGCAAGCGAACTGAACTGGACCACTCAGTGGAAATGGAATGCAGGTAAACACATTTCTCCAGACACACGTTTATATCTCGGTATTGAACATTCAGTTTGGAACAACAAATTCGGTATTCAAAATGCCAATGAAAACAACGTAAGCGCATTGGTTAAATACCACTTCTAATACGTTTGGTTCATCTCAAAAAAGCAAGGCTTCGGTCTTGCTTTTTTATTGCCCTAAAATGGAATTATTTCTAAAATAAAACCTCTATTTATTCATTCGGCATATGCAATGGACTTTCAAATACGTCCCGCTCAAACACACGATCTAGAACAAATACTGGATATTTATAATGCTGAAGTTCTAAATGGAACTGCGACCTGGAATGACAGAGAAAAGTCTTTAGATGATTTTCATCATTGGTTTAACACTCTCATCACTCAACAGTTTCCTTTATTCATTGCTGAAGATGTGGAATCTAAAAAAATTGCAGGCTACGCTGATTACTCTTCATTTCGCCAAATTCATGGCTTTAAACACACCGTTGAACATTCTGTGTTTATCCATCCTGACTTTGCACGACGAGGCTTAGGCAAAACTTTAATGCTGAAATTGATTGAGCATGCAAAACAGAAGCATATTCACGTTATGGTCGCTGCAATTGATCATGAAAATAAAGCATCCATTGTATTGCATGAAAAATTAGGCTTTAAGCAAAGCGGTTATATGCCAGAAGTAGGACAAAAATTTGGACAATGGCGTGATTTGGTGCTGATGCAGCTGATATTGGATTAAGGGTTAAGATAAATTTTTAGAAATTTAAGGATTTATAAAGTTTTAATATCTAAAGTTCATTTAACTCATATTTGATTGAATAACTTAAATAAGAAAGCCCGCGTTCAGCGGGCTTTCAATTAGCAAATAGTGAGTGAAAAATTACACCACCAAATCAGCCAGATTACCTTTTTGTTCGAGCCACTCTTTACGATCACTGGCACGTTTCTTGGCAAGCAGCTTATCCAGTAAACCTGCAGTAAAGTGTGTGTCATCTAAATCGAGCTGCACCAGACGGCGCGTATCCGGATCTAAAGTCGTTTCACGAAGTTGACTGGCATTCATTTCACCCAATCCTTTGAATCGGGTAATTTGTGGAGACTTGGTTTTGGCTTTCTTTAAAGTCGCCTCTAATTCAGCTTCATCCAGTGCGTAATGGACGTCTTTACCATCATCAATTCGGAACAAGGGTGGCATGGCCACATACAAATGCCCTTCTTCCACCAAAGTTGGGAAATGTTTTACAAACAATGCACACAATAAGGTCGCGATATGTAAACCATCTGAATCGGCATCGGCCAGAATACAAATTTTGCCATAACGCAATTCTGAAAGATCGTCGCTACCTGGATCTACACCAATGGCAATCGCAATATTATGTACTTCCTGAGAAGCCAAAACCTCATCCGAAGCTACTTCCCAAGTATTTAAAATTTTCCCGCGAATCGGCATGATGGCCTGAAAATTTTTATCACGCGCCTGTTTCGCAGAACCACCCGCAGAATCCCCTTCCACAATAAACAGTTCAGATTCATCCAGCGTATGACCGACACAATCCGATAATTTACCCGGCAAAGTTGGCCCGGCAACAATCTTTTTACGTTCAACTTTTTTGGCTGCTTTTAAACGACGACCCGCCTTCGAGATCGCCATTTCCGCCAATTGCATCCCGATATCAGAGTTCTGATTCAGCCACAATGCAAAGGCATCTTTGGCAATATTCAGCACAATGGCAGAGGCTTCACGACTTGAAAGCCGTTCCTTGGTTTGACCTGAAAATTGCGGTTCCTGAAATTTTAAAGACAGAATGTAGTTCACTCCATCCCAAACATCTTCCGCGGAAAGCTTTAAATTACGCGGCAATAAATTACGCAGTTCACAAAACTCGCGCATCGCATCCGTAACACCTGAACGAAGACCGTTCACATGCGTACCGCCTTGCGCAGTTGGAATCAGGTTGACATAACTTTCCTGAACCTGTTCGCCGCCTTCAGCATTCCAGCAAATTGCAAATTCAGCACTGGCGCGTTCTGCTTCCCCTGTCGCCACAAAAGCAGGACATGGAATAATGTCACGGTCTTGCAATTCATCCATCAAATAGTCGACTAGACCATTTTCAAATTGCCATTCAATTTTTTCGTTATTGATTTGATCGACATACACAATTTGTAAGCCTGCCGCTAAAACGGCTTTGGCTTTTAAATTATGCTTTAACGCTTTTAAAGCAAATTTGGGTGAATCGAAATATTTTACATCAGGCCAGAAATGAACCGTGGTGCCTGAGGCACGCTTGGGTGCTTTACCTTCTAATACTTCAAGTTGTGAAACCGGTTCACCATGCTCAAAGGCCATTTTATAGACATTGCCTTGACGCTGAACTTCAACTTCCACCCGGTTGGACAACGCATTGACAACAGAAATACCCACCCCATGTAAACCACCTGAAAACTGGTAGTTATCGGTACTGAATTTACCGCCAGCATGCAATTTGGTCAGAATGATTTCAATCCCGCTTTGACCATATTCAGGGTGAATATCGACTGGCATGCCACGGCCATTGTCTTCTACTGACAAAGAGCCATCTTTATAGACCGTCACGGTGATTTTATTGGCATGTCCTGCAAGTGCCTCATCCACTGCATTATCAATTACTTCTTGTGCCAAATGGTTTGGACGAGTGGTATCGGTATACATCCCCGGACGACGACGGACCGGATCTAAACCAGATAAAACTTCAAGTGATTGAGCCGTATATTGAGACACGTTGTACTGTTTCCTTATTTTATACAATCCGATAAAAACTGTAATGCCATCGGTATTTTGTCTGCGAAATTATCCATAGCATGCTTGCCATCCACTTCAGTGATGATCATGGACTGATGTGAAGTATGGCTATAATAACGCTGTGCTTCACGATAATCCAAAACTTCGTCACCTTGTTGCAGTAACACTAAAATTTTGTCTGCATCGTGTACAAATGGCAGCGCCATCTGCTGCAGTTGATCAAGTTGTGTATGATCCAAGGTCCATTCGGCATTCACCACATAGGGAATGTGCTCGCTGCCAAATAAATCATGAAACAATTGCCATGGTCGCATAGCAGGATTAATTAAGACAGCCGGAACACCATGTTTTGCGACCAGTTGTGTCGCATAAAAGCCCCCCAGACTGCTGCCAATCAGAACCACTTGATCTAAACTTGCAATCATATCCGAAACATAAGCCAAAACCTGTTTGGGTGGCATATTTAAATCAGGCAGATAAACCTGAAAATCGGTCTGCTGACAAAATGCTTTAATCTGTTGCCCTTTTATCGATAAGGTACTGCTTTGAAATCCATGTAAATAAATAATGTTCATCGCTTTTTATTTCATATTAATTTAAATGAATCTGATTTATTCTAAAATAAAACGAGAACGCCATTACCGCTTCGTTTTAATTTGCATTTTACAGGAATTGTCAGACAAAAAAATTACAACTAAAACTGAATCATCGTTATTGTAAAAGCTGTTCGAGATGAACCCTATAAGATTAAAAGCTAAGAATTTATACCGTGATCTCAAGAAAAAATAAAGTGCCTGGGGGACCTGGTCAGAAAAAGGATAGGATAAAATGCCAAGTTTAACGCCATTGCATGAAACCTATTGTAGATGGGATCGTACTCCACCTAGCCAAGCCGATGTATTGGAAGGTCTGGCTCAATTGGTCACGACCCGTTTAGGGGATGCGTTACAAGACCTCATCCAGGTCATTCAACGCGAAATCATGATCAGCTTGTTTGGCATGAGTGAACAACGCTCGATAAAATTACAGCGAATTCCGTATATTGAAAAAATGTACCAGTTCTCCTACGATACTTTGCTTAATTCCGGTCTCTATGTACTGGCACCCAGTCTACGCCAAATTATTGAAAAATATCCAAAATTGCATGATAAACCACTCACACCCCTACTGCACTTTTTAGTCGGTGTTCTAAACGGTTTACTCGGGGATTATTTATTAAAATATCAAAACCCGCTTGCCTTACCTATGGTGTTATACGATCACTATGGTGAACTGCAAAAAGGTGATCTATCCGGTCGGGTAGTGATCTTTGTCCATGGTTTATGCATGTCCCATTTAAAATGGTCCAAACATCGATATGGCGGCATTGGTGAGAAGCTTTTGGCACAACGTGACCATAACACCATGCTCTACCTCAACTACAACACCGGACGTCGTATCTCTGCCAATGGCCGTAGTCTTTCCCATACTTTAGAAGATTTGGTTCGTCGCAACCCGTTAATTACCAGCATTGATTTAATTGGACATAGTATGGGGGGCTTGGTGTTACGCAGCGCCTTATTTTATGGCAAACAGAACATGTACCCATGGGTACATCTGACAGAAAATCTGGTCTGTTTAGGTTCACCGCATCATGGTGCCGTTTTGGAACGTTTTGGTTTTATCCTGCAGGATAAACTGGGACATTTCCCCTTTGTGAAAATCATTCGACATATCGTCAATATTCGCAGTAACGGCATTCTGGATTTACGTTATGGCAGTGTACGTGATGATGACTGGGAACATAATCATGCCCGGATTGGCGGTATGGATGACAATCGTAAACCCGCACCCTTGCCCTCCCACCTCAACGCCTTTTTTATTGCCGGCTCAATTGCGTATGAAAACAGAAAAAATCGCCCTTTAAATGTACTGGGTGATTATCTGGTCAGTATTAAAAGTGCTTTAGGCGAACATCCCAATCCACGCTTTCAATTGAAAGTGCCTGAATCCCATAAAGCGATTTTTTATGGCTTAAATCATTTTGAACTTCACTATCACCCCAGTGTGGCTGAACAAATTGCGAAATGGCTTTATCCACCACAAGATGAGCAAGTGAAAGAACAGGTGCATGAATACAGGCTGCAATTGGAAGATTTGTCTGGTATTGCACTGACTTAAATTGATAATAAAAAAGCCAACTTAAAGTTGGCTTTTTTATGAAAATTTTTATTTCTTTTTCGCAGATTTATACGTCACAAAGGGATAACTGCGCAATAATTGCCATAAACTGATTAAAGCCAATACCGCAAAGAAAGCCAATGACCACACTGGAAGGGATTGCCCCAAGAAAGTCCAGTCCACTTTGGCACATTCGCCCGAACCTGTCAGCACTTGTTCAAATACTGACTTTAATGGCAAGGTTTCTACCCAGTAATCTAGGCCTGGACCACAACTTGGAACCTGATCGGGTGGCAAATTTTGCAGCCAAACATGACGTGCTGCCACGCCTGCTGACCAAAGAATACTGATTGAACCCAACAAGGTATAAATACGTTTAACCGCATTTGAACTCGGGTTATGCAAAAAAGCGACCAGAGAAACAATCCCCAACCCAATCAGGCCGATGCGTTGAAACACACACAGCGGACAAGGTTCAAGCCCTTGTACATGTTCCAGATATAACGCAAATGCCATTCCAATGACGCTGGCTAAAAACAAAAAACCACTCACGAAGCGATAACTCCATTGCATGGTGAATCCTCTTAATTTTATCGATAATCGGCAAGATATTGCTCAAAACTGAGACTGGTATCTTGCTCGAGTTGCTGTTGCTGTTGCAATGACTGCCCCGCTAAATCCTCAAAATAAGACAATGTATCCGGGCTTAATTTATGCTGCTCATAGGTCGTTGCATGTTGTTGTGCCATGAAACTACCAAAGCTCCATGTGCCGCCATTTTCTAAAGTATCGGCAATCACTTGGGCAGACAGGGTTTCATCTACTTCATCAATACGTTTCAACATGACAGTCAATGCGGCTGAATACATGTCTGTACTATAAGTCACATCCAGTAAATCAGCCAAAGGTTGCATTTCTGTGACCTGAACACGTGACCAGTCTTCAATGGCATGTTCACCTGTTGCATCAATAATCAATGCATTTGGTGCACGACCACGATTGACCACTTCCGCCTGATTGCGCTCAATCTGTTCTTGTTCTTGATCCAGTAATTCTGGACTCTCTTGTAATAAACAATGCAGTGCCAAAACTTCCAGGAAGGCCGCTGTGTTTTCATCGATCCCGATCGGGCTATATGGATTGACATCCACTGCACGCAGCTCGACATACCCCACACCACGATTTTCCAGCGCCTGAGATGGCGTTTCTCCGGCTTGAGGCACCTGTTTCGGACGGACTAAGCTGTAATATTCATTTTCAATTTGCAGCACATGGTCATTGATTTGAATTGGCTCACCCTGTTCATCGGTTAAACCTAAACGGCTAAAAGGTGCATAAGGCGTTTTTACTGCTTTCTGCAAGCCTTCTAGATAACCGGACAGGTTATTATAGTGAATGCCCAATTGTTTCTGTGCAGAATTCTGATAACCAAAATTACCCATACGCAGTGCTGTTGCATAAGGTAGGAACAAGGTTCCTTTTAATAATGGCAATAAATGATGCTCACGCCCAGTCATAAAACATTGACACACAGAAGGACTGGCACCTACCAGGAACATCACCAATGGGGTTAAACGAATAAAGTTACGAATTAAACCAAAGTAACGATGACTGCGATAATCCTGTAAATTTAAACTTTTTAAAGTTTCATCAGTTTCATGTTGTTGCAGCGCTTCAAAGACTTGCTCAGGGAAAGATAAATTATAATGTACCCCTGAAATGGTCTGCATGCGACGACCATAACGCACGCCTAAACCACGACGATATAAAGTCTTAAAGCGACCCACATTGGAGGTGCCATATTGGGCTAAACGAATACTGTTTTCGTCATCATCGAGCATGCATGGCATCGATAATGGCCACAGCTTTTCACCATTTTCCAAATGACGATGGGCAATGGCATGAATATCTTCTAAATAATCTAATGCTTTTTCAATGCTGTCTTGCGGAGGAGTAATAAACTCCATCAAGGCTTCAGAATAGTCCGTAGTGATGTGCGGATGTGTTAAAGCCGACCCGAGTGCTTTTGGATGCGATGCTTGCGACAAAAAACCATTGCTTTGCATACGCAGGCTTTCGCGCTCAATACCGCGCAACATGCCTTTAAACAGCGAAGAATCCACCCAAGCTGGTAATACCACTTGAGAGGTCGATTCGGGTTGACTCATTACAATCTCGCTTATCGGAAGATAACTAATAAAATAAAATCATCAGTTTATATCAGTATAACGTGATTTGGGACTGTCACATTACACCCTGTATAGTTTTCAAGCAAAATATCGATTTTATTTCTGGCAAATTTTTATCACAAAGTTACTCTATAAGACACCTACATTTTGTGATTGTATTGAATAATAAGTGCTAAGGAATTGTAAATATTATGAATTATCGGGATATTTTGGACTTTTGGTTTAACCCGGAAACACAACCCTTATGGTTTGCAAAAAGTGATGATTTTGATGCATTAATTAATCAAAAGTTTCGTGATATTCACCAGCAAGCTGCACAAGCCGAGCTTTGGTCCTGGCGCAAAACTGCGGAAGGCCGCCTGGCTGAAATTATTGTACTGGACCAGTTTTCGCGTAATTTATTCCGGGATCAAGCACAAGCCTTTGCTCAAGATGCTTTAGCCCTGACGCTTGCCCAAGAAGCCATTAGCCTGGATTTAGATAAACAATTAAGTCCGGAACAACGTGCGTTTTTATACATGCCCTTTATGCATAGTGAATCGAAACTGATCCACGAATTCGCGCTAAAATTATTTCAACGACTGGGTAATCCCATGAATCTGGATTACGAAAAAATGCATAAAGCGATTATTGACCGTTTCGGACGCTATCCGCACCGTAATCAAATTTTAGCGCGTCCCTCGACTGCAGAAGAGCTCGAATTTTTAACCCAACCCAACAGCAGTTTCTAAACATTTATTGTGCCTCCTCCCTCGCACAGTAAATTGGTATGGAGGTTTAACATGAAGAACAGCATTATGGGTCTGAGCATGGTCATGGCAATTGCCCTATCTGGCTGTGCAACCACACCTTCAAAACCGCTGACTTTTGACCAATTGGGTCAATTCAGCAATACGCCTTTAAATGCGCAATCCTATCGCATCAGCTTCCAGGCCCATCCCAATATGAGTTTTGGTACAGCGGAAGAAATCACCCTGGTTAAAGCCGCTCAAACCACGATACAAAATGGTTTCCGTTATTTTAAAGTGCTGAATGATCCGAGTAATCGTAACCAGCCACCACGCCAAGCCGTAGTCTACTCAACCCCAATGTACTATCCATACGGATATTATCGTCGTTACCCGGGTTTCTGGCCTGACCCATTTTATGATATGCCACGCGTGGTCACTATTGACCCGGTACAAGTTTCCTATACCATTGAATGTTATAAAGATCAGAAAAAAGCACCCAGTGATGCCTTCGATGCCTATTTGATTTTACAATCTTTAGGATCCAAATATGGACTCAGTCCCACTGGACAAGTCTTGGCACCGCCAGTGCCAGCCAAAACAAAATAACCATGTGCCACACATAAACAGGAATACTGCATGACCACAGCGGAAGCGACCATAACGCCTAGTTTGCAACGCAGTAAACGCTTTGCCACCATTGCCTTAGTCATGGCTGTTGTAACATGGTTAATGCTGATGCTGGTGGCTAAGCTGATGCCTGAATATGTATGGCTAATTCACATTCTCATGCTCGGTGCTGAAGCGGGTGTCGTGGGTGGCTTAGCGGATTGGTATGCCATTACCGTGCTATTCCGTAACCCATTTGGGAAAATGCCGATTCCTAAATTCATGCTCGATCACACCGAAATTATTCCGCGCAATAAAGCGCGAATAGCCGAGTCGATGGGTCGTTTTGTACAGGAAAACTTTTTATCGCCCCAAGTGGTCAAAAAAAGTCTACAAAGTACCGACCTCAGCCTTGCTGTTGGGCAATGGCTGGCCAAACCTGAAAATAACGCTCAAGTGACCCAAGTCATTCAGCAAACCGTGCCGAAAATTTTTGAATTTGTGGGACAGGAGCAAATTGGACGTTTCATTCAAAACAATAGCGTGCAATGGGTGCGCAATACCCAAATCAATACCTTGGCCAGTGAAATGCTGCGCGCGATTCTGGAAAATGACTTTCACCAGGATGTATTACAACGCGGACTAGATTTAGCGCATGAATGGGTGATGTCCCATCCCGAAGAAACCCGTCAACTCACCCGCACATTGTTCAAAGAATTAGGCGTGTGGAAACTGGCGAAGGGCGCAAGCTGGATTGGCATTGATGTACAGCAACGCACCATTGATTCACTGGTGGAACGGGTTGAATCAATGCTTGCCGACCCGCAGCATCCTTGGCGTCAAAAAATTGAAGACATGGGACATCAGTTGATGCTGGAACTGGCAGATGACGAAAGTAGTGCCAGTCATCGCTTAAATAGCACCAAGGATGCCTTGCTGGATAGTCCGCAAGTACTGAATTTTATTAGCGGTGCCGTGGTGATTCTCTGTGATGCGATTGAAGCCGATTTACGCAAACCAGATTCAGGCATTGCACAAAACCTGAGAGTTGCCATTCAGCAAGTGGGTGAAAATATCATTTCTAATCCAGCGGTACGTCAGTTACTGAATGACCGTATGAGTGGGATTGCGGTCAATTTGAGTGACCAGTACAGTGAAAAAGTCATTCGTTTTATTAGCGAACGGATTCACGAATGGGATTCACGAGAAATGATCGACAAAATTGAAAATGAAGTCGGTGGCGACTTGCACATGATCCGGGTCAATGGCGTGGTCGTAGGTGCATTTATTGGTTTGGTGCTTGGGATTATTCGCGCTTTGGTGGATTTGGTGCTTTAGTTTAAATATCATTTTAAAACTGGATGAATGGACAAAATCAGTCTTTAACCGAGCTTTAATCTGCAAGATGCCAATGGCAAAGAAATTTTTAACGCCTCAAAACTGTCCATCTTCCAAAATGCAAAAGCAGAATTATTGGATAAACCGGTTTACTGTAAGGACTTATTTACTTCTGTGGATGAGCAGCAGACAAATCTACCAGTTTGCCTGTCAATTTACGTACCAAAGGTAAAAGGGTTAATACAATTGGAAAAGCAAAAGCCCAAGAGATCATCCAGTTGTGGAACCATAAATTCATAAAACCGTCGATCCAACCCAGATTACGCAGCATATTAATCAAGGAAATAATGCCACTCATCAGGCAAGATAAAATAAATGGTATCACCACCATGGCCCATTTTGCTGGAAGTTTGGGAATATTGCCGATAATCGTTGGGCGTTCAGGTTGCATGTCGTCTGTTCTGTTCATTCCTTCAAGCCCTCCAATATGCCATAAATCATGCTTTTTGGGATCTTTTCCTTGTTTTATCCCCTTCTCCAGTATGGAGACTGTCGGACAAGATTCATTCAATACAAATGGGTTTACCTAAAGACGGTGAAATTTGCTATATTTGCTGTTTTTCCGCGACGTTTATTTTTCGACTGATTATGAATACGGCAATCCAAGCAGCTCTCGATCATGCAGTGCAATCTCTTCAAGCTGAAGGTGTACTCCCATCCGACTTTAATAACAGTAGCAACTTAACGCGAACCAAAGACCGAAGCCATGGCGATTTTGCGTCAAATATCGCGATGATCGGTTCTAAAGCTGCGGGGATGAAGCCTCGTGATCTCGCGGAAAAAATCCTCGCCAGTCTTCCTGAAGTTGCCGATATCAGCAAAGCAGAGATTGCAGGTCCTGGCTTTATTAATTTCTTTTTAAATGCCGACCAACGCTTTACTGTACTGGATCAAGTTCAAGCGCAAAAAGATCAATTCGGTCGTACCCAAGCCAATGCTGAAAAACGCATCCAGGTGGAATTCGTTTCAGCCAACCCGACTTCAAGCCTGCACGTAGGTCATGGTCGTGGTGCAGCGTATGGTATGACTGTAGCGAACCTGCTTGAAGCAACTGGCGCAAAAGTAGATCGTGAATATTATGTCAATGATGCCGGCCGTCAAATGGACATCCTAGCAACATCAACCTACTTACGTTATTTGGAACTCACCGGTCAAGAATTGGTATTCCCTAAAAATGCCTATCAAGGCGACTACGTTAAAGAAATTGCACAAAGCATTATCGACCAAGATGGTGATGCTTATGTACGCCCTGTTGCTGATGTCTATAAAGATGTCCCTGAAGATGTGCAATTTGCAGCCGAGCTTGATGCAGATGGCAACAAAGTTGTACTTTCAGGCGATAAAGAAAAACACATTGATGGCTTAATTCATAATTCGCAAAACTTGATTGGCACAGGCTATCGCGTGTTCCATCAAGCGGCATTAAAAGCCATTCTTGATGATATTAAAGATGACCTTGGTGAGTTTGGTGTAACTTTCCATCAATGGTTTAGCGAAGCTTCTTTAACTGAAAAAATTGACGAAGCCTTAGAAACTTTAGATCAACGCGGTTTCTTGTACGAACAAGACGGTAACATCTGGTTTAAATCGACTGAATTTGGCGATGAAAAAGACCGTGTAGTCAAACGCCGTAATGGTCAAACCACGTATTTCGCATCTGACATTGCTTACCATTTAAATAAATTACAACGTGGTTATACCGATATCGTGGATATCTGGGGTTCAGACCACCACGGTTATATTGCACGTGTAAAAGCTGCGATTGATGCACTGGGTTATGATTCTAAAAAACTGACCGTGCTTCTTGTTCAGTTCGTCAGCCTATGGCGTGGCGGCGAGATGGTGCAAATGTCATCTCGTTCAGGTCAGTTTGTGACTTTGCGTGACCTTCGTAAAGAAGTCGGTAATGATGCTGCGCGTTTCTATTATGTGATGCGTAAATCTGAACAGCACATTGACTTTGACCTTGACCTTGCAGTGTCACAAAGTAAAGACAATGCGGTGTACTACATCCAATATGCTCATGCACGTATTTGTCGTATGCTTGAAAAAGCAGCATCTACCGATGTGAATTTTGATGCCGTGAATGCCCGTCAATTTGCAGTAAAACTTGATCTTGATGCTGAAACTGAAATTTTAGCAAAACTTGCCGCGTATCCTGAAATTGTGATTCGTGCAGCGAATAGCTATGAACCGCATCAGGTGGGGAACTACCTGAAAGAATTGGCAGCATTATTCCATGGTTGGTATAATGAGCATAAAGTACTCAATGATGATGCTGAACTTACGCAAGCACGTTTACTACTTTCGGTAAATGTACAACAAGTCTTACGTAATGGTTTAGAATTATTAGGCGTATCTGCGCCTACATCCATGTAATTAAAATAAAAGGAAGTCCACGTGTTTGGAAAAACGCAACGCGGTGTATCTGAGCGACCGAATAAGCCTAAAAAGCCATTGATTCCGGCATGGCTGGGAACACTTGTCGTCATTTTAATCGTGCTGAGTTTTGCTGTAGCGTTGATGCTATGGAAACCGTGGGCACCGGTTCAGCCGAAGAATCAGATTAATTCTGAACATTACCAGGAAGACACCAACAAAGACTACCGTTTCTACGATTTATTGCCTCAACAACAAGTCACACCTATTCCTGATCAGGCTGTGCCTGAAACTAAAAACTCAGAAACGGTGGTGATTGTTGAAGCACCTGAAGAAAAACCAACGATGAATAGTGAAGCCACTGAGCCAAGTCTTGAAACTGCTGAAGCACCAGTTGCCCATCAGCCAAGCTATATTCTTCAAGTCCGTAGCTATGCTGATCCAGATAGCGCGGATGCTCGTCGCGCCGAAATTATTTTGAATGGTCTTTCTGCGGATGTGGTTAAATCGGTTGAAAATGGTCAAACCTGGTATCGGGTGATTTCTGGTCCTTATGATTCTGCTGAAGCTGCACTGATTGCACAGCAAACTTTACAGCGCAGTGGCATTGATTCTATTGTGGTAAAACGCTAAGTTGAATTCATAAAAAAGCGCCTCATTTGAGGCGCTTTTTTATGCTTTGTGCTTCCCCCTTTATTAAAGGGGGAATGAGGGGGATTTACTGATAAAAGTAAATTCTTTAAATCCCTCCAACCTCCCTTTAAAAAAGGGAGGCTAAAAGCATTTAAACCGTATGCCCCAAAGCCTCACCCATCACTACAGTTGAGTTGGCTTTGAATGCTGCATCCCATTCCATTTTATCTTGTTCAAATAAAATCACAGCGGTAGAACCTAGATAGAAACGCCCCAGCTCTGCACCTTTTTCAAGGAACAGGTTGTGCTGATTGAGTTCCAAACGACCTGTAGGTTTCACCTTCCCTGTCGCAACTGTTTCAATACCGGCAACGATCATGGCACCGACCAAAACCACAGCCATACGACCGAGTTCAGTATCAAACAAACATACCATACGTTCATTACGTGCAAACAAACCCGGAATATTTTCCGCAGTGGTTTGATTCACGGAGAACAATTCGCCGGGTACATATAAAGTTTCAATCAGAGTTCCCGCAAAAGGCATATGCACACGGTGATAATCTTTAGGTGATAAATATACGGTTGCGAACTGACCATTTTTAAACGGTTCAGCCAGTTGTGGATCGGCAATTAATTTTTCAACTGAAAAACTTTGACCTTTGGCCTGAAAAATATCGCCATCTTCAATTTTGCCCAATTGTGAAATTGCACCATCCGCAGGTGAAACCACGCTGTTAGGATTGGCATCAATCTCACGTATACCCTCTTTCAATGAACGGGTAAAAAATTCATTGAACGACTTATATTTCAATGCATCACCTTGTTCAGCAATCGACATATCAATGCCGTATTGGGCTTTAAAAGCCTGAATCACGGTATTTTTGACAATCGGGTTTTCACTGGCTGCGAGTTTCCCCACCACACGTGATAACTGGTGTTGTGGCACAACACGTTGTGCTTGAATAAATAGTTGTTTTTTTAAACGTGATGCGAAACTCAAGACGGTAACTCTCCGGTAATAATCGGACTGTCGAGGCGGTTGCCCCATTCACTCCACGCACCATCATAAGCCTGAATATTCCAACCGAGTAATCGACCCAAGATATAAGCCAAACCCGAACGGTGATGTGACTGACAATACACCACCACAGGCTCGTTTAAATTGAATCCCAATTGTTCTAAGCGTTGTTGAGTGCGTTCTAAGGGATGTAATTTTAAATGATTTTCACGATTAAGGGCAGTACTCCATTCAAAATGTCGGGCATTTGGAATGTGACCGCCGCGTCGCGCTGCCAGTCGAAGCCCTGTGTATTCATCTTCAGTACGGCAATCCCACACTTGAATGTTATTGTTTTTCACTTTTTCTAAAAGTTCTGCATATTGAATACGGTATTGATCAATATGTGCCTGGTTAATTTCAACCAAATTTTCAACAGGTGCTAATTTTTCAACCTCGGAAGAAGTTGGAAGACCTGCAGCCAACCAGGCATGAATACCGCCATTCAATAAACTGGTCTTTTCAAAACCAAGGCAATGTAAATTCCAGATCAGGCGTCCTGCCCATGCCCCACCTTCATCATCATAGGCCACCACGTGATGGTCTGGAGAAATATTTAAATATTCAATCAGTGCTTTCAAGCCATCAATATCGGGAAGCAAACCTGAAGCTTGTTCTTCTTGGCGAACCAGCTGCTTAGGCTTGACATGAATCGCATGCGGAATATGCAATTGATCATAAACAGAACTACGGCTTAAATCGACAATACGTAATTTCTCATTACCCAGATGTGGCAAGAGGTCTTCTGCTTCAATGAGCAGACCAAAATTAAATGCAGGAACAGTCATACTTTTTCGAGTTTTATTTAGATCAACATTGCTGATCTTAGCACAACTCATTTTCACTATTATGCTGATTTTTTGCATTCTTTTAGCAAAAAATCAGCTATAAAAAAGTCACTGTTATTTAGTTTCAGTGATTTGGAACACCTGACGTAAATAAGCAAGGAAAGTATCATTATCGGTCATGGTTTTTCCGGGACTATCGGAAATTTTAGCCACCGACTGACCGTTACATTCCACCAGTTTCAACACAATATTCAATGGGGTTTGTCCCAAATCATTGGTTAAATTGGTGCCGATACCAAAGCTCACCTGGAAGCGATCTTTAAAGTACTGATGCAAATTCCATGCTTTTTCCAAATTCAGCCCGTCACTAAAAGTCAGCATCTTGCTTTTGCTGTCGACTTTCAGTTTTTTGTAGTGGGCATACGCTTTATCGCCCCATTCGTAGGGATCGCCACTGTCATGGCGCAGACCATCAAACAGTTTGGCAAAATACAAATCGAAGTCACGCAGGAAGGCATCCATCCCCACCACATCGGTCAAGGCAATCCCCAAGTCACCGCGGTATTCCTGCACCCAGGTTTCCAGAGCCAGTTTTTGAAAATTACGTAAGCGCACATCTAAAGCTTGAAAGGCTTGCAGGAATTCATGTGCCATGGTGCCAATTGGGGTAATCCCCAGTTCTTTGGCAATTAATACATTACTGGTACCACGGAAAATATATGGCGAGGCTTGATTAAACTCGGTAATGACATGTTTCTGCCAGTCATAACTATAACGACGACGCGTACCAAAGTCGGACACCAAGAAAGGTGGATCATTCGGATTTTGTTCTTGTTCGTACTTTTTAAGCAAAGCCACTTTGGCTTGCAAACGACGTTCACCTTCTGCCAAAACCTCATCAGTACGGATACGGCGGAAATACAATTCGTTAACCAGCGCCAGCACAAAGATTTCAAACATCATCGCTTGTACCATCGGGCCTTCAACCCAAATATCCAAACGGCCTTGATCATCAATACTGGCTTTAATAAAGCGTCGTTTCAGTTGGAATAATTCCAAGTAATCGACAAAGTCACTTTTAATAAAACGCAAGCTACGTAAATATTGCAACTCATCTTCTTTAAACTTGAGCTGACATAAATAATCGAGCTGCTCATTCAAATCATCCAAAATATCCGTCAGTGGATAAACGGTATCTTCTAAATTACGACAACGAAAATGGTAGACGCTATGGGTTTGAGGAAATTTATGCAGAACCACCTGTAACATGGTGAATTTATACAGGTCGGTATCTAATAATGAATGGATGATTGCGGACATATCACTTTCAGTTTTTATCAACTATCCGCATTAAAGCATATTTTTTTCACTATAAAACCAATGTTTTCGTAAATACAGGAAACTATTGAATAAGTTATGCCTCATTTATCCATCACCAAAATAATATTTCATTCTTTCAAATCATTCCAATCCATCTTAAAACACAAGCTCGACCCTTTTAAAAAGGGTCTGTCTAAAGCACGGATGGCAAAAAGAGACTTTCATCTTTATCCATTCATTTATATTTTTTAAATTCACCTATACAAATCACGAGTTTTTAAAGCCTTTAAGCACGTATTTGCTACAATTCACCGCAAATTTGAAATAACTGATTTGGTTAAATTATGCGTGCCTTATTACAACGAGTTTTAGAAGCCAAAGTCGTGGTCGATGGTGAAACCACCGGTGAAATTCAACATGGCATTTTGGTATTTCTGGGGCTAGGTAAAGAAGACAATCTGGAAAAAGGCAAAAAGCTGATCGACAAGATCTTGAAATATCGTTTTTTTGATGATGAACAAGGCAAGATGGGCTGGAATGTCAGTCAAGCGGGTGGCGGATTATTATTGGTTTCGCAATTTACCTTGATGGCTCAAACGCAAAAAGGTTTGCGTCCTGACTTTGGTCCAGCGATGCCGCCAAGTGAAGCCAAAGCACTTTATGAACAATTGGTTGAATATGCAAAATCACAATTTGAGAATGTGCAAACTGGCATTTTTGCAGCCGATATGAAAGTGCATTTGGTTAATGATGGACCGGTGACTTTTAATCTGGAAGTTGAATAAACTATCAAATTACTTTTTAGATAGCTTATCCAACATTAATTGATTCTGAAGGGCTTGTTGGAGCATTGCTTCAGAAGCCTTCCCTCCACTTAATCCCTCTTCAATGCGAACCTTAAGCTTTGCTTCTAATACATTCTCTACGTATCTAAATTTCCCAATTTGTATTTTTTCAAATTCTTGTAATTCGGATTGGTTAAATATCATATTTAAATGATTTAAAATTACACCGTCTTTATGCCATCTAAGCTTTAACTGACGATTTTCTTTAGCTTTAGTTATTAAATAATATATTCGCAGCATTACAGCTCTATAAATAAATAAAAAAGTCCAAATATCATCATCAATATAAATTTTTAAGTTTTCAATTGGATCAACAATATCTGATAATTTTTTTATTAGTTGCCCCATATCATCTTCAAGTATAGGAAAATCTCTCATCGCAGGTATATCGAACAAATTTTCGTACTCCTGCGGAGTAAGAATGTCTAATCTGCCCCCAATTATTGAAGGTTTATTTTTAGATATATATAGAAAAGCATTCCATGCTTTTTCTAAAGCATCTAATTTTTTTGAATATAATAATGATTGTGTTGCACCATAAGTTGTATTAGCCAAATTTAAAGTAGAGATTTTTTTATCAACCAAATCTTTAAGCTGTATTAGCTCAATTTCTTTTTGAACCTCTAATTTGCTTTCTAATTGAGAGAGTTTTTCTTTATATTCATAATCAATACTTTGCTTTAGACGCTCTTGAATCCAATTTTTAAGTAAAAAATTACAATTGGAGCTAGAAGAACACCACCAATAGAAAAACTTAATAAATCAAATGACATTTATTTTTCCAAAAAATAAAGGAGGAATAATCCTCCTTTTTTCGCTTTTTCTTAATTACTTACCGGTTTTTTCACGGATAAATGAACGCACCAATTTCACTTTTTCTTGTACTGGCTTAGGTAATTTTGGTGGAATCAGTTTGGCTACTTTGTTAAACCAAACCAAAAGACCGAAATCGCCTTCCATTTTAATCGTGCCATTTTGCATGCCGGTCATGAAAGCGGTTGGATCGCCTTTCATTAAGGTTTTTACGCCTTGCTCACTGTCTGCAAACTGCAAAATAAAGTCCGCTTTTTCAGCATCACCAGACACAGTATCAATTTGTCCATTGTTTACGATAATTTGACGCGCAACACCCAAATCTGTACCAATTTGAATACGAAATTGACGTTCATGAACTAACTCAATAAATTTTGGACTGGTACGAGCCAATTGCTTCATACGCAAAGCCAAGCCCGCAACTAATAAATCAAGCGGATCCGTGCTTACATCGACCAGTGGTAATTTTACGACAGGAATCGAAGATAGTTTCATGACATTTAAGCCTATTGTAATTGTTGGAAAATTGACGACTTATCCTAACATAAGTTATGTTTTTTGAAGTAAGGCTTTGTATAACAATATTCAACGAACAAAAAAAAGATGTGCTCCTGGCACATCTTTTTTAGAATTCTTGAATACTTCGGTTTAACGGCTTGAGCAGTGCTGCTGGTCTTCTTCATATACCGGTGTATGTTCAATACAACGACGTTCAGTTAAAGCACGTTCTGCACGACGATCTTCGCGTACCAAAAGCATGGCGATCACAACCATTGCTGACATTAACGCAGTCAGATAGCTATAGGTCATGGGTAATTCAAATACCACTTGTGTACCGAAGCGGACAACTTCAATCAATCCCCAAAACAGCATACCTGCAAACATAAAACTTAACAAACGACGATAAGGCGAGAAGAAAACAGCTATCAAAGCAGCCGCAATCAAGCTTAAGCCTACGATGGTCGCTAAATTCGCTGTAACCATAAAAACCTCCGTCTAAGATCAGATTTGGACATTGAAGTTTGTCTAAACCTGATTCCCGATACCGTTAAATAAATGATGAATATGTCTATATCAATCTCTATGCAAGCATTATGCGTAGTTTTTTAAAGAAAAAAAGTCTTGTATTTTCAGAAAGCGACACACCTTGTCGCAACATTATTTTGTCATTACATTTTTTTATTTTTAACTTTTTCTGGAAGTGAGATGGGCACGGACTTGCCGTGTCATTACAAAAAAACAACGCCTTAAAAGCATTAAAAAAATATTTTTTTCGAACGGATTGATTGTTGTTTTTATCAGCAATTCAAGTCGACCGTTCATCGTGTTTTGACTCTTTTTCCAACAAAAAACGCGACATCAATGTCGCGTTTTGTCAATAAACTTCAATAGTTAGCTAGGATAGTTAGGCACGACTCAGGTCTTTATCGTGCACACCGAGTAGATATAACACACCATCTAAACCTACGCTTGAAATGGCCTGATTTGCATTTTGGCGAACTAAGGGTTTGGCACGGAATGCAACACCCAAACCAGCAATTGACAGCATCGGCAAATCATTCGCGCCATCCCCAACAGCAATGGCTTGTTCAAGGGATATGCCCATTCGTTCAGCAAGTTCACGCAGTAAAAATGCCTTACGTGCTCCATCGACAATATGACCTTTGACTTCACCGGTAACCATACCATTTTCAACATCCAGGCAATTGGCATGCACTTCATCAATACCCAATTTTTCTTGCAGGTATTCAGCAAAATATTGGAAACCGCCTGAAAGAATAGCCGTTCGATAACCCAATGCTTTCAAGGTGGAAATCAGGCGTTCTGCACCTTCTGTAACGGTTAGGCGTTCTGCAATTTGAGGTAAAACAGAAGCATCCATTCCTTTTAACAAGGCTACACGGGCACGGAAGCTTTGCTGGAAATCAAGTTCACCTTGCATCGCCCGTTCAGTAATTTCAGCGACTTGCTCACCCACCCCTGCTTCAATCGCCAACTCATCAATTACTTCTTGCTCAATTAAAGTCGAATCCATGTCAAAGCAGACCAAACGGCGGTTACGGCGGTAAGCATTGTCTTCTTGAACTGCGACATCGACATTAAGTTCAGTCGATAAACGCAGGCAAGCTGCACGCATTGCAGTGGCATCCAGCATTTGTCCTTTCAGACCAAATTGTACGCAAGAGCGTTTTGGTCCATCGGCTTGACCCGTTAGCTTTGGACGTTCCGACAAACGCGTTACGGTTTCAATATTAAAACCTTGGTTAGACACAATATTGGTGACTGCTTGTAATTGTGATGCGGTTAATTCTGGTGCAAGTGCGGTCACGATATAACGGGTCTGTCCGCCCTCGCTGACCCATTGATCATATTCTGATGTAGAGATTGGTTTAAAGCGCACAGTTAAACCAATATCATGTGCTAGAATCAAGATCTCCTTCATGGCTAATGCTGTAGCAGTTTGGTCATCTGACGAAACAACAATACCTAAAGTCAGTTGGTTGTGGATGACGGCTTGTCCAACATCCAAAATTTGTAAGGAATGTACGGACAATACCTGCATTAATCGTGTAAATTGATTAGGCTGGTCTGGTCCCAAAAATGATATAAGAATGATTTCTCGCATGAATTGACTCGGATCTGAGCTACAACTATTGTAAGAATCATAATCGAATTTGAATATAAATGCCTTGGAAGTTTACGTTGAATGCGCCTAGACAAGGGCTATTTGCTAGCCTACTGATTGTAAGTTTTGCTTTACACACCTTTTTACTGGTACTTGCGACGACGCATCAGCTGAATGCAAATCGCGCCAGTCAGGGACAGCTGATGACCACGCAACTGGTCACAGACAGCCTATCCGAGCTTGAACCGGCCAATACCGTGTCACTGGCATTATTGGCCGAGCGTTATGCAACCAACCCAAGCGTGGCTTCTATTCGTATTTTAGATGCGAATAATCAGGTACTTGCAACAGGTGGTTTAACCAAGACACGTCAAGGTGAAGTCTTTGTTCGTGAAGCACTGCAAAATGAAAAGAAAGTCGGCACGATTGAAATCACTTTAATCCAATCCAGTATTGGTGAAATTTTACGTACCCAATGGCTGGCGATTTTATTATCGCTGATGATTCACGGCCTATTATGGTTAGCTTATCGTGCGATTGCCCGTCCAAGTCGAACTGAATATTTGGCGCGTATCAATAATGAATCACGTCTCAAACATGAAATTCAAACCTTGACCCAAGCCTTAGAACAAGAGCAACACAATGCTGCTGTCGCAGTGGCTCAAGCACAGCATAATGCCCAAGCAAAGACCAAAACTAAAGAGTCTAAACCTGTCGTCCTTGATGACAACTGCGTTGCATTGAATATTCAGTTTTATGATCCAAAACAACTTCTGGATTCGGTCAATAAAACGGTATCTGTTCCTTATTTCAATTTATGTCAAATTTTTCTGAATAAAACGGCTGAATTGTGTGTTCAACACTACAAATTAAACAGCTCAGATATTTCAACCGTGCATAAATTTGATGAACATGGCGCAACCATTAGTATGTCGGTAGAAACACCCAATGCTGTGCAATGCTTGGTGATGATCAGTACTGTGTTCCAGCTATTGTCAGATGTGTTGTACAAACGCTATCGCGAAGAAAAGCGCTTTGTTTTACAAACCCGTAGTGCAATTTCAAGTCATGTCGAGGCTATGCATCTGACTCCTGTGCAAGCTGCAGAACGTCTGGTTCAACAGTTGGCGGCAAAAGAAAGTGCGATTCATTTACCAAATGAATTACTCAAAGATGTTTCCGACCGTTACCAGTTGGTCAACATGCCAAATCCAACCAATGTGCTGACCCGTCATGCCTTTATGATGAATGGAATGGACAGTGAAGTGGCAGAATTGGCACAGACGTTCAGGACTGAAATTTTAAAAGCCAAACAATCCAAAGCTTCTTAAAACGGATTCATAAAAAAAGCCGAGCACATAAGCTCGGCTTTTTTTCGTCTATTTAAAATAGAGATTTCATTAAACCGCTATTTCGTTTTATTGGCTTTACTGGCCCAATACGTCGCCAAGGCGGGTCCTGAAATGTTATGCCATAAACTAAAAATAGCACTCGGCACAGCAGTAACCGGGGATGCCGCAAAATGCACCGCAGCCAAAGCAACGCCCAAACCAGAATTTTGCATGCCAACCTCTATGGCAATGGCTTTACTGTCAGCATAAGGTAGCTTAAACAGTCGGCTTGCCCAAAAACCCAATAAATAGCCTAGACCATTATGTAACGCGACTACAGCTAAAATCAGTAAACCTGATTCCAAAATTTGCGTCTTACTGCCCCCAATAATGGCCGCCACAATGGCAACAATCGCAATCACGGAAATCAGTGGCATCACTTGAATATAGGCATCGACTTTTTGTTTTAGTACTGAACGAACGATTAAACCCAAAATAATCGGAAACAATACAACTTGCAAAATTGACCCCAGCATTGACATGGCATTAATTTCAATCCATTGGCTGGCTAGCAAATAAAAAATAGTAGGCGTCAACACAGGCGCTAAAATAGTCGAAACCGAGGTACAGGCAACGGATAAAGCGGTATTGCCTTTAGCCATATAGGTAATCACATTCGATGCTGTTCCCCCCGGACAACAGCCCACCAATATCACACCAATCGCAATTTCGGGTGGTAACTGAAATAACTGACACAACAGATAAGCCAGTCCCGGCATCACCACAAACTGTGCGACCACACCAATCACAACCGCTTTGGGACTTTGTAATACTCCTTTAAAGTCATCCACTGTCATGGTCATGCCCATTCCCAACATGATGATACCCAGCATCCAAATGATATAGACTTTGAGCCAGACAAAAGCTTCGGGCACAATTAAAGCAATACCTGCAAATAGCACTACCCACAGCGCAAAGGTTTTTTGAATAAATTGCGTAAAGCGCAAAAAAGCTGACATGATTCAATCCAATATTTATTCTAGCATCTGGGCCAAATGTTACCTTCTACAACAAGCACGGAGAAATTATTGACGATTCCTTTCGCCTAACTGCACACTTTTTGATGCCGCTTGCTGAATAATATCTTTGACCAAGATACGTTTCACCCCTGCTGTTAGCATATCTTGCCAGGCATGTTGCAATGAACCATCGAGGTCAATGCCCTTGGTCGCATCTGAAACCACATAAGCCTTAAAGCCTAATTTACAGGCATCTATCGCCGTCCACGCCACACAAAAATCTGTCGCAATGCCGACTATAAACACCGTATCAATGCCACGTTCTTTTAAATAACCCGCCAAACCGGTTGTCGTCTTTTGATCCGCTTCCATAAAGGCAGAATAACTGTCGATATGCGCATGGAAACCTTTGCGAATAATCAATTGTGCAATCGGTAAGTTTAGATCTGGATGCAGTTCGGCATCTGGCGTGCCTTGAACACAATGCGCAGGCCACAACACTTGGGTTCCATAATCTAATTTGATGGTTTCAAAAGGCTGTTTAGTCGGATGATTTTCAGCAAATGAAACATGATTTTCCGGATGCCAATCTTGGGTAATCACAATATTGTCAAAACACTGCGCCAATTGATTAATGTTCGGAATGATCTGATCGGCATTCGCTACGGCTAAATTACCCCCTGGGGTAAAACCATTTTGTACATCTACTACAATCAAGGCGCTATTTTTTTGCATAATTCGCAGTCCATTATTTGCATGTTGTCATTTTTGTTAAGCATATAACAAAATAAATTGCAGTATTGAGGCTTGGTGCTAAAAATAAAATGACTGCTGATTGAAATAATAAAGCGACTTGGGCAAATTCGATTCCATGCATTTTCGATACTATGCATGTTCGATACTGGGCATATTCAATCCTAGTCAGGATTCAAAGCATAGCCGGAAGTTTTTGATTTGTTTGTGGCTGCAGGATAGAAATAAATTTTAAGTTAAAAAAATAGCCCGCAATCTGCGAGCTATTTTATCGATCAAAAAATTAAGCTTGGGTTTGTAAGCGACGCACCAGAATCAACATAAATACGGCTGAAATCACGATACAAGGAATGGCTGCCGAGATTACCCCTGCTGCACCGAAACCTGCGGCAAGTAACTGACCTGCAATTGTGGGTCCAAGCATTGCGCCAACACGTCCCACGGCTGATGCCATGCCAACGCCTGTTGCACGCACTTCAGTTGGGTACACGATACTACCGAAAGCATAAAGTACACCTTGGCAACCAATAACGAATGCACCAACCAATGCCGAAGCCATATACATTTGCGTCAATGAACTTGCTGCATTCAAGCAGAATAAACCTGCCAAAATACCACCGTACATTAAGATGATCACATAGGCTTTTTTCCAGCGATCCGTCAACATGCCGAGCACGATCGTACCGATTGTTGCACTGACCATGAAGAAGAATTGCGCAGTACTGCCCTCTTTACGGCTAAAGCCCAGTTCCATAAACAATGAAGGCAACCAGCTCAACATGATGTAAACCACCATCAAGGTGAAGAAGTAACTCACTGAAATTAAACAGGTGCGCATCAAGTTCTGGCTGTTGAACAAATCTTTAAAAGAACCTTGAGTTGTTACCGTAGTTGTTTCAGCAGTATTTTGCGCTTTTAAGAATTCACGTGATTCTGGTAAGAATTTAATCATGATTGGAAGCACAATAATCGGCAGTAAACCGCCTAAATAGAAAATGTTTTTCCAATTTGAACCAAAATCTAAACTCGCAATGTAGGATAAAATTGCTGCACCTACAGGCATACCGCAATACATCAAACCCACAGCACGACCACGGTTTTCAGGTCTAACTGCTTCGGAAGCTAGGGTAATCAAGTTTGGCATGGCAGCGCCTAAACCTGCACCTGCTAAAAAGCGAACCAGTAAAAGGCTGTTAAAACTGTTTACCCATACGGTACATAAGGTAAATACAGCAAATACTGCAACCGACCAAATCAGGACCTTTTTCCGCCCGATACGGTCTGAATATCGGCCACCAATCAGCGCTCCAGGTAATAAACCCAGAATCCCTGCGCTAAAAAACACCCCCAATTGAGAACTATCTAAGCCAAAAGATTCACGAATACCGGCTGCTGCAATACCTGCCGCTTGAATATCCAATCCCTCAATCACCGCAATTAAAAAACAAATCGCGACTGTAATGACGGAATGTCTGTTATCTGATCTTTCCATTGGAAAATCCTTGTTCAATCAGTGTCCAAAATAGAGCGTCATCATCCATGAGTCTGGAAATACACATAACTACCAATAAGTGGAACAATCCACAATTTATGGATAAAAATAATAGATATTTAACGTTTTTAAATGCAATAACTCATAGTCGCAAAAACAATTAATCTGGATTTGATCTGGGTGAAAAAATGAACCATACAATAATGATTTCAATCCAAGAGCATCTGCCCATCGCAAAAGTGCAGCAATCTATTTATAGTTTTAACTAATTATTACCCAAGTTTTTAATGATGATATTTGTCGTTTAAATTCTTGGTTTATATAGCTTTCAAGTCTATTCTTATCTTTATTAAATCTTAAATCCTGATGTTTTTACATGGAATTACCGATATGATTGGCTTTAAAGCACTTTTATGACAGCTTTAACGGCACTTTTGAGTTATAACAAGTAGGCACTTAAACGATGCTGATCAAAATTTTAGTGAACCCAAATTTAAAAAACGTGACTTTTGTATTGTTCAGTAAATTTTTCCATTGCTTTTCATAAAGTTTTTATATGGTTTGACTAAAGCATATTGTTCTTCATCGTTTGTTCGTTCATAATTTGCATAAGCATTATTCAATTACGCTTAATCGTAGTGAAATTGCTATAAATCAAAATACGCACCCATCCAAATTTATGTTTTTCTACCTCAGCCGGATGGACAAATAGGATATTTTTTCAAAATGACTCAGCAAGCACAGATCATCCAAGGTTCAATTGTCGCAATCGTCACTCCGATGTTTGAAGATGGCAGCGTAGATTGGAAGGGTCTAGAAAAGCTCGTTGAGTGGCATATAGCACAAGGTACCAATAGTATTGTTGCTGTAGGCACAACTGGTGAAGCTTCAACCTTAAGCATGGCAGAACACACCAAAGTCATTGCCGAAATCATTCGTGTAGCCAACAAACGTATTCCTGTGATTGCAGGTACGGGGGCAAACTCGACCCATGAAGCGATCGAACTCACCAAAGAAGCCAAAGAACTGGGTGCCGATGCAGCGCTCCTCGTCACGCCTTATTACAACAAACCTACACAAGAAGGCTTATATCAGCATTATAAAGCTATTGCTGAAGCGGTTGATTTACCACAAATTCTTTATAATGTACCGGGTCGTACTGGCGTCGATATGTTAAATGAAACAGTGATTCGCCTTGCCGATATCCCGCAAATTATTGGGATTAAAGACGCAACCGGTGATGTACCTCGTGGTCAAGCACTTATTGAAGGATTACACGGTAAAGACATGACCGTTTACTCTGGTGATGATGCGACTGCATACCAGTTAATGGGCTTGGGCGCAAAAGGCAACATTTCTGTGACTGCCAATGTGGCACCGAAAGAAATGAGCGAAATCTGTGCTGCCGCACTTGCAGGTGATGCAGAACGTGCTGAAGCTTTAAATAATAAAGTTGCAAATTTACACAATATTCTATTTTGTGAATCCAACCCAATTCCTGTGAAATGGGCACTTCATGAAATGGGATTAATTGGTACCGGTATTCGCTTACCATTAACTCCTCTTGCAGAACAATATCGTACACCGTTGCGTGAAGCACTGAGCGCTTCTGGTGTCATTAAATAAAGAGCACAACACTATGCAATTACGTTTTGGTTTAACCCTTGCACTTTCAGCATTCAGTTTAGTGGGTTGTAGTTCAATCGGAATCAGTAATGGTTCATTGGATTATAAAAATACTGCAACCTCTGAACCCCTGAAATATCCTGAAGGCTCAATGGTTCGACCTGCAACGCCATTGTATCCGTCTCCGACGGTTGACCCACTTGCGATTGAGCATGCACCCAAGCTTGAAAATAAACGTGGCAACCGTTTTGCTCTACCTCGCCCTGACAAAGCTCAGGCAAATGCGCCAACAGATAGTCAAGATGACAGCACAAATGTCAGTCGTCCACAATTAGTGCGTGATGGAAATCAAAATCCATTGCTCAAAATTGATGGAAATTCTGCTACAATTTGGCAGTACACACTTGCTACCCTCAGCAGCCTTAACCATACCATTGTTGGTCAAAGTAAAAATCGTTACGAAGTAACCATTAAGGTCGATCAACAGATCTATGTATTAAGACTGACATCTGTAGGAACAAGCAACAACATCGCTGTGTTCAATGCCGATAATAGCTTTGCAGACCAAGAAAAAGCTGCAGAACTATTAACCCAGATTTACCAAAATTGGCCAGCCTAGTCGTACTAGGCATTTTTTTTTGAAAAAGGTTCCCCCATGTTGAAACAAACCTTGCTCTATACTGGTAAAGCGAAATCTGTTTATGAAACAGACAGTGCAGATCACCTCATCCTAGTCTTCCGTGACGATGCATCTGCATTTAACGGCGAAAAAATCGAACAGCTGGATCGTAAAGGCAAGGTGAACAACCGTTTTAACGCCTTCATCATGGAAAAATTGGCTGCTGCTGGCATTGAAACTCACTTTGAAAAACTTCTTTCTCCGACTGAAGTTTTAGTGAAAAAATTGAAAATGGTTCCTGTTGAATGTGTTATTCGTAACTACGCAGCAGGTAGCTTGTGCCGTCGTTTAGGCGTGGAAGAAGGTAAAGAGCTTGTTCCGCCTACTTTCGAATTGTTCTTCAAAGACGATGCACTTGGCGATCCAATGGTCAACGAATCTCAAGCGATTGCTTTGGGTTGGGCGACTGCTGAACAACTTGAACAAATGAAAGTACTGACTTATCAAGTAAACGACGTACTTAAAGATTTGTTCGACAAAGGCAACATGCTGCTTGTTGACTTCAAACTTGAATTTGGTGTGTTCCACGACCGTATTGTTCTTGGTGATGAATTCTCTCCAGACGGTTGCCGTCTATGGGACAAAGACACCAAGAAAAAACTCGACAAAGACCGTTTCCGTCAAGGTTTAGGTGGTGTTGTTGAAGCTTATGAAGAAGTAGCGACACGTTTAGGTATCGACCTTTCTGATATCTAATCCGTATGCTGATTCAAAAAACCGAGCCTGATGGCTCGGTTTTTTTATGCTTCATTAAATCGTAAAAATAAATGTTACTAATAAAAATGATCGTTTTTACATTCTTAAGTTAAGCCCGTAATATAATTTGTATACCAAACAACATCGGAATTGAATTTTCCTCTGATGTCTTGCCGAGCAGATTCCTGTTTACCCTCTAGGATGTATCTCCCCTAAGACATCCTATTTTCCGCCCAACTCGCCCTGAGTTGGGCTTTTTTTATTGCTGCTGTTGTTCCTGCTGCCAACGACGTTGCTGAAGTTTTTCACCTTCTACTTCACGTTTATTCCGCGCAGATTCATACAACTTGGTGCCTTTCAATTCAGGCGGCAAATATTCTTGCAAAACAAAATGCTCTGGGTAATTGTGCGGATAAAGGTAATCCACGCCATAGCCCTGCTCTTTCATCAATTTGGTTGGTGCATTACGTAAATGTAATGGCACGGGTAAATTTGCGGTTTTTTCAGCTAAATCTAAAGCCTTGTTAATAGCCAAATAAGTACTGTTACTTTTCGCACTGGTTGCCAAATACACAGCACACTGCCCCAAAATAATCCGGCATTCCGGCATACCCACGGCTTGTACCGAACGGAAACATTCTCCTGCAAGAAGCAGTGCATTCGGATTTGAGTTACCAATATCTTCAGACGCTGCAATCAGCATACGGCGTGCAATAAACACCGGATCTTCGCCGCCTTTAAGCATGCGTGCCATCCAATATAAAGTCGCATCCGGATCGCTACCGCGAATGGACTTAATAAAGGCAGAAACCAGATCATAATGCTGCTCGCCCGATTTGTCATAACGGGCAATATTCTGCTGCGCGACTTTCACCACAATGGCATTGGTAATGATATTTTCAAGTTCTGGTTCAAAGGTACTGGCGATGAGATCCAACAGATTAAGTGCCTTACGCGCATCTCCGGCAGCAAATTGAATCAGTGCTTCATATTCTTCAATTTGAATAGATCGTTCTTTTAAAAAAGCATCATTTTTCAACGCTTGATCCAATAGAGTCTGAATCGCATCGGCATCTAAAGCATTCAGGCTATAAACCTGACAACGTGATAACAACGCACTATTCACTTCAAAGGAAGGGTTTTCTGTGGTTGCACCAATCAGCGTGATTTTACCCTTTTCCACTGCATTCAATAAGGCATCTTGTTGTGACTTGTTAAAACGGTGAATTTCATCAATAAACACCACAGGTTTGAGTAAATCAGCACTTTCAGCAATGATTTCACGGAGTTCTTTCACTCCGGTATTCAAGGCAGATAAGCTGACAAAAGTTCGATCAACCGCCTGCGCAAGAAGCAAAGCAATGGTGGTTTTCCCGACTCCCGGTGGTCCCCAAAAAATAATCGAGGGTAAATGCCCTTGATCAATCATTTGGCGTAAAGGAGCCTGATCACCTAATAAATGATCTTGACCAATAATTTCTGATAAATCACGCGGACGAAGCCGTTCAGGAAGTGGAATATGACTATCTGACATCTTGTTATTTCTTGAGTGTGCTTAAAACAAGTCTACTATGTAATTTTAATATCGCGTATTTCAATTGAATTGTTTTACAAAAAAATCATACTGTTTTTTAAAAGAATGGGCAATATTATTAATCATTATTGTGCCTATTGTCTGAATTTACTTTTAAAAATAACCAAGTAGATTTACTGTGATAGTCAATATTAAGAAAAATATGCTTAATAATTCCACTTCTTATTGATGAAGTACATAATCATTGCGTGAAATGCATCACGCTTTTTGGCATTTTGGTCGTTTTAATGGGTGAGCTGCATGAGATATATTTTTAAAAACAAACCAGATCACACCATTCAAGCCAATAATGCTCAATTAAATACAGAAAATTTATTTCTTCAAAATGTATTAGATCAATTACCGCAACTCATCTGGATGAAAAACAAACAAAATAAGCATTATTATAATCAAGCGCTTTGTGGCTATCTTGGTATGACTCCCAATCTGTACGACGCTACTGATTGTAAAAAATTCATTCACCCTGAAGATTTCGAACATTTCAGTATTCTTTGGCAGCAAGCCCGACCAACACAACAAAATTTCGAAAAAGAATGCCGGATTAAACATCATGAAAAGGGATATCGAGTGTGTTTGATTGCAGTGCAACATCCGCAAAATTTAGACAATACTGAATGGCTGATGACAGCAACCGACATTCACGATCACTATTTAAAGCAATTTGAACTGAATCAACAAGTTCATACCCAAAGCAAAATGCTCGATACCAGTATGGATTGCATTAAGCTTTTGACACCCGATGGACGTGTTAGCCATAGGAATCGTTCAGGTGGTCTGGCTTTAAGTGTATCACTCAGTGAAAAAAAGTTTGGTAGGCCTTGGCTCCACTTATGGCCTGACAATATTCAAAATTCAGGACAACAGGCTTCAACTCATGTCGCAAAAGGTAAAAATGCTCGTTTTGATAGAATGAGTGTAATTTCAGGTCAAACGCCGCAATCTGGGGATCATATTTTACCCCCTGTGCAAAATGAAGATGGCTCAATACAAAGCACTCTCTGTGTCTCTCGAGATATGAGCCAACAAAAAATTGCTGAAAAAAACCTGCAACAATTCATCGAAATAGATGAATTAACAGGCTTATATAATCGTCGCGCATTTAATAAAATTTTCAAAAAGACCATTCAGAATGCACGCCATCAAAGCCAATCAATCGGCTTTTTGCTGATTAATTTAGACTATTTCAAGCATATCAATGACACTTTGGGACATATCGCCGGCGATCATTTACTCCAGATTTTAGGTCAACGTTTCAGTGGTTGTTTTAAAGATGAAATCGTTGTTGCACGCCTAGGCGGGGATGAATTTTCCATTATTGTGCCTCATCTGACTAATGAAGCTGAATTATTCGAAATTGCAAAAACAGCTCGGCAACAGCTGGATATCCCGATTTGCTATGCAGGACAATATATTAATGGCGGGATGAGTGTCGGCTGTGCCATTTATCCTCGCGATGCACAAAATAGTTCAAATTTACTGCGATGTGCAGATGTAGCCCTCAATGATCTTAAAATCAGCGGTCGCGGTGGCATCCGAATGTTTAAGAACGCCATGTTCCAGAGTATAGAGCTCACCACCAAACAACTCTCGCTCGCCCGAGCCATTATCCACAATGATAAGATTATTCCCTTCTATCAACCCAAAGTCAGTCTGAAAGATGGAACAGTCACCGGTTTTGAGGCTTTACTGCGCTGGTATGATGCTGAGGATCAAATCCAACTTCCTTCACATATTTTCTCCGCTTTTCAGGACTATGAACTGGCAACGCGTATCAGCGAGATCATGCAGTTAAAAGTGTTTAAGGATATGACCCAATGGCGTGAATCTGGACGGAAACTTTTACCCATTTCAATCAATGCCGCACCGGTCGAATTCTTAAGAGATAACTACGCAGAAACGCTATTAAATAGACTCGCTCAGTTTCATATTCCCCATGAAATGGTTGAAATTGAAATTACCGAGCAAAGCCTTTCGGAACGTGGCTCTGACTATGTTGTTCGCGCACTGGGGCTATTAAAACAAGCCGGTATTCACATTTCATTAGATGATTTTGGTACCGGACATTCGTCTTTAACCCGCTTAAGAAACTATCCGGTCGATTGCCTTAAAATAGATCGTCACTTTATAGAAAACATTCACGATGATCCTTCGTCACTGGCTATTGTCAAAGCGATCAGCCAAATTGGTGCTAGCATTTCCCTGGAAATATTGGTTGAAGGCATTGAACGCTTAGAACAAGTGGATGCGTTGAAAGCATGTGATTGTCATACTGGACAAGGTTTTTATTTTTATCGTCCCATGCCATCTAATGATGCCACTCAACTGTTACAGCCTGTGATGATAGCTCAATCGTAAGCCGCAACTATATGATTTAATCTGCTTGAAAAATAAGGTGTTATGCGATGACTGTTACCTGATTAAGGCCACCTGGTTTAGAGATGATATCCAAACAGACATTTTTGAGTTATTTCACCAACCAGATTAACGCACCCAACGGACAATATATTCCTCTAGATCCTCTTCATTGACTTCGACTTCTGAAATACAGCGTCCTGCTGCCGACTTTTTCGCTTTAATTATACTTTCACGGGTACAGGTATTTAGATAATGCCAAGACGGTAATTTCTTGCCTTCCTTTAAGCGACGGTAAGCGCAACTCGGTGGTAGCCAGTGAATTTCAGCTAATTTTTCAGGCGTCAGTTGAATACAATCAGGAACATAGTCAAAACGCTGTGCATAATTGCTGCAACGCGCTGTTTTGCAATCTAAAAGTTTACACGACACCTTGGTATAAGCCACTTCGCCGAGTTCTTCATCTTCTAGTTTGATCAGACAACATAAACCACAACCATCACAAAGCGCCTCCCACTCGGTAGGATTCAGTTCAGCTAAAGGATATTTTTTCCAAAATTCCGGACGTAATTGTTCAGTCATAAAACTAAAAAACAAGAGAAGTTAACTATTATTATAACGTGTTCAAGTTCACAATGTATGGATGTTATTTTTACTTTGAATCATATATTTACTGTCAAAGTGAACATTTTTTAAACACAAGCATAACAGTTTAGGAATTTCTAAGCCCTATACTAAATCTACTTTGAAAATAACAACACACGGAGAACGCTTATGTTTCGTTGGGCGATTATTTTTGCAGTGATTGCACTTATAGCCAGCCTACTAGGTTTCGCTGGTGTCGCAGGTTTATCTAAAGATTTTGCAATTATTTTACTCGTCATTGCGGTTATTTTAGCAATCGTCGGCTTCCTTTCCCGAGGAAAAATATAATTACTCATCTTTAAACAACATATTCACTTTAAGTAAAAGAGCCTAAATAGGCTCTTTTTCATATTCAAACTTCATCTTTTGGAGGATAAAAAACCTGAATTAAATTGAGCAAAAATTAAAGTAATTTTCACCCATTTAATTCAGGTCACTATTCCAAGATTATTCTAATATAAAGAATAAATTCTTGATCTGTTGATTATGGTCTTAAATGACGCGGTCTAAACCCGGTTACCAATAAGCCAATCGCATAAGCCAAAACACCGACCACGCAAAGTCCGATCACTTCGAAAATACGAATCCATTGCGATACATCGCCGTTATACCACGTCAAGGCATACCAAAGTGCCGCAATCATAGTGGCATTGGCGATGGCAAACTGGATGAAAAGTTTTTTCCAGTGTGCTCCAAAACGAAAAATATTGCGTTGGTGCAGATAGAAATACAGCATCCCGGCATTCACCAGTGCAGAACCTGAAGATGCCAAGGCCAACGCCATATGTTCTGCTTCCCAATGGATCAGTTTAAAGAAGCCAATAAAGATCACGTTTAAAATCGCATTGGCTGCAACGGCCATTAAACCTACACGTACGGGTGTTCGGGTATCTTGCTGTGCATAAAAACCCGGAGCAAAGACTTTAATCAACATGAAGGAAATCACCCCGGCACTCATACATTGCAAAGCCAATGCCGTCATTTGCGTATCTTCAAGGGTGAATTGCCCACGCTGGAACAGGGCTTGAATGATTGGAGTCGATAACATGAACAAGGCAATGCTGGCAGGAATACCGACCAGCATAATCACTTTTGCAGCCCAGTCGATCATGCCACGGAATTTGGACTGATCTTGTTCAGCATGACGTGCAGAAAGAGAAGGTAGAATCACCGTACCAATCGCCACACCGATCAATCCCAAAGGCAATTCAGTCATACGCTCGGCACTGTATAGCCATGACACTGAACCATCTTGCATGAAAGATGCCCAGATGGTGTTCAGCAGCAAATTGATTTGCGTCACCGATACACCAAATAATGCCGGAAGCATCAATTTCATGATGCGATCGACACCTTCGTGTTTAAAATCAACTTTAGGTGGAATCAGCAGATTTTTGCGCCATAGCTCCGGGATTTGAATCGCCAGTTGCAATACCCCTGCAGCCACGACCGCCCAACCCAAGGCCATAATCGGTTCGGCCATATACGGCGTTAACCACCATGCCCCTGCAATCATGGTGACATTCAGTAAAACTGGCGCAAAAGCTGGGGTCGAAAATGAACCATAACTATTTAAGATACTGCTCGCAAAAGCAGTCAGTGACATAAATAACAAATATGGAATGGTCAACCGGAACATATCGGTTGCTAAAGCAAATTTTTCGGGATCACTATGAAAGCCCGGTGCATAGATATACATAATTGCCGGGGCAGCAATCATCGCAATAAAAGTCAGCAGGGTCATAAAGGTCGCGAGACAACCAAATACCCGACTAATCAGAATTTGCACTTCAGCATGGGTTTTCGTGGTTTTATATTCGGTTAAAACTGGAATAAAAGCTTGCGAAAATGCCCCTTCGGCAAATAGCCGCCGAAAGAAGTTGGGGATACGAAAGGCAACCACAAAGGTATCGAAATCTTTACCTGCACCAAACACATTCAGCAAAACCACATCTCGGACTAAACCCAAAACCCGAGACAACATGGTCATTGCACTGACAATAAAGGTCGACCGCCACAGCGCCATCGTTTCCACCCAGTATTAAAATAAGTCGCTATTGTAAAGAAACTCGACAGGAATTTCGTTGTTAAATCTTAAAGTCGAGCAGCTATTGATTTGCTTTGCATTGTTGTATGAATGCTCTGGTTTTTGGCCAATCGAAATATGGACCCGGATCGGTTTTACGTCCTGGCGCAATATCCGAGTGCCCGGCCAAATGTTGCAATATCTTCGGATAGGCTGCCTGTAATGTTGCAATGACCTCTGCCAATACACTGTATTGCACCTCTTCAAAAGGCTGGTCATCACTGCCTTCAAGCTCAATGCCAATCGAATAATCGTTACATTCTTTTTTGGCTAAATAGCTCGAACGTCCTGCATGCCAGGCGCGGTCATTGAAATTCACGAATTGCAAAACTTCGCCGGTGCGCAAAATTAACAGATGGGTAGACACCTGCATCCCTTCAATGCTCTGAAAATAAGGATGCTTTGACCAATCCAGCTGATTTTGAAAAAATTGTTCAATATAGCCGCCACCAAATTGTGAGGGTGGCAAACTGATGTTATGCACCACCACCAACTGAATTTCGGTCTGTTCGGGACGTTGATTATAATTCGGGGATGCTACTTGCCTTGCACCGATTAACTGACCATCGATGACCTGAAAAGACGGTGCCTGTTGCATATTCCTATCCTGAGTCTTATTTTCGCGTAAGTAGATGATTTTAGCGCAATCCTAAAACTTTAAGCTTAAAATCTCAAATTCCAGAGATAAAAATCCGTGGAAAAAACATTTCTTTTAAATGAACAATGCTAATATAACGCGCAATTTTCATGGGCTAAAAAAGATACGGAATTCTAATGAGCATATCTCAATCTTTGTTGGAACACGCAATCCAGATCAATATTCAACAGGCTTTACAAGAAGATATTGGCGAGGGTGATATCACCGCTTTATTAACTCCTGAAGATGAGCAAGCCACTGCAACCATCATTAGCCGTGAAGACATGGTGCTTGCTGGTCAGCCTTGGGTCAATGCCCTCATTCAGGCTTATGATGCCAATGTGCAAGTAAAATGGCTGAAAAATGATGGCGAGCGCGTACAAGCCAATGAAGCCTTTTTAAAATTAGCCGGTTCGGCACGCAGCTTACTTACGGTTGAACGTCCTGCGCTGAATTTTGTACAAACGCTTTCTGCAGTAGCCACAAAAACAGCTGAATATGTAAAACAATTAGAAGGTTTAAACACCAAATTGTTAGATACCCGTAAAACCCTTCCCGGCTTACGTATTGCGCAAAAATATGCTGTCGCCATTGGTGGCGGTCAAAACCATCGTCTCGGTTTGTTTGATGCCTTTTTGATTAAAGAAAACCACATTATGGCCGCAGGCGGTATTGCGCAAGCGATTGCCAAAGCTCACAACATTGCACCAGGCAAACCTGTTGAAGTTGAAGTTGAAACATGGGATGAACTGAACCAGGCTTTAGAAGCCAATGCCGATATCGTGATGCTGGATAATTTCAGTCAACAACAAATGATTGATGCGGTTAAGCATGTTGCCGGTCGTTGCAAGTTGGAAGCTTCGGGCAACATCACCATTGAAAATTTACGTGAAGTGGCAACATCGGGTGTCGACTATATTTCGATGGGCGTTTTAACCAAAGATGTCAAAGCAATTGATTTATCGATGCGCTTTAATGCTTAAGTCTGCTCAGTATCATTTTGTGGTTTAGATTTCGGTTCAGCGCTTAAATCCTGCATTTCACTGGGTGGTGTATTCTGTTGCCAAGCGGATTGGATAGTTTTTTGTTCTGAAGCTCGCGGATCACTGGTCATTAGTGCCAGAGTTACCACGGATACAACCAAGATGATGATATTTAACATCTAATGCTCCTGTAAATAAGCATCAGTCTAGCCACTGAATATGAACTTGATCTTAAGCCTGCGTTTCAAAAGAGGTGGAAATTGCAGCCTTTTTGTATCCAGCTTTTGACTTATCCATAAAAAAACGCACCTTGAGGTGCGTTTTTTTTTATCTTCAAATAAACAACTTACCAGCCTAAAGCTTCCTGTTGTTTTTTAATCAATTCTTGAATGCCTTTTTCAGCCAATTCAAGCATCTCGTTACACTGTGCACGAGTAAATGGTTTCTCTTCGGCAGTACCTTGCACTTCAATAAACTCACCTGCTTGTGTCATCACCACATTTAAGTCAGTTTGGCAGCTTGAATCTTCTTCATAACACAGATCCAATAAGGCTTCGTCTTTGTACATACCCACAGAAATCGCAGCCACCAAGCCTTTAAGCGGATCTTGCTTGATTTTCTTTTTCTCAAGCAACACATTCATGGCATCAATCAATGCAACAGCCGCACCGGTAATTGAAGCGGTACGTGTACCGCCATCTGCCTGAATCACATCACAGTCGATGGTAATGGTGTTTTCACCCAGTTTTTTCAAATCGACCATGGCACGTAAGCTACGACCAATCAGACGCTGAATCTCTTGAGTACGACCACTTTGTTTACCACGGGCAGCTTCACGGTCACTACGGGTATGGGTTGAACGTGGCAACATACCGTATTCAGCGGTTACCCAGCCTTGTCCCTTACCTTTAAGAAAACGTGGCACTGAATTATCAATACTTGCAGTACAAAGAACTTTAGTATGACCAAATTCAATCAATACTGAACCTTCCGCATAACGCGTATAGTTACGGGTAATTTTTACGTCACGTAATTGATCTAAAGTACGTTGGTCGATACGCATAATGGGTTCTCTTTGGCTAAAATTCATTGCGGCTTAGTATAACAGAAGCAAGCTTGAAGGTTTTACCGGGACATTGTCGATTGGCAAAAACCATAAAATCATGCTGCTTTTATTTAGCCATCAGTTGAATGAGACACCTATTATGCGCGACCTCACATCTATCTCTATTCAGCCTTAAAAATGAAATAAGGTTTTTAACTTTTGTTTGGATTGTTCAACCGATGCCGTCCAGGAATTCGGTAATGAACATTTGGCTAAACGCACCCAAACACTGCCAAACTGTTTCATGAAACTGGCTTCGTTATAGTTAATTCCATACTCTGCGCATAAAGCACGAATTTTAGGTGCTGCTTCTGCATAACGGTTCGCCGGCATATCCGGGAATAAATGGTGTTCAATTTGATGGCTCAAATTACCACTTAAAATATGCAACCATTCTGTGCCGCTAAAATTACTCGATCCGCGAATTTGGCGTAAATACCATTCTGCACGGGTTTCATTTTCAGTATTGTCCAGTTCAAAGGTTTCCGCATCTTCAGTGAAATGACCATTAAAAATGACCGCTGATGCCCATAGACTACGAATCACATTGGCCACAGCATTACCTGCAAATACAGGAATGGCATTTGGACCGGCAATTAATGGGAAAAACACATAATCTTTTGCTACCTGACGTAGCGCTTTCTTACGGAATTTTTCAGAATCTGCCCAGACTTGTTTCCAGGTTTTAGTTTTATAAGCAATTGCATCTTCCAAGTGTAGGTTTTGTAAGCCCACATACCATTCAAAGAACACCATCAATTGAATGGTTAAAGGAATATTGAATAAAAAGCGCGGTTCCCATTTTTGCGACTCGCTAACACGAATTAAACCGTAGCCGACATCATGGTCTTTACCGACAATATTGGTATAAGTGTGGTGAATATAGTTGTGCGTGTATTTCCAGTCATCGCCGGTCGCCATGGTATCCCAGTCATAATTGGCACCGTTTAAAGTCGGATCATTGAGCCAGTCAAACTGACCATGCATCACGTTATGACCCAGTTCCATATTTTCGACGATTTTAGACAGACCTAATAAACCGGTGCCCGCTAACCACACTGGTGGAATCCAGCCACCAAACATCAACATTCCGCGTGACGCGATTTCGCTATAACGGACAAAATCACGAATTTTATAAATGTATTTGGCATCTTGTTCGCCAATGCTGTCCATAATTTCACGGCGGATCGCATCAATTTTTTGACCCAATTCAGCAATTTGTTCAGCACTCAAATGTTTTGATTTACTATCTTCTGGAAACTTAACTGACATATTCATTGTTTTTCTCCGAAGCGGGAATCAGGCACTGCTTTTTTGAAAAGTGCGAGAAGTCGCTTAAATGCCCTAAAATTATTTTATTTAAAGGTTAATCACTACAGGACTGACGGCTTGGCTAATACACAACTTAATTTGGGTATTGCTATCGTGATCAATTTCACCGGTCAGCAGATTTTTGGTTGAGCCGCTCACTTTAGTACAGGTACAAGTGTTACAAATCCCCATACGACAACCATGTGCCGGCTTCAAACCTGCCTGTTCAGCGCTTTCAAGTAAATTGGTTTTTGCTTCAAACTCTTGTTGTGCACGTAAGAATACTACCGGTTGTACTTGTGCAGTTTCATCTACAACTACCTGAAAATACTCTTGTTTCAGTTGATTTGAAATACCCAGTTGCTGATAAATCTGATTCAGGCTTTGCATCATGCCTTTGGCACCACAGGCATAACTTTGACGTTGCCCGAAATCAGCGACCGTACTTTCAAGCAGTTCTACGCTTAAATGTTGTTTCTGTACAAGTGTATTGAAATGATGGTAGTGAAACTGTGAATATTGTTCTGATAATTGCTGTAATTCGCTATGAAAAGCATCATCACGGGTAAAATAGATCAGATCAATTTGACTTACCTTTTGAGTAAGTGCCTGTTGCAATAAAGAATAAATGGCAGTGATACCGCTACCTGATGCCAGCAATAGAATAGAATCTTGAGATGACGTTAATGTGAAATCACCCTGAACTTGAGAGATTTCCACCACGCTGCCTACCGCCAAATGGGTTAAGGCATTGGATACTTTACCCTGACGTTTCACTGCAATCACGATGTTGCCCGTCTCGGTGATTTTCACAATGGAATAACTACGTTGCTGACGAACACCTGCAATCACTACAGTCACTAAAATACTTTGTCCAGCACGAAATACTTTTGCATGAAAGTTATGATTCGGCTGAAGCTGAATTTGATAAAAGTCTTCACTCAGCATGTGTACGTCGACAATACTAGCTTTCACTTTTTTCCATGCCCAAACTGGATTCACTTTTTCAGCAATAAAATCGACGAAATCTTCTCGAATCCATTGCGGTTGGTACTGCATCACATGACTCATATGAGGTTCCTCTTTTTTATTGCTGGTTATTTATTTGAGTGAACAGGTGTTCTTATAGTGAACACTTGTACACTATAATTATTTTTCAACTCAGTCAACACATGTTCACTGACATTCGTCGTTTAATTTGTTTTTTTTTGATAGACTTCATGCAGAATTTTTTTAGGGTACTCGAATGTCGATACGGGATGAGCGTAAACAACAAAGCCGCCAAGCACTTTTGGATGCCGCGCTTGCTTTAAGCACGTCTGGACGTTCTTTTAGTAGTATCAGTTTGCGTGAAATCGCTCGTCATGTGGGGCTGGTCCCCACTGCATTTTATCGCCATTTTCAAGACATGAATGAGCTTGGACTGGAATTGGTCGATCAGGTTGCCCTGCATTTAAAAGGCATTTTGCATCAACTTGGACAAGCCTATATCTATCAACCCAATACCAAAGCGAAAATCAGCCTGGACCTGTTTTTCCAGGCAGTTGAGCATAATCCTGAACCCTGGGTATTTATGATTGCCGAGCGTTGGGGGGGATCAGAAGTGATTCGTCAGGCCATTGCCCGGGAAATTAATTTTTTGATTGAAGATTTGGCCAATGATTTATGCAAAATGGAAACGGTACAGCACATCCGCAATGTACAAGACCTTCAGGTGATTTCGAATATTTTAATTAATTTATCTTTTACCTGGGCAATGACCTGGATGGACATCACTCGTCACTATCAAGCTGAAGAACGTTTAGAGCAACAAAAACAATTTAAATTACAAACCATGACCCAGGTACATGTGATTTTCCGTGGTATTTCGAACTGGGATACTTCAAAGGCAATCACTGAGTAATTCACTCAAAATAAAACATAAAAAACCCGCAATAAGCGGGTTTTTTAACACATAAAACTTATTTCGCTTTACGTTCTTTTTCCACCAGGTAGCTGACGACTTGAGTCACTTTGCCATCTTCACCTTGGACTACATATTTACCATTCACAACGACGGCAGGAACACCGCTCAATTGATATTGCTGTGCCAGTTTCTTAGATTGCGCCACTTTTGAAGTAATCGCGAATGAATTAAACATGCTGTTAAATTTTGCTTCAGGTACGCCATATTTCACAAAGAATTTTGCTTGTGATTTTTGGTCAAAAATCTGTTGCCCACCCGCATGAATCGCATGGAATAAAGGCAAGTGAGTTTGCTTACGAACACCTAATGCTTCAGACACATAATAACCGCGTGCACCTTGTTCCCAAACTGGATTCATCGCAGCAGGTGTGCGCACAAAGTTGACATCTTTAGGAATTTTTCTGAGCCAGGTCTGCATATGCGGCTCTAGTTTAAAGCAGTGTGGGCAGCCGTACCAAAAGAACTCACGTACTTCAATTTTGCCAGGAACGTCAACTTTACCCGGGTTGGCAACCACGGTGTAATCTTTACCTGCGACAAAATTGGCCGCCATTGCCGTGCCTGAAAAGGCAAAAATAGCAGTAGCAACACTACCTAAAAGGAATTTTTTCATTGAACTTATTGTCCTCTAAATCGTTATGATTAATTTATGCGATTAATATAAATCAATTATGCCGAATTCGTTTTCATTCTGTGAACTTTTTTACGGCTTTTATCGCTTTTTTGAGAATAAACGCTACACTAAGCCCCTATAACTTTTTTTAAAATATAACGACTTGATTGAGGTGATACCGATGTCGCAATTGAATGTTGATCCACAAGAAATTGCCAAATTTGAAGCATTCGCAGCCATATGGTGGGATCAGCATTCTGAGTTCCGTCCACTGCATCAAATTAACCCTTTACGCTTAAATTGGATTGATGAACATTCAGGTGGCATTGCCGGCAAGAAAGTCCTCGATGTCGGCTGTGGTGGCGGTATTTTGTCTGAAAGCATGGCGCGTCGTGGTGCAAATGTTTTGGGTATCGACATGGGGGAAGCACCCTTAAATGTGGCGCGTATCCATGCAGAACAAGAAGGCGTTCAGAATATTAAATATCGCCAGGTTCCAGTAGAACAATTGGCAGAAGAACAAGCCGGACTATATGACGTGGTCACTTGCATGGAAATGCTTGAGCATGTACCCAATCCAGCATCGATTATTCAGGCTTGCCAAAAGTTAGTCAAACCGGGTGGCCATGTGTTCTTCTCGACCATTAACCGTAATCCAAAATCTTATTTGTTTGCGATTATTGGCGCGGAATATGTGTTGCGCATGCTGGCCAAAGGCACGCATGATTATCATAAATTCATCAAGCCTTCTGAACTTGCGCATGACATCCGTAATGCAGGCTTAAAACTCAAAGACATGACCGGTTTACATTTCAACCCGATTACCAAACGTTACTGGCTGGCACCGAATGTGGATGTGAACTATATGGTTTATACGGTAAAAGAAGGTGCCTAATGAAAGCTGTACTGTTTGACCTAGATGGCACCCTGATTGACACCGCTGCCGACTTTATTCGCATTATTCAAGACATGTGCCGCGATAAACAATGTGAAATCGTGGCGGCTGATTTGATTCGCACCCAGGTATCTGAAGGCGCGCGCGCGATGGTGAAACTGGTCTATCCGGAACTGGATGTGGAAGATCCGGTGTTCCTTGCCCATCGGCAGCGCTTTTTGGACTTATATGGGCAAGATATTGCGGTAGATACTGACCTGTTCGAAGGCATGTATCCCCTGCTTGAAGAACTGGAAAGCCAGGATATTCCTTGGGGCATTGTCACCAACAAACCGCGCTGGTTAAGCGAATCCTTGCTTAAGGCGCTGAACTTGTCTGAGCGCTGTGCGGTTCTGGTTTGCCCGGAAGATGTCAGCAAAACCAAACCCGATCCTGAACCGATGTATCTGGCAGCCAAGCACATTCAGCTTCAGCCTGAAGACTGTATCTATGTGGGTGACCATCCCCGCGATATTGATGCCGGTCGCAACGCCAATATGTATACCATTTTGGCAGGCTATGGTTATTTACCATTGCAACACAAAGATGACTTAACAGCATGGCACGCTGATTGTATAGTCAAGACAGTTGCCGAATTACATCAAGTGATTAATCAGCTGGTTTCATCTAAACAACATAACAATTCTCTGATTTCATAACGACATAACAATATATAAACGAGGAGGTAGGCAATGAAATATTCAGAATATCAACCTCGCCCCGATCTGTTAAAAGATCACATTATCCTGATTACAGGTGCGGGCGATGGTATTGGTCGTGCAGCTGCAATTAGCTATGCCCTGCATGGGGCAACCGTCGTCCTGCATGGACGCACCTTAAACAAGCTTGAAGTCATTTATGATGAAATTGAAAGCCTGGGTGCACCACAACCGGCTATTCTGCCTTTGCAACTCTCCAGCGCCTCTCCTCGAGACTATGAGTTACTGGTCGATACTTTAGAAACACAATTTGGTCGCCTAGATGGCATTTTGCACAATGCCGGTATTCTGGGTGAACGCACAGAACTGGCTCATTACCCGATCGATGTCTGGGATGATGTGATGGCAGTGAATCTGCGTGCGCCATTTTTACTGACGCAAGAACTGCTACCGCTGCTACATAAATCAGAACATGCTTCTGTCGTTTTTGCCAGTTCAGGTGTAGGTCGCGAAGCACGTGAACGTTGGGGTGCATACTCGGTATCAAAAATTGCCATTGAAGCGATGAACAAGATTTTTGCCAAAGAAAATGTCTATCCAAATGTGCGTTTTAACTGTATTAATCCGGGGGCAACACGTACCGCCATGCGTGCCAAAGCCTACCCAGATGAAGATCCGAAAACCTTGGCGACTCCTGAAATGATTATGCCGGCTTACCTGTATTTAATGGGTGATGACAGCTTGCATATGAATGGTCAAAGCATTGATGCACAGGATTAATCCTTTAAAAGATCAAAAAAGGGAGTCATGCTCCCTTTTTATTTTATTGCCGCACTATTAAGGAAAAAACTTTCATATAATAAAAAAACCATAAATCGTATTTTCAAATCACTTTTACAATAATATTCGTTTTTCCAAATTAACAAAATAAGCCTATGCTCACTCTTATTGAAAAACACCCGATATGAGGAACAGGTTATGGCTGATCAAAAACGTAAAATTGAAACGATTCGTTGTATTAAAAACTTACAGCTTTCAAATACATTGATTGCAGGTCTGGATGATGCAGGACAAGCAGAAGCAATTGCAGAAGCTGTGAGCTCACTTCAAGACCTGGCTGAGCAATGGAACTAAAGCAATTTTATTGAACAGTCGCCATAGGGCTGTTCAAGCCTTTAGGCAGAACAATTTTGAATAAATAAAATCGACATCAAAAATTTGATACAAAGTTTTCATCAGTACTCTGTTTTTCTAGTATTTAATATCGACATAAAATTTATGAAGATTTTTAAATCGTGAGATATTTCTGCATAATATCCTTATTATCTCTGCATTTTTTAAGAAATGAGTGATTTATCTTCACAGTTTCTCTGCAATTTTTTCGTACATTAGCATTATTGAAATTAATAAATTTTCTATGAGGGTTCAACATGAAAAAGATTTTGACAATCTTGGCAATCTCTTTCAGTGCATTGATGGCAAGCAGTGTAACCACTGCTGCACCTCATGAGAAACACGATAACAATCGTGGCTGGGATCAACCCCGTTATCAGCAGTCGAATAATGGTCGAGATTTTCGTGGCCAGGATAATGACGATGATCGTATGCAAGATAAACGCCGTTTCCGTGAAGAACGCGGGGTAAAACGTTTACAGCAGCATAAATGGCAAACCGGTTATGTCATGCCGCAGCATTATCGGGGTAATGGTTATAAAGTCGATTACAAAAGCCATGACTTGCCAAAACCCTCTCGTAACCAGCAGTGGTACAAAATCAATAACGACTACATTTTAGTGGATACTAATAGTAATAATATTGTGCGTATTCAAGGTTTCTAAACTCAGTTCTAAATTCTCCAAGCTCAAACTCCGGTTTGAGCTTTTTTTATTTTGCATCCATCATTCATTTTAACAATAAGTCTTTAACTACAAGTTTTTCAACATTTTACAATCTTCTTTTTTTCTCCATGAATTTCACAATTCAACTATAAAGCTCTCATTTTTTATCTCTACTTTTTAGTTAATTTAGTTTCAACGAAATAACTGTTCTCTCTGAAAATTAGGTGAAAGATATGAAAAAAATTCTAACTACAATTGCGCTTTCTTTATCTGCATTGATAGCAACTTCAGCAATGGCAGCACCGGATCATCGTTATGATGATCATCAGCGTTATAACCATGCACCATCACATCAGGACAACCGCTGGGATAATAACAATCGTTACGACCACAATCGTTATGACAATAAAAAGGTAAATCCGAGTCGTGACTGGCGTGCAGGTCAAAACTTCCCGCGTGTATTCAGCTCATCCAGTTATAAAGTGAGCGACCGTGACGCACGCCGCTTACCGAATACCAACCGTTATCAACAGTGGTATAAAGTCAACGGCGACTATGTATTGGTAAACGAACGTACCGACCGTATTGTCCGCATTATCAACTAAAATCGGTTCAAGTTTCCTCTTCCCTAAAAAACACCTGAATGCAATTCAGGTGTTTTTTTAATTTTTAGCTTCCCCACAGTCATTTTTTGATTAGAATCACAGAAGGAAATTTTTTAATTTTGAGATAGGCATGCAAACGAATTCATCTGAAACATCACAAAGCACAACTTTGCAATATGTGCATTGGTTTCGACATTCTGCGCCTTATATCAATGCTCACCGCAATAAAACCTTTGTGATTATGTTTGATGGTGAAGCAGTTCAACATGAAAATTTCCAGCATATTATTCATGATATTGCCCTACTGCATTCTTTAGGCATTCGTCTGATTCTGGTGCATGGTGCACGTTCGCAGATCAATCAGAACTTAAAAGCCAGTGGCATTGAAACCCCATTCCATAATCATCGTCGTATTACCACACGTGAATCTTTAAGCTGCGTGATGAATGCCGTGGGTTCTATTCGTTTGCAAATCGAAGCGCTGCTTTCGATGGGTCTGGCAAATTCACCGATGTACGGTGCACGTATTGATGTCATTTCAGGCAATTTTGTCACTGCAAAACCTTATGGCATTCGTGATGGTGTGGATTTCCAGCTCACCGGTGAACTGCGTACCGTCGATACCGATGCCATTCAACGCCATCTTAAAAATCATAATATCGTATTGCTTGGCCCAACCGGTTATTCCAACACAGGTGAAGTGTTTAATCTGGTCGCGGAAGAAGTTGCAACCAATACCGCTATTTTGCTCAAAGCGGATAAGTTGATTTTCTTGGGTAAACAACAAGGCTTGGTGAATGAATTCGGGCAATTGCAACGTGAAATTCCACCGCATCAACTCGATCAGCATATTTTGCAATATCAGGACTCCAACCCAGATATTGCGCTGCAATTACGCGGTGCCAAAAATGCCTCACTGCAAGGCGTGCGTCGTGTGCATCTGATTTCTTATACCTATGATGGCGCATTGCTGGAAGAACTGTTCACCCGTGACGGTGCAGGCACTATGATGACCGATGCACATTATGAAGAAGTCCGTACCGCGAATATTCAGGATGTCGGTGGCTTAATGAATTTACTGCGCCCGCTCGAGGCTGAAGGCATTCTGGTCTATCGCTCACGTGAACGATTAGAAAGTGAAATTGAGCAATTTTCTGTGATTGAACGCGATGGCATGATTTTAGCCTGTGCCGCGCTTTACCCGATTCCAACTTCAGCCCATGAAATTAAATCGGCGGAGATCGCTTGTGTCGCGGTAGATCCAACCTATCGCAAATCCAATCGTGGTAGCCAGATTTTGCATTATCTGGAAGACAAGGCAAAAAAATTAGGCATTCAACAACTGTTTGTACTGACCACACGTACCGCGCACTGGTTTGTCGAGCATGGCTTTGAACCTGCGAGTGTCGATGATCTGCCGAATGCACGTCAGGCGCTGTATAATTACCAACGTAACTCATTGGTGTTCAAAAAGTCACTTTAAAGTGGCTTTTTTTTATGTCTGTTATATCTTTATTTTTTATATCTTTATCTATGCTTTTGCGAAATTTTTGACAATTTGCTTATGCAGTTTTTGCATAACCTTATAACAGCATGCTATTTAAAATTAAATTAAAATAATATCAACAACTTAAACCATTAAAGCAGCCTATTTTATTTTTCTTATAAATCACATTTTCACCTAAGTTTTTCTTTTTTTTATTTATCTTTTTTCCTCATTAAGAATTCCTATTTTTTTATTTTTTTCGAAAAAGAAAAGGCTTTAGCGTATGTGTTCAATATTCAACACTTCATTATTGCGGAGCACACATTCATGAGCGCCATTCAAGCAAAATTCTGGGCGAAATCGCTGGTCCTTTCTTCAGTAGTTGCTGGCGCAATGATGATGTCAGGTTGTGACAAAAAACAAGCTGAAACGGTCACTTTAAATATCGGTTTCCAAAAATATGGCTTGTTACCGATTATTAAAGAACGCGGCACTTTAGAAACAGCGTTGAAAAACCAAGGCATCAATGTGAAATGGGTCGAATTCCCTGCCGGTCCACAATTGCTTGAAGGCCTAAATGTCGGCAGTGTTTCCTTGGGTGAGGCAGGTGAAGCGCCACCTATTTTTGCGCAAGCTGCCAATTCGAATCTGGTTTATATCGCCAACCAACCGGAAGCGCCTAAAGCTGAAGCGTTAATTGTGCAAAAAGATTCAGCCATTCAAAGCGTCCAGGATTTAAAAGGTAAACGGATTGCCCTGAATAAAGGCTCAAACGTGCATTACTTATTACTTAAATTATTAGAAGCCAATAATCTGAAACTGGATGACATCCAGGTGGTGTATTTACCACCTTCGGATGCACGTGCTGCTTTTGAAAAAGGCGCAGTGGATGCCTGGGTGATTTGGGATCCGTTCTTTGCTGCTGCTGAAAAGCAGATTGGTGCTCGTGTCATTGCGACAGGTGAAAACCTGGTCAGCAATCATCAGTTCTATTTGGCAGACCGTAAATTTGCCGAACAACATCCGGATGTACTGAAAGCAGTCGTGAATGAATTAAACACGACTACACAGTGGGTATCACAGCATCAAGATGAAGCAACCAAACTTTTGGAAAAACCAACAGGTCTCTCTAACGATATCCTGAAAACATCTATTTCCCGTATGGGCTTTGGCGTGCAACCAATTTCAAACGACGTGGTTAAAAAGCAGCAATATGTTGCCGACGCCTTCTATAACCAGAAACTGATTCCAAACAAAATCAATATTCAATCCGCAATTTTAGCGAAGTAATGACAGAACAATAGAGGACTCGACTATGACTCAACATCAGCAAGATAACAAAGCAATTACCTGGTTCAAAACATCCAGTCATGGCATGAATGCGATGCTGATTGCTTGCGCAATGTTGGGTTCGAGTGCTGCCTGGGCCGTGGATCCTTCAGTCAAACAGCTACGCGTGGGCTATCAAAAAGCTTCTGTGAATCTGGTGATTGCCAAACAACAAAAGCTGTTTGAACAGGAATTTCCAAACGCAAAAATTTCATGGAATGAATTTCCGGGTGGTCCGCAAATTTTAGAAGCGCTTGCAGTCGGTTCGATTGATATCGGTGCAACGGGTGATACACCGCCTGTATACGCTCAGGCAGGCAACAAGCCACTACACTATTTTGCTTATGAAACTGCAAAACCTTTGGCTTCTGCCATTTTGGTACCAGGCACCTCGAAAATTACCCAGCTCAGCCAGTTGAAAGGTAAACGCGTTGGGGTTCACCGTGGTTCAAGCTCACATTATTTATTGGTGCAAGCAGTACGCAAAGCCGGTTTGCAATGGACGGATATTCAGCCGATCTGGCTCAGTCCTGCCGATGCACGCGCAGCTTTCCAGAAAGGTGCCATTGATGCCTGGGCCATTTGGGATCCGTACTATGCAGCGGCTCAAGTGGAAGATAAAGCCAAAGTACTGGCTTCAGGTAAAGGCTTGAGCCCGAATTACACGTTTTATTTAGCCTCTGATAATTTGGTCAAAACGCATCCCAAAGCCCTTAAAGGCATTATCCAGCAAATTAACCTTGCCGATAAATGGGTGCAAAGCAACAAGGCTGCAACGGCAACCCTATTTGCCCAAAGCACTGGATTAAAACCAAATGTCAGCCAGACCTTTATCCAACGTCGTCCTAATCCATCAAGTGCTGCTCCCCTCACTCGAAAAGTGATCGCAGATCAGCAAGAACTCGCAAACCATTTTAGCGAACTCAAGATCATTCCGAAATCTATCCACATTCAGCAAGCCGTTTGGGCAGGCAAATAATCTAAGGATCAAAGCAATGAAAATTTTCTGGTTTATTCCTACGCATGGTGACAGTCGTTATTTAGGCACAAGCAAAGGCGCGCGTCAGGTCGATCATGCTTATATGAAACAGATTGCCGTAGCGGTAGATAACCTGGGTTATGAAGGCGTACTGATTCCAACCGGTCGTTCATGTGAAGATCCGTGGATTACTGCCGCAAGCCTGATTGATGCAACCAAAAATTTAAAATTCCTAGTGGCTTTACGTCCAGGAGTAACGACTCCTGCACTCGCTGCGCGTATGGCTGCAACTTTTGACCGTTTATCCAATGGTCGTGTATTACTGAATCTGGTCACCGGTGGTGATGAACAAGAGCTGAAAGGTGATGGTGTGTATGAAGATCATGCAACACGTTATCAAACAGCAGCGGAATACACCAAAATTTGGCGTGAAATTTTAACCCGCTCTCATACAGGTGAATCATTTACTTTCCACGGCGACCGCTTACAAGTAGAAGATGCCAAACTGCTTTATCCACCGGTACAACAACCATATCCGCCACTTTGGTTTGGTGGCTCTTCAGATGCAGCCGTAGATTTAGCTACCGACCAAGTCGACACTTACCTGACCTGGGGCGAGCCACCCGCAGCAGTGAAAGAAAAAATTGAAAATGTCAGAGCCAAAGCTACCGCTAAAGGCCGCACTTTAAATTACGGTATCCGTTTACACGTGATTGTGCGTGAAACCAATCAACAGGCATGGGCTGCTGCTGAAGAGCTGATCCAGTATGTAGATGATGCAACCATTGCCGCTGCACAACAAAAATTCAAACAGATGGATTCAGTGGGTCAACGCCGTATGGCCGAATTGCATAACGGTGACCGTAGCAAGCTTGAAGTCTCTCCAAACCTTTGGGCGGGTGTAGGCTTAGTCCGTGGCGGTGCCGGTACAGCATTGGTCGGTGATCCACAAACCGTGGCTGCACGTATTCAGGAATATGCCGATTTAGGTATTGATACCTTCATTTTCTCAGGCTACCCGCATCTTGAAGAATCCATCCGTTTTGCAGAATTAGTATTCCCGTTACTGCCTTTAGAAACCCGCAAGAAACTGGCTCAACCGAACTTAACCGGTCCTTTTGGTGAAATCGTGGCAAATAACTATGTTGCTGATGAGGCTAAAAAGGAAGTTAAACATCAGGAGCCGGCTTAATGAGCAAAACGATTTCTGCTGAAAGCTTGGCCAAAACCAAGGTTTCACGTGGAACACAATTTGGGCAGCACTTGCTGCCCTGGTTGGTTCCGATTGCACTGATTTTAATCTGGCAAATTGCATCCAGTACCGGACTTTTGGAAAGCCGTATTTTACCGGCACCGAGTGCGGTGGTGACTGCATTCTGGAATCTGTTGATCAGTGGCGAGCTTTGGCAACATGTTCAGGTCAGTGCCGGACGTGCCCTGCTTGGTTTATTGGTCGGTGGCGGCTTAGGATTACTTCTGGGCCTGCTCAATGGTTCTTCGAAAATGGCATCCACCCTGCTCGATACAACTTTACAAATGATCCGTAACATTCCAGCCTTGGCTTTAATTCCTTTGGTAATTCTATGGTTCGGGATTGATGAATCTGCCAAGCTGTTTTTAGTCGCTGTTGGCGTATTCTTTCCGATTTATATCAATACCTATCACGGCATTCGCTCGGTTGATCCTCAACTCATCGAGATGGGTAAAAGCTATGGTCTGACCCGCTGGCAATTATACAAAGAAATTATTTTACCGGGTGCTATGCCTTCGATTCTGGTCGGTTTACGCTTTGCATTGGGTCTGGTTTGGGTGCTGCTCATCGTTGCAGAAACCATTTCCGCACAATCAGGCATTGGCTACATGACCATGAATGCACGTGAATTTTTACAAACTGATGTCGTGTTAGTGGGTATTTTGCTCTACGCCCTGCTTGGAAAATTGGCCGATGTATTGGCAGTAGGCTTGGAAAAATACTTACTGCGTTGGCATGCTGGATATCAAAAATAAGGAATAAGTTATGACTGATTTAAGTATAGGGCGACATGTAGCTGCAGATCCAACTGCAGCAGAACAGCCAGCCACTGCAGACATCAATCCAGCAGCGGTGGTCGGTGCAGAAATTTTGATTGAGCAACTACATAAATTTTATGGTGATGTTACGGTTCTAGAAGATTTAGACCTGCATATTCAACCCGGTGAATTCCTTGCCATTGTTGGTCGTAGCGGATGTGGTAAAAGTACCCTGCTTCGTCTGATAGCGGATTTAGAACAACCTAGCTATGGTGAAATCAAGTTTAAATCGGCACGACATATTCGCGAAGGCATTACCAGTGATGACATTCGTGTCATGTTCCAGGATCCGCGACTTTTGCCGTGGCGTAGCATTGAACAAAATGTACAATTGGGTTTAGCCAAAGAACATCAAGGTAATGCCTCTGCCCTGTTAGAAAAAGTCGGACTGAAAGAGAAAGCCGGATTGTGGCCGTCACAACTTTCCGGCGGTCAACGTCAGCGTACCGCGCTTGCACGCGCATTGTCACATAAACCTCGCATCTTGCTGTTAGATGAGCCACTCGGTGCGCTGGATGCTTTAACCCGTTTAGACATGCAGAGCCTGATTGAAAAACTCTGGCATGAGCAAGGCTTTACTGCCATTTTGGTGACCCATGATGTCAGCGAAGCAGTACAACTGGCCGATCGAATTATTTTGCTCGATAAAGGGCATATCGCTAAACAATTTAAAGTGGATTTGCCACGACCACGTAAAAAAGATTACGCTTTTACCGAGTTGGAGCAACAAGTTCTCAATGCTGTATTGGCAACATGATTTTTTACATTTAAAATGAGCACATTCTGACCATCAGTTTGGGCTCATCTCATGATCAGGCTGTCTAAACCTCATCTCATTCTTTAATTATTTTAATCACTCATTTATCAATCTAGTATTTAACTTAAGTATTCAAAAAAATATAAAAATTCAATCTTATTGAATTATTTAACGATCTTTATGGAGCTATTTTCTGCCCTATTTTAAAGCATCTTTTTACATTGCTCTAAAACTTGGTAATTTAATAGCTGATCTAAAAAATAAATCGTCAATATTCATAAAATTAAAACTTTTGTCTGTGCACAAATCTGATGATTTGCCGTACAATTTAGGGTTCCACTTTTAATTTTTTTAAATGGCCAATGGAACAAAAAAAGAGTACTCAAAAACGACATCAACTGCTAAATGCAGCACTGGATGTATTTTCCCTTTACGGTTTTAATGGGGCAAGCTTAGACGAGATTGCTCAAATTGCTGAAATGCACAAATCCAATATTTTCTATTATTATGAAAATAAGGAAGCATTGTATGTTGAAGTACTCACCACGGTATTACAAAAGTGGCTTGCTCCGCTGCAAATGCTAGAAACAGAGCTTGAGCCTGAAGAAGCGATCACCAATTATTTATTGCAAAAAATTGAGGTTTCGCGTACCCAGCCGAAAGCATCTCGACTGTTTGCTTTGGAAGTGATTCAAGGTGCGCCGCATATTTTGCCAATTTTAAAAGGTCCGCTCAAGAAACTGGTGAAGCGTAAAGCCAAAGTCATTACCATGTGGCAAGATCAAGGTAAAATTGCCAAGGAAATAGATCCTGAGCTTTTAATTCTGAATATTTGGGCCATTACCCAAAACTATGCAGATTTTGCGACTCAAATGGAAATGGTTACCGGCAAGACCTTGCGTAACCGCAGTATGCAGCAGCGTATCATCCAGCATACTGTCCATATGATGTTATACGGCGTTATTCCTCGCCCATAATTCTTAAATTATCGTCTAGATAATTTTGGCATACGACCATAGACAACTATGGTCGCCGAATTTCCAAATCCACTCTGCTTATTTGATCGTTTGATATAATTTTAATAATTTTTGCGCACCCAATAATAAATTATCTTCCCAATCTAAATGCGCTGTGTCATCCGCACCATCGGTAATATATTTCACTGAAATCAATCGTACACCCAGCTTCTTGCAGACCTTTGCAATTGCGTAGCCTTCCATATCCACCAAATGACAAGGTACTTTCGGCGTACCTGTTTCAAAGCTGTCACCGGTTCCGCAGGTGCCTTTTTCCAGGTGCTGAAAATAAGACTCTAAATGAATTTCTGCAGGATGGTCATCATCCATAGGGGTAACACCGACTTTAAAACCCAGGGGTGAAACATCCATATCACGTTGCACAAAAGTCGTCACTTCAACCAAGGCATGCGCATCAAATTGAGAACTTCCCGCTGAGCCCAAATTCAGCAAGGTTTTACAACCAGTTTTCTGAATCACTTCAAAGGCTTTAAAGGCAGCATTGACTTTACCAATACCACTGTAATGCACTTGAATTCCCGCCTGTTCAAACAAACCTTTCGATTCATTGGGAAGTGCCATAATTAAAGCCAAATCCGACATTGCAATACCTTATTTATTTGCCAACTCAAAACTGCCCCCATTAGAAAAGAATTAGAGGAAGAGTGCAAATTTAAAAATCTGCCCTGAATCAATCTGTATTTTTTGATGTTTCTACACCGCTACTTTTAGCCAGATATCCGATAATTTTTTTGGATGAAAACACAACAACAAGACGAACGCTCAAGATTATGGCAATATATAGCCCTGATAATTTTTCACTTATTGATTCGCCCATGAAGCTGCTCCGCCTGAATGCTTTAGCGCCAAATTTTCAATTGCCAAAAACTGCCGCTACGATTGGTAATTTTGACGGTGTACATTTGGGCCATCAGGCAATGATTGCACAATTAAAACAACTCGCCGCAGCACAAAATTTAAAAACTCTGGTGATGATTTTTGAGCCACAACCTTTGGAATTTTTTAAAGGTTATGAAGCACCGCCTAGAATCAGTTCATTGCGTGAAAAAGTCGAATACTTAACCGAACTGGGTGTCGACTATATTGCGATTGCAAAATTTGATAATCATTTCCGTAGCTTAGATGCTGAAAGCTTTGCCGATATTCTCAAACATAAACTCAATGCGGAACATCTGGTTCTGGGCGACGATTTCCATTTCGGTAAAAACCGTCAAGGCAATAGTGAATTTTTGCGAGCTTATGGTTTTCAGGTCACCAACTTGCATACCATTGCCTTGGAGGGACACCGTGTCAGCTCGACCCGGATTCGTCATACCCTGCAAGCGGGTGATTTAGCTTTGGCTGCAAAATTATTGGGTCGTCCGTATAGCATCACCGGCCGGGTGCAATATGGGGATCAGATTGGACGTACCCTTAATTTTCCAACCATCAACATCCGTCTAAACCGTCATAGACCCTGTTTAAACGGGATTTACGGCGTTGACGTATTATGTGAAACCGGATCTTTAAAAGATAAAGTGAAAGCCGACAATCCTGAAAAACTGGGGATTGCAGGCTATGAACCCACTGCCCTGTTTGGTGCAGGACATGTGGGTACACGACCAGCCATCAAACAGGAACATCCAGAATGGCGATTAGAAGTACATTTTCCTGATGTTTCTGCTAATCTGTATGGCCTGTTAATGCGGGTGACGTTCTTGAACTATTTACATGGTGAAAAGGACTACCCTTCGCTTGAAGCATTGAAAGTGGGAATTGATGACGATGTTGAGAAACTGCTTGAGTTTCGACAAAACACGCCCAATTTCCCCTTTTAAATCCCACATTTTTTATTGTAAAACGCGTCAGCCTAAGACTGATTAAATTGGAAGACAACTTGCATGAGCGATAAGCAAACTCCTGAAAATGCAGTGGATTATAAAGCCACGCTAAACCTCCCAGGTACTGAATTTGCAATGAAAGCAAATCTCGCAGTACGTGAAGCAAAATGGTTAGAAGAGTGGTATGCCGACAACATTTATCAGCAGATTCGTGCGTCGCGTATTGGCAAGAAAAAATATGTGCTTCACGATGGCCCTCCATACGCAAATGGTCAAATCCATTTGGGTCATGCGGTAAACAAAGTACTCAAAGACATCATCATCAAAAGCCGGATTATGGATGGCTTTGATGCACCGTATGTTCCGGGTTGGGACTGTCACGGTTTGCCGATTGAACTTAAAGTTGAAGAAAAAGTCGGTAAAGTTGGCGTTAAAGTCGATGCTGCAACGTTCCGTAAACATTGCCGTGAATATGCCTACACCCAAGTCGAATTACAGAAAAAAGACTTTGTGCGTATGGGTGTGTTTGGGGATTGGGACAATCCTTACCTGACCATGAACTTTGCCCAAGAAGCCAATATCGTGCGTTCATTGGGTGAAATCCAAAAACAAGGTCATATCCAGCCGGGTCTTAAACCAGTCAACTGGTGTTTGGACTGTGGTTCTGCATTGGCTGAAGCTGAAGTTGAATACGAAGATAAAAAATCGGATGCTATCGACGTGGGTTTCACTGTTGTTGATTTAGCAGATTTATCAGCGCGTTTAGGTGTTGAGGTTAAAGACTCAACCGACATCGTGATCTGGACCACGACACCTTGGACTATTCCTGCAAACCAAGCGGTTGCCCTGCATGCGGATATTGAATATCAATTGGTTAAAGCACGTGGCGACGAAAAAGCAGCACAAAACTTTATCTTGGCCAAAGATTTGGTTGAATCTGCAACTGAACGCTATGGCTTTACCACCGTTGAAGTAATTACTGATTTTACCGGTAGCAAACTTGAAAATCTGATTCTACAACATCCTTTAATTACTGAACGTCAGGTTCCAGTGATTTTAGGCGAACATGTAATTGCCACCAGCGGTACCGGTGCAGTACATACCGCACCTGGCCATGGTGTAGACGATTATAAAGTGGGCTTACTATACAACTTAAAAGTTGATAATCCTGTCGGTGGTAACGGTGTGTATTTACCGACCGCACCTGTTTTTGCAGGCGAGCACATCTATAAAGCCAATCCAAAAATTATTGCTGCATTAAGTGAAGCCAACAAGCTTTGGGCACATGTGGTGATTAAACATAGCTATCCACATTGCTGGCGCCATAAAACCCCGATTATCTTCCGTGCGACCCCACAGTGGTTCATCAGCATGGACGAAAAAGGTTTACGCCAAGGTGCTTTAAACGCGATTGAAAACGAGATCAGCTTCGTTCCAGATTGGGGTAAAAACCGTATCGAATCGATGATCGAAGGTCGTCCAGACTGGTGTATCTCGCGTCAACGTACTTGGGGTGTGCCAATCCCGTTCTTCGTACATAAAGACACCAACGAATTGCATCCACGTACCCCTGAACTGATCGAAGAAGTGGCAAAACTGATCGAACAGGAAGGGATTGATGGTTGGTATAACCGTGAAGCGAAAGACTTTATCGGTGCCGATGCTGAACACTACAATGCGGTTCGTGACACGCTAGACGTATGGTTTGACTCCGGTACAACGCACTATGCGGTACTTCGTCAACGTGAAGAACTGACTGATCCTGCTGATTTGTACCTTGAAGGTTCAGACCAACACCGTGGCTGGTTCCAGTCTTCATTGTTAACCTCTATCGCGATTAACAACCGTGCACCGTATAAAGGCTTGTTGACTCACGGCTTCGTGGTCGATGAAAAAGGCCGTAAGATGTCGAAATCCATCGGTAACGTGATCACACCGCAAGACATCATTAAAGATATGGGTGCAGATGGTTTACGTTTCTGGATTGCGTCTTCAGACTACCGTTATGAAATGACGGCCGGTAAAGAAATCTTTAGCCGTGCCTCTGATGGTTACCGTCGTATCCGTAACACCTTACGTTTCTTGTTGGCGAACCTGAATGGTTTCCAACCAGCGACTGATGCATTGCCAGTCGATCAGTTGATTGCGCTTGATCAATACATCCTGCAACGTGCAGCAGACGTTCAAAAAACCATCCAGCAAGCCTATGAAGATATGAACTTCCATATCGTGGCAAGTTCGTTAACCAACTTCTGTATTAATGACTTGGGTGGTTTCTATTTAGACATCATCAAAGACCGTCAATACACAACCAAAGCAGACTCGCAAGCGCGTCATTCTGCACAAACTGCCTTGTATCACCTGGTACAAGCTTTTGTCCGCTGGATGGCACCAATCTTGACCTTTACTGCGCAAGAAGCTTGGCCGTTAATTCCGGGTCAAACTGAGAAATACGTGTTCACCACTGAATGGTATGACATTCCGGTTGCATCGAAAGCCAACCTGGTTTCAGAAGCGGATTGGCAAACCATGATTGCGGTTAAATCTGCAGTGAACAAGCAAATTGAAGCAGCACGTAATGCCAAACTGATTGGTTCTAACCTGTCTGCCAAAGTTGAACTTTGGGCAAATGCTGAATTGAAAGCGGTGCTTGATCAGTTAAGTGATGAACTTCGTTTTGTTCTGATCACATCAACTGTGATTGTAAATGCATTTGATGAAGCACAAGGTGAAGCAACAGATCTTGAAGGCTTACGCGTGAAAGTATCGGCTGCTGAAGGTGAAAAATGTGCCCGTTGCTGGCATGTACTTCCTGATGTAAATACACATCATGAACATCCGGGCCTTTGTTCTCGTTGTATTATTAACCTTCCTACAGGTCAAGGCGAAGAGAGAAAATATGCCTAATCCGCAAACTAAAAAGGGCTTATTCCAGTTCTACCCACACAATCTGGTGTGGGTGGGTTTATCCATTGTCGCGATCATTCTCGACCAATGGACCAAATGGATTGCAGTGACAAATCTGAACTATGCAGATCCTGTTCCTGTACTGCCCTTTTTAAACTGGACATTGCTACATAACTATGGCGCAGCCTTTAGTTTCCTGTCCGATGCCGGTGGATGGCAACGTTATTTCTTTACTTCACTGGCAGGTTTAGTGTCTGTAATTTTTGTATTTTGGCTGATGCGTATGCCGAAAAAAATGGTGATTTTACCGATGGCGATTGCCCTGATTTTGGGTGGTGCGATCGGTAACTTAATTGACCGCATTTCTTTAGGTTATGTGGTCGATTTTATTCACGTTTACTACAACAACAGCCACTTCCCTGCTTTTAATATTGCAGATAGTGCCATTACCGTGGGGACTATTCTGCTGCTGATCGATACGTTTTTTCTAGAAAAACAACGTATTCAACGTGCGGAAGCGCAACACAATGACTGAAATTATTAATCCAAATGAAGAAATCCGTATTAATGATGGTTCGAAAGTAGAACTTCATTTTTCGGTAGCCATTGAAAATGGTGTGGAAATTGATAACACCCGTAGCCGTGAAGAACCAGTAAGTTTGGTGATGGGCGATGGCAGCTTATTACCCGGTTTTGAAAAAGCACTCTTTGGTTTACGTGCCGGTGACCGTCGTACCGTGAGTCTTCCTCCTGAAGATGCTTTCGGTCCCTGGAACCCTGAAAACGTACAAAAATTTGATACGGTTAAATTCGAACAAACACCGATTGTCGGTCATATGATTGAATTTGAAGATAAAGCCAAACAAAGCTTATTTGGTGTAGTGAAATCAGTCGGTGAAGATATTACCGAAATTGATTTCAATCACCCGCTTGCAGGCAAGGACATTACCTTTGAAGTGGAAATCTTTAAAGTGACCCCTGCCGGTCAGCAAGCTATTAAACTGATGTAAAAGATCATCTAAATCATGATTTTTTAAAAGCTCCTTCGGGAGCTTTTTTATGTTCTGGAGATACAAATCCCTAATATTCAGCCCTTAATAATCATATTAATTTAGACCTTGGCTAGCTTTATAAAAAAACAGGTTCAATATGAAAATTCACATTATTGTCGGTAGTGTTCGTGAAGGTCGTATTGCGATTAAAGTCGCGCGCTGGGTACAACGAAGTATCGAAAGAGCCAATTTCAGTACTGTTCAGGTTGAACTGGTCGATTTAAAAGAATGGAACCTGCCTATTTTTTCAGGTGCACATCCACCGATTACGGGTATTTATGATCAACCGAAACAACAGGAATGGGCAGACAAAATTGCTTCGGGTGATGCCATTATTTTTATTAGCCCTGAATATAACCATGGCTATAGCCCGGCTCTCAAAAATGCTTTGGATTACTTAGGCAAAGAATGGCAAGGCAAACCCGCTGCCTATATTGGCTATGGTGCAACCAATGGCTCACGCTCGATTGATCAAATCCGTCAAGTCGGAACCCAACTCGGTTTAGTCGACAGTAATGCTGTGATTGAAATTCGTGACATTTTCTCACGCAATAAAACTGAAGAATTTGAACCCAATGAATTCGATAACAAAAATCTCAGATCTGTTTTGGATAAACTGATTCAATACGTGAATTCCTGATATTTTTTGAGTACCTGTGTAGGTTTAAGCTTACAACAGTTGCCGAATATCTCCACTTTTCACATATTATCCAAAGCGCTATATTTAAAGCATACAGAGACAGGAAGTCTCTTAAGCAAAAAACAATAATGATAAGCAATAAACAGCAGGATGCTGATGGGTACGACAGGAGTTATACCTTTAAAATGAATATAAAAAAGCCTCGACAGGATGTCGGGGCTTTTTTTTCAAAGTCATTTAATTATTCTGGTCATTTAATATCGTGATTTAAAGTGAACCCGCCACTTGTCGAAAAGCTCAATTAAACGACCAAAATTTACATCATGCTGAAATATCAAACTTTATAATCAAATTCAGCAAAAACAATTATCCATACTATCTTTATGAATGATTAGAATAGAGTTAAAAATCATTCTAAGTATCATAAGTAAAACAATAAAAATGCTTGAGAGAAAAATTATGCAATTAGAACATCATTTTCTGAATGATTACGCCAAAGTATTCATAGCTCACCCCGACAACAATGCATGTCATGATTTAGCCCAATATATCGAGAACAATCTTGAAGAGCTGATGCAACAGATCCATCAGCATGGCATCTTGATTTTTCGAGGATTTAACATTCAGCAAACGGATGAATTTCATCAACTTATTGAACAAAAATTCAAGTTACAGCCGTGGAATTCCTTCAATCCGAATATGCCGGGTTGGGTTGCATCATGGATGCGTAAATACAGTGAAAGTATTTTAGGTGCGGGGGATTATCGACGCTATATTGACCGTAATACCGTTCAATTAGGGCCAGTGGAGAACGCTGTACAAGGCCCGCATGTGGAAGGTGGTGTCCGTTCTGAACGCTCACGCTATATCGCTTTATATTGTCAGGAACCCTCAACTTATTTGGCTGAAACTGGCTTTAATAATCTTGAGAAAATTTGGGAAAATTTTCCTGAATCGGTTAAACAAAAATACCAAGGCACTTGGAATCATTTTTCTTATGTCTCATCGCGTAAAATTAATTTTATCGATCGGATCTTACTGAAAAAGAGTCCTTTTAGCGTGAGCATACTGCCTGACAAGAAAGCCAAACTCACCTTGCAACGTGCACCGCTGGTGATTAAGCATCCTGTTACCCAAAAGCTTGCGCTACAACCTTGGGCATTTGCCAACAATACCAATCCATTCGCTTATCAGGCTGCACAAAATTGTTTTGAAAATCGTGGTGATATCCAAATCGATTCCACTGCTGATGGTATGCAGCTAACCTGGGAAATTTTCAATCAACAGGGTCATAAAATTGAATGGACGGATCAAGAGAAACAAGCCTTTTTTGATGCGATGTATCGTGATGCACTGTTATTAGAATGGCAGAAAGGCGATGTTGCCATTGTCGATAATATTAAAATTGCCCATTGGCGCATGAATGGCGAACAAGGCAACCGTAAACTCATTCAAATTCAGGCCAATGTATTTAATGCTGATGATCATTATGCCGCGTAATTCAAGCAGATGATTGACGCAGATACGTTTAAAAGCCCGATATTTCCATAAGGGCTTTTGGATGAAATTATTTCGCAGTCATTTTGAGTAATCTGGCGTTTTTACCATCTTCAATGACCCAAATTGCACCGTCTGGAGCTTCCAGCAGGCCACGAATACGTTGTTTCATATTTAAGCGCTGGACTTCCTTCACAGGCTTCATTTCGGTATCAACCACTACAATAGCTTCAGAAGACAAGCCACAGATCAGGGCCTTATTTTTCCATGCAGGAAATTGGTTGCCTTTATAAAACATCAGACTGGATGGAGAAATCACAGGCGTCCAGCTGATCTCTGGGGCCTTAAATTCAGGGCGGGTATTATGGTCAGGGATTTCTTTCCCATCATAATGATCCCCATTTGAAACAATAGGATAGCCATAATTTTCAGCTTTTATGATGAGATTGAGCTCATCGCCCCCTTTAGGTCCCATTTCAGCCACCCACAGCTTACCTTTACCATCAAATGCAATCCCGAGAGGGTTACGATGCCCCAAAGTCCAGACCTGTTTGGCAACCTCGCCTCGGTTCATAAAGGGATTCCCTAAAGCAGGTGTACCATCATCATTTAAACGCAAGATTTTGCCTAAATTCGATTGCATATCTTGAGCAGGATCAAACTTCTGACGTTCTCCTGAGCTGATCCAGAGCTTGCCATCTGAGCCAAATAACAACCGATGTCCATAATGTCCCTGACCTTGAACTTTAGGCACTTGTTGCCAAATCGTCCTTAAATTCTTAAGTTGGGGCTGTTGAGGATTGGATAAATCCAATTCGCCACGCGCAACCACAGCGCCATAGCCACCCTGTCCTGCTGCTGCATAGCTGATATAGACTTGACGGTTCTGTGCAAATTGCGGATGCAAGGCAATATCTCCCAAGCCACCTTGTCCACCATAAGCCACTTTAGGAACACCTTTGACTTCGACTTTTTGCTTGGTTTGGGGATCAAATAATTGTAATTTGCCTTTTTTCTCAGTAATCAGTAAACGGCCATCTTTTAAAGAGGCAATCGCCCACGGCTCATTAAACTGTGCAATCGTACTAAGTTGATAACCTTGTTGTATTTTTGAGGAAGACTGCTGTTTTTGTTTTGACTGCTCCTGTGGAATGTCATTTTGTGCATGACAAGCCGTTAAACCATAAAAAGTTAAACTTAAACATATAATGGCAGCTGGGTGAATTTGGTTCATACTTTATGCTTCTTTAATGAACATCATGACCAATTTAGCATTACCAGACAAACCACTACATATAAAAAACCAAGTAATGGTAAAAGGATATGACATTTCACTTGAAGAATTGATCAAACCCAATCAGGTTTTCTGTGGCTTACTGAATACAGGCTTGATCACGTTGATTTTTTGCTTGGTAGAGTTGCTGATCTGCTGTTTTCATCAAGCAATCGACACTTTTATAGCAATGTATAGCATCCATAATGGCCACGCCTACACTAATCGTAATAGAGTCTTTTCCATCTTCCCGGTTGATATGTTTGAGTTGCAGTTCACGTATAACCCGACACAATTTTTCTGCAAATTTTTGAGTCTGTTCCCTATTCAAATCAAATAACAAAATTGCAAATTCTTCTCCACCATAGCGCGCTAAAAAACCGGATGCCGGCAAAATTGAATCTATCATCTTGACCAAAGCCTTTAAAATCTCGTCACCTTTAAGATGACCATAATAATCGTTATATTTTTTAAAGTAGTCGACATCAATCATATAGAATCCCAATGAGGATCCTGCTTGAATCGCCTGCTCAAAGCGTTGTTGTATCTCTATATTTAATGCATAACGGTTATAAGCACCGGTTAAGGCATCGGTACGAACTTGATGTGCCAATTGCTCATTCAGTTGCGTTATGGCCTGCGTACGTTCCTGGACTTTTTTATCGAGGGTTTTGTTCCACTGCAACAGTTTCTTATTCAGCAATTCAGTTTTATAGCTCTGCACCGCATAATCACGGCTAAGCTGTAAAGTGACCACCATAAAATACACACACGAACTATAAAAAGCGATTTCAACCGAATCAATCAGCTTTAGTCCCAATAAATAGTCATGTATAAAGGTAAGACACACTAAAACAATGGCAAAGGCATTGGCCTTGGAATAGGGAATTTGATCCCGATAGATCCGGTAAACCGCATATAAAAGATTAGCAAAAATCAGGAATGAAATTGCAAAACTTTGAAAAAATAAGCTTTGAAAAACTAGAGGTTGTTGAGTCAGAGTCACGACTATATTAATACCGATCATTACACAGGTGATCTGTAATAAGAAACGGTGAATGAGCTGATGAGGCAATAGAAAAATATAGAGCAGGAAGAATAGGCAAACCAATTCAGTCAATAAATATTCAAGTCGAGTTCCCCAAAGCCAAGAAATATTGGTAAATAAAGTATAAATAAAGGGAACAGCAAAGAAACTACGCAGACTCAGACATAAAATAAAGAGTCCCAAGAACAGCCAAATATGACTAGACTGCTTGTGGGCAATACGATATAGCGCAAACAACACCATAAAGCAGCCAATCATTAGCAATACACCACTCACAAGAGTGAGAGGAATTACTTGGCGATAAAATTTGTGCAGAATCGGTTTATTGAAACCCATATAAATACTGTTTTCTAGACCACCCCGAATATGCTGAAAACTTGAGACCTGAAGGGTAATTACTACATCGGTTTTATTTGGAAAAAATGACACCAATTTAGGTGCCATTTCTGTTTGATGATGTCCCTCTACACCTACTTGCCCAACTTTTGTGAGTAAACGATCATCTACAAATAATTGATAGGCACCATACGGATATGGGATATACAAATAGATTTGTTGCCCTACCGCAGACTCAGGTAATTTAAAATGTTGCTGAAAGGTCGCTAAACCATCTTTCTGCCCTGAAATACTGAGAAATGATGCAGGTAATTGAACTGTTTTAATAATTTTAGATGGAGAAATCTGAGACGCTTCAACTCCAATGATCAGTTGATTAGGATAATAATTCCATACACCATCAAGTCGCTCATTATGATTTTTGTCAAAATTCAAAGACGTTGATGCATAGACCACTGTACTCAGCAGAAATAGGCATACAGAGAAAATAGCACTGAGAACAAAGCGGAACATGCAGAAAAGATAAGGAGGGATTAAGTGGAAAAGTATAACATTTAACCTTCAAACAATAATCTTATTTGATTGGCCTAAAACTTAATCTTTGATTCGAAAGATAATTTAATCAAAATATAAGAATTTACTCTAATTTTTTCTATTTCTTCTGCCCATAAAAAAATCCCCCTGGCTCTATGGAGTCAGGGGGATTTTAGAATAATGAGCTGGCGATGACTTACTCTCACATGGGTAACCCCACACTACCATCAGCGCAAAGAGGTTTCACTTCTGAGTTCGGGAAGGGATCAGGTGGTTCACTCTTGCTATTGTCGCCAGCACAACTGTTATGGAGACGTTCGGGTCTTATCTTTCGTGCCGTACTTGCGTTTCCAAATCTTTACAGATTGGGCTGTTTGAGTTGCTATTGTCTAACTAACGCTTCACTAAATCAAGTTTTTTGTATTGATTCAATCGAACCATACAACTGTTTGGGTGTTGTATAGTCAAGCCTCACGAGTAATTAGTA
>NZ_SJXH01000070.1 GCF_004336635.1 Acinetobacter sp. ANC 4862
TGGTTTAATTAACTGATGAAATACGGTATTCTGATGTGACAAAACCTGAATCCTGGTCGTTAAAGTGTTTGTTTGCACTCATATTTTAACTGTTCGGACTCAGGTTTTTTTATTTAAATCAAACTATGGGACAGCAGTGAGCTTCGGCTTCCTTTTTTCTATTTATTTGAATTTTAATAAAAATTATTAAATAGCTTTTTTCAAATCAATTTCATTAAAATATTGAAAACTGCTCTTAAAAGATAGTTCTCTATAAAAATCAAAATTGAATTTTACATAAGCAACAGTATCATCTTTATCTATTACAAATCTAATTTCCATTTCTTCCACTTTTACACTAGCATAGATGCTATTACTGTGAAAACTTATATTAAGGTTAGCTAAGTCAATTATAAAAGACTCTTCAATATTCGATGATATTTCAAAAATATGCAATTTTACAAATCTTCCTCTATATCTGATAAAATCTAGCATAATCTTAAATCCATCAATTTCTCTAGACAAAATAAATGGTTTTCTATATATCAATCTCAAGAAAAACTGATATTTACTGTTTGTTGAAATATTTTTATTAACTATTGAATAGTACCAAACCTTTTTTACGTCATCTAAGTAAATGCTTTTACCAAATACTTCTTTTTTATAATTTTTTAAACATAAAAGTAAATCAAAATTTAATTTATAATTTTCACTAGTCAGATCGTGAAAATCCATATGCTCTAAGAATGAGAACTTTTCAAAAAGGATATAGAATTCTTTAAAATCATCGTCATAACCTTCACAATTACAATTAAGCATTAATAACTGTAATAATGAATTTTCTAATGAAGCTCGTACAATATTACTATATTTTTTCTTTTCTTCATTCTTAAAAAAATTAGTATCATTAATTTGTTTTAAAACTTGATAGAGAATAATAAAATATCGCGTTAATTGATATTTTTTCTTAAATCTACTTGTTTATATTCTATTTTATTATTTGACTCAAAATTTTATAAAAATCTAAAATTTTTTCTTTTTCTATAAAGTTAGTATTCATTAAATTTAACTCTGATAGTAATGTCATAAATAACATATCAAATTGTTGGATTTTTTGAGTTTTCTCGATTTCAATTTGTGCTTGAGCAGATAGTTTAAGTTGCTCATTACTATTTCTTAACTCATTCCTACTCAATTCAAGATCTTTTTGGTTTTGCTTCAAAGCTTTTTTTGTTTCTTTTAATAGATCTCTTGCGAAAGTCATTATTGAAAATTTATCCGGTTTACCAGTGCAGCGATTAAGTTAATGCGTAAACCGAATCTTTTCCGTCTATTTCGATAGCGTTCACTTAATATTCTAAATGTTTTCAATTGACTATTGATGTGTTCGATCACAACTCGTATTTTTCCAATCATTTTATTGTACTTTTTCTCAACATCAAATAAGGGTATATTCTTCTTTTTCTTTATTGG
>NZ_SJXH01000071.1 GCF_004336635.1 Acinetobacter sp. ANC 4862
GGTATTCTGATGTGACAAAACCTGAATCCTGGTCGTTAAAGTGTTTGTTTGCACTCATATTTTAACTGTTCGGACTCAGGTTTTTTTATTTAAATCAAACTATGGGACAGCAGTGCCATCAATGGTGCTTTTTTTTTGTTTAAATTATTTTAGAGGTGTTAATCACGGTTTAAAATCAGCAGACAGCCAAAACTGATAAAAATCCCGCCGGTAATGCCGTCAATTTTCTTGCCGAATTTTTGATAATAATGATTAATTTTTGGGGCAGAAAAAACCAGAGCAACAGTAGAAAACCACATCAGACTTTCGATAAAAACCAGCGCTAGCAAGGAGCTTTGCTCGAAAATACTGACATTTGTACTAATGGCGATGGAAAAGACGCTGCTGAAATAGACGAGTGCTTTGGGGTTAGCCATATTGGTCAGAAAACCTTGAACTAACAGTGTGCTGTGTGATTTTTGCGGCAGAATTTCATTCTGGTTTTCGAGATAGGCGCCGGATTTTTATTGAAAGCGGATTTCAGCGATTGTATTCCTAAATAAAGCAGGTATAGGCCGCCTAAAATCATTAGCACCTGCTGCAGCCATGCCATTTTTTGAAAAAGATAATGTAGACCACTGATCGCACAAATTGACCAGATTAAAATGCTCAGTGAAATACCTAAGGCAGCAAAGAGGGCGTGCGATCTGGACTGACGAATTGCACTTTGAGTAACGAAGAAAAAATCTGGACCTGGACTGATCAATGCAAAGAAATGAATTACCGCGATACTGATTAAAGGTGTCATCATCAGAGACTTATATAAATGAATGACACCCTTATAAATGAATTAAATCATAAATTAACCCGAATTACGGATAAGAAAACCGCTTGAAAAAAAGATGGCTAGAGCCATTTAGAAAGTTACTACACAAACCAAAGACTCTAACCACCATGTCTGATTTTACAGAAATCTTCTGTGCCATTGATGATTTTTTTAAGAAATTTGAAC
>NZ_SJXH01000072.1 GCF_004336635.1 Acinetobacter sp. ANC 4862
GAGATTTACCATCTGTATTGTCCGAGGAGTGTTCAGTTTGCCAATGTCAACGATGTATAACCGGGTGCCGAATGGCGCCTTAGCAGAGGCTTGAGCCGTGTGCTGGGAAACTCGCATGCACGGTTCTTAGGGGGTTGGACGTAGGTAACTGCGTCTGACTACCCGACAATCAGATGCGTCCCTGGGCGTTGGGGCGCAAGAACTGGTTATTTGCAGGTTCGCTGCGCAGTGGTCAGCGAGCGGCCAATATCATGACTTTAATCCAGTCGGCAAAACTGAATGGGCTGGATCCGTATGCCTATTTAAGTGATGTCCTAAAAAGACTACCCACCCATAAAGTCACAGAAATTGAGGATTTGCTACCACACCGTTGGAAACCTGAACCTCGTTAAAACATAGTAATGGGGTTCAGCGGATGCTTACAATGATCTTGAATTCGAACTAAGTTATGACCAACCAAGAAAGAAATTTTTGTATTTAATGTACTTATTGGAGACAACTTAATAAAGTTATTACTTTTTTTGTAGGTCTTATTTTTTTCAGCCTCAATTTCTGATTTCCAACCTCGTGTTGTTAAAAAATCATCCAGATCAATAAAAACTAGATTATGTACTGATTTTTCAATATTACTAGCCAATTTTTTTAGATTAGCATTGATATGAAATAGATCATTTTTTAATTGGTTTTTACGTGCTTCATTACTATCAAACTGATGTAATTTAGTCATAAATGATGGTAAACGTTCTTCTAAAGCATTCATTTAAAGTAACCTAATTAGTTAATAGACTTCTTTCATAAATCATTTTTTACTCAGCTCCAAGTTATAGATTCCAGCAATTAGATTGAATCTCAAACCGAGTCTTTTCCCTCTATTTCGATAACGCTCAGCAAGGATTTTGAAGGTTTTCAGCCTGCCAAATACATGCTCAATTCCTATTCTTCTTTTATTGATTTCCTGATTATAGATTTTTAGTTCATGATCCAATTTACAGCGTCTTTTGGCTTTTAAGGGTAACAG
>NZ_SJXH01000008.1 GCF_004336635.1 Acinetobacter sp. ANC 4862
GAATGGTGAATGGTGTAATGGTGAATGGTGAATGGTGAATGGTGAATGGTGAATGGTGAATGGTGAATGGTGAATGGTGAATGGTGAATGGTGAATGGTGAATGGTGAATGGTGAATGGTGAATGGTGAATGGTGAATGTTATTATTAAATTTCAGGCATAAAAAAACCGCATTTAAGCGGATTATTTATATTATCTTTTAGAAAGATGGTCGGAGCAGTAGGATTCGAACCTACGACCCCCTGGTCCCAAACCAGGTGCGCTACCAAGCTGCGCCATGCTCCGAATTGGGGTGAATGATGGGGCTCGAACCCACGACAACCGGAATCACAATCCGGGGCTCTACCAACTGAGCTACATCCACCGTTACAACATTTTTAGATTCTAAATATCAAGCTACCATAAATGGTGCGCCTGACAGGATTCGAACCTGTGACCATCCGCTTAGAAGGCGGATGCTCTATCCTACTGAGCTACAGGCGCATGACCTATGATATTAAATACCATGAAACCTTTGCCTTGAAGAATTGGTCGGAGCAGTAGGATTCGAACCTACGACCCCCTGGTCCCAAACCAGGTGCGCTACCAAGCTGCGCCATGCTCCGATTCATCTTAGCTTCATACTGCAGTTCGTGCGGTACGGTGTGCATTCTAGGCGTGACGTCGAATAACGTCAACACCTATATTCAAAAAAAATTAAAAAAACGCTTCAAATGTATATTTATCAAGCATTTTAGCTAATTTATATACAATTATTAGCGTTTTAAATTGGCACTGAAGTTCAACATGCGATCAAGAGGTAATTTAGCCCGTTCCGCAAGCGCTGGATCGACGTATATTTCTTGATCACCCTTTTGTAAAACCGCTAAAATTCCATCCAGTTCATTCATTGCCATCCAAGGACAATGTGCACAAGAGCGACAAGTTGCCCCCTCACCTGCTGTTGGGGCTTCAATCAAAATCTTGTTTGGCACCGCTTGTTGCATTTTATAGAAAATGCCACGGTCGGTTGCCACAATCAAACGCTCATTTGGCAGTGTTTGTGCTGCCTTAATCAGTTGCGAGGTACTTCCTACCGCATCTGCAATATCGACCACGGATTCTGGTGACTCTGGATGTACCAAAACGGCAGCATCTGGATAGAGTGCTTTCATGTTGGCAATACCGCGTGCACGAAATTCCTCATGCACAATACAAGCACCATCCCAAAGCAACATGTCAGCGCCGGTTTTTTTCTGGATATAACGACCGAGGTGTTGATCTGGTGCCCAAATAATCTTTTCACCCAAACTATCTAAGTGTTCAATAATTTCGACTGCACAACTCGATGTTACCACCCAATCAGCTCTGGCTTTGACTGCCGCAGAAGTATTGGCATACACCACAACAGTATAATCAGGATGTGCATCACAGAACGCAGTAAACTCATCGACAGGACAACCCAAATCCAAAGAACAAGTGGCTTCTAAGGTTGGCATCAACACTGTTTTTTCTGGAGAAAGAATTTTCGCTGTTTCTCCCATGAATTTCACACCCGCCACAACCAAGGTTGAAGCTGGATGGTCACGGCCAAAACGAGCCATTTCTAACGAATCTGAAACACAACCGCCTGACAGCTCCGCTATCTCTTGAACTTCGGGATCACAATAGTAATGAGCGACAAGGACAGCGTCGCGTTTTTTGAGTTCTGCCAGAATTTGCGCAAACTTTTCTTGTTTAACCTCATCACTCAAATGAATATCTTTAGGCTCACCTAAACGATCTAAATGCGCCTGCACAATCGATTTAGCCTCATTGGCAATTAAATTGGTCGCATCGTTCATAAACGTCTTCTCTATCCTTGGTGCTTGTTAGACTACAAGCAGCACACTCAATTTACTGATCAGAATGGCATCTTGCTTTTTTGACCAGTCATTAAAAACTTTCCATTATAAAAAAGCCTCACTACGGAGGCTTTTTTCATTCAACTAAACTTAAGAACGGTAATCTGCATTGATCTTGACATAGTCATAAGACAGATCACAGGTATAGACCGTGTCTTTTGCCTGACCTCGTCCCAAATCAACACGAATCGTCATTTCAGCTTGAGACATCACGCGCGCGCCAGCTTCCTCCGTATAGTCCGCTGCCGCACCACCATCTTTGCAGATCTGTACATCATCTAACCAAACCTGGATTTTTTCAACGTCTAAATTTTTAACGCCTGCATAACCAATCGCTGCAAGGATACGCCCCCAGTTTGGATCGGATGCAAAAAATGCAGTTTTAACCAGTGGTGAATGGGCAATACTATAAGCAATATCGCAACATTCCTGGGTATCTGCACCACCTTCAACCGCAACCGTAATGAATTTGGTAGCACCCTCGCCATCACGAACAATCAATTGTGCTAGACGTTTCATCACTCGGGTTAAAACTTCTAAAACCGCAGCATAGCGCGCATCATCAGTCGATGTAATTTCTGCACCACCGGCTTGACCGGTCGCCACAAAAATACATGAGTCATTGGTTGAGGTATCACCATCGACCGTAATACGGTTGAATGAAACATTTACCGTTGTTTTTAATAACTGCTGTACCAATTCACGACTAATCGGTGCATCTGTAGCTACATAGCTCAGCATGGTCGCCATATTCGGACGAATCATGCCTGCACCTTTTGAGATACCGGTCATGGAGTACACCACACCATCGAGTTCAAACTGTTCAGATGCACCTTTAGGCAAAGTATCTGTGGTCATAATGCCCGTTGCTGCGTCTAACCAGGCATCATCGCGTAATGAATCAAGTGCAGGTTGCAAACCCGCCATCAAGCGGTCAATCGGTAATTGCTCACCAATCACACCGGTTGAAAAAGGTAAAATTTCGTTATCTGACACACCAGCAAGTTCAGCCAATTTCGCGCAAGTCGCTTGTGCATTTACCATTCCTATTTTGCCGGTACCTGCATTGGCATTACCAGTGTTAATCACTAAATAGCGCGGATTACCTACCTGAAGGTGCGCTTTACATACATGCACAGGTGCAGCACAAAATGCATTTTGAGTAAATACACCAGCAACATTTGAGCCTTCAGCAAATTCAAAAATGACCAGGTCACGTCGGTTCTGATAGCGCACATAGGCTTCAGCTGAACCAATTTTTACACCCTTAACCACATGCATCTGTGGCATTGTTACGTCGCCCACCGCCATTTTTAAACTTCCAAATAAGTTCGTGATAAAAAGACAGCTTAGTAGAAATTGACTAAAAAATCGAGCAGAACACTTGGTTTGATTTATTTTTTATTGGATGGATGTTTCCAGGCACAAAAAAACCAGTCCGCAGACTGGTTTAAAAAACAACATAGCTTTAGTTTGACGCTAATTGGGAAGCTTCTGACAATAATGCCTGCTTGGCTTTTTCTTGACTCGCTGTAGATAAAGCAGGATTTGAAGCCACGATACGATTCACATTAGCTGCATTTGCTGCAGTCACCGCTGTAGTTTTCAATACCACCGGGCGTTGATTCGGATTAGCAAAAGTATAACGAATACCAGTACGTGGGCTTGCGACTGTAATGTTACCGTCTTGCGCAACTGCTGGAGCTGTGGTTGCACCACGCGCAGCTTGTACTTTGTCTACGGTTGTTGTTTGATTTGCAAAAGTCAAAGTAGGAATAGCTAAAGCTGCAATCATCAATGGTTGTAATACTTTTTTCATTGTCTTTCCGCTTTTCATCAGTGTTCGATATGCAACTAAATACCACTTAATTGGGTTCTCTGCAAACGTATTCACATCTTGAAAAACTAAATAATATATTTAAATGGAATTAAAAAAGCCACTTTAGATAACACCTCTCAATGAACAAGAGGAATATTTAAAGTGGCTTTGCCGTCTGGGTAAAATTAAATTTTACCGTGACATTGTTTGTATTTTAGACCTGAACCACATGGACAAGGCGCATTACGGTTTGCAGGTGGAATAATGATTTGTTCATCCACTGGAGTATATTGTGCATCTAGATCTGCAGTCATATCAGCGGTTAAACCATCCACTTCAGCATGAGAAAGATTTAAATGCATCGCTTCGGCTTGCGCTTGTTTCTGTGCTTCCATTTCAGCCAGTTCTTCAGCTGTAGGGACATGTACACGAGAAAGGTCAGTAATCACATCCGACTTAATCACCGCAAGCATATTTACAAATAAGTTAAATGCTTCTTTCTTATACTCTTGCTCTGGATTCTTTTGTGCATAACCACGCAAGTGAATGCCTTGACGCAAGTAATCCATAGCCGCCAAATGTTCTTTCCAATGACGATCCAAAGCACTCAACATGAAGTGACGTTCCAGCATTGCTGCGGATTCATCACCCATTTGCGCCCGACGATCACGATAGCGGTTCACGATTTCATCAGAAATACGTTCCACCAAAGCTTCTTCATCTAAACGACGGTCTTGTTCCAACCATTGATTCACCGGTAAATCGATACCCAGATCATCACGCAATGCACGTTCCAGACCATCAATATCCCATTGATCATGAATTGATTCAGGTGGAATATAGTTTGCAATCACACCTTTGATCACTTCGTGATGCATTTCTTCGATGTAATCTTGCAAAGTACTTTCAGCAAGAACTTCATCACGTTGCGAATAAATGATCTTACGTTGTTCATTATTCACGTCATCGTATTTCAACAGGTTCTTACGAATGTCAAAGTTACGTGCTTCTACTTTACGTTGTGCATTTTCGATCGAACGTGACACCATTTTGTGTTCAATAGCTTCATCTTCTTGCAAGCCCATTGCACGCATCATGCTGACAACACGATCACCCGCAAAGATACGCATCAAGTCATCTTCAAGCGACAAGTAGAAACGTGAAACACCCGGGTCGCCTTGACGACCGGCACGACCACGTAACTGGTTATCGATACGGCGCGATTCATGACGTTCTGAACCAATAATATGCAAACCGCCAGAAGCCAATACCATTTCATGGTTTTGTTCCCATTCGGCTTTTAGGCGTGCTTCATCTTCAGCAGTATGGTTTTCAATTTTGGCAAGTTTGGCTTTCCAGTTACCACCGAGCAAAATATCGGTACCACGACCAGCCATATTGGTGGCAATAGTTACTGCATTCGGTGAACCTGCTTGCGCAATAATGTCAGCTTCGCGTTCATGTTGTTTTGCATTCAACACTTCATGGGCAATACCGGCTTCTTTCAGTTTATCCGAAAGAATTTCTGAAGCTTCAATGGTTGCTGTACCAATCAGGATTGGTGCAACGCCTGCTTCATGAATATTTTGAATTTCTTGAATAATTGCGTTGTATTTACCATTACGGTTTAAATAGATTAAATCATTTTGGTCATTACGAATCATTGGACGATGGGTTGGAATAAGCACCACATCCAGACCATAAATTTCTTTCATTTCCGCCGCTTCAGTATCAGCAGTACCGGTCATACCTGAAAGCTTTTTGTATAAACGGAAATAGTTCTGGAAAGTGGTTGTTGCAAGGGTTTGGTTTTCAGGCTGGATTTCCAGACCTTCTTTTGCTTCAACCGCTTGGTGCAAACCTTCTGACCAACGACGACCCGGCATGGTACGACCGGTATTTTCATCAACAATAATCACTTCGCCATCATGAATAATGTACTGAACATTACGTTGATAAAGATAATGCGCACGAATGGCAGCCGTAACATGATGAACCAGGTTCAAGTTAGCCGATGAATACAAGCTCTCGCCTTCTGCCAACAAACCCATGTCAATCAGTTCTTGTTCAACCATTTCATAACCGACTTCGGTCATTTCGACAGAGCGTTGTTTTTCATCAATCCAAAAGTGACCGCCATCGGCTACTTTTTCTTCTTTTTGTGGAGTCAGTTTTGGTGGAATGCTATTGATTGCAGCATACAATTGTGAAGAGTCATCGCTTTGACCTGAGATAATCAATGGAGTACGTGCTTCATCGATCAAGATCGAATCGACCTCATCGATAATGGCATAAGTCAAGCCACGCTGTTTTTTCTCAGCCAGCGAGAACACCATGTTGTCACGAAGATAGTCAAAACCGAATTCGTTGTTGGTACCATAAGTAATATCGGCACGATAGGCTTCGGCTTTTTCGGTCGGATTTTGCATTGAGTAAATAATACCAATGCTTAAACCCAAGAATTCAAATAATGGACGGTTGAGTTCGGCGTCACGTTGTGCCAAATAGTCATTCACGGTGATGACATGCACCCCTTGACCACTAATCGCATTCAGGTAACAAGCCAAAGTACCCATCAGGGTTTTACCTTCACCGGTACGCATTTCCGCGATTTTACCTTCGTGAAGGGTAATACCACCAATCAGCTGTACATCGTAATGACGCATCCCCATGATTCGTTTTGCCGCTTCACGACAAACCGCAAATGCTTCAGGCAATAATTTATCCAGGCTGTCGCCCTTGTTATATCGTTGTTTGAATTCTTCAGTTTTTGCAGATAAGTCTGCATCGCTTAGTGCAGATATCGTCGGCTCGAGCGCATTAATCTTATCTACGATTTTACGCATGCGTTTGAGTTCGCGCTCATTTTTGGTACCGAAGATGCCTCCGATCAGACTTGCCAACATGAATAGACTCTCTAAATCTTGCTTGTCGAATGAATAAATTTTTTCTCAGTCGTTATTATGGTGCTAGAAATTTGAAGTACAAGGGTTTTGCACAAAACCGATAAAAAAATTCTGATCACTCGTTCTAGCACGTGACAGCTAAGGGAAAACAATGTAACAAATTTTAAACAGCCAATATAGTCATAAAATTCATCATTTATCCGGATTTCACAAATCAATCGCGGCCTATATATTCCATATATTCATAAAGAAATACAAAAACGCTATTTTCCTTGCAAAAAAAAATGCGTCATATTAGATCGCATCAACATACATAACAAAGCATATGAGGCTATAAAAATGACATTACGTTTAGGCGATACTGCACCGAATTTTGAGCAAGACTCAAGTGAAGGAAAAATTAATTTCTACGATTACCTAGGTGACAGCTGGGGGATTTTATTTTCCCATCCTGCTGATTACACTCCGGTATGCACGACTGAATTGGGCTATACCGCAAAACTGAAAGATGAATTTAACAAACGTGGCGTAAAAGCCATTGCCCTGTCGGTCGATGATGTTGAATCACATAAAGGCTGGATTAACGACATTAACGAAACACAAAATACCACGGTGAATTTTCCCATCATTGCCGATCAAGACCGTAAAGTTTCTACTCTTTATGACTTTATTCACCCGAATGCCAGTGAAACCCTGACTGTTCGTTCTTTGGTGATTATTGATCCAAACAAAAAAGTTCGTTTAATTATTACCTACCCGGCTTCAACAGGTCGTAACTTCCATGAAATTTTACGTGTCGTCGATTCGCTACAATTGACGGACAACCATAAAGTTGCTACCCCTGCCAACTGGCAACAGGGTGAAGACGTGGTGATCGTACCTTCTCTTCAAGATGAGGACGAAATCAAAAAACGTTTCCCTAAAGGCTATACCGCAGTGAAACCTTATTTGCGCTTAACGCCACAGCCTGCGACAAAATAAGACACTGTCTTATTTTGTCGCAAGACAAACGAAGTGCGTAGTTTCAGAATAGGAGCATCGCTCCGCCCTGAGGAATATATTCCGCAAGAAGACGAGTAACTATGCTTCGAGTTAAAACTAAAGCCCTGCTTTTGTTTTTCGCAAGCCAACGAAGTGCGTTCCAACTCAAGCCTTTACGCACATATAACTCATATACTGCAAGTCCAGGACTAAAATGACGAGCCAAATCCTGATTTGCTAAAAGCCTGTCTGATGATAGGCTTTTTTATTCTGCTAAACAATTGAATTACAAAATCAAGTTGGTGTTTATTTCACAGGCAGTTTATAAATACGCCTAATCATCTTAAGAATAAATATTGTGATTTATAATATCCATCATTTGCACTGCGGCAGCATGTGTCCTGTTTGCGGTCCTCTGTTTGGGCAAAAAGGTTTACATACCAAAGTGGTTTGTCATTGCTTATTGCTTGAAACTGATCAAGGCTTGGTACTGATCGATACCGGTTTAGGCATACAGGATCATCTACATAACAAAGCCCGCTTAGGCAACCTGGTTTCACGACTGGGTCGCATAGAAAACAATTTAGAACTGACCGCCATTGCACAAATCCAGCGCCTAGGCTTTAACTCTCAAGATGTCAGGCATATTCTAGTTTCTCATCTGGATTTTGATCATGCTGGTGGTATTTCAGATTTTCCACATGCCACCGTACATGTGCTCTCCAGTGAATATAATGCAATGCAAAGTTTTTTCTCACTGAAAAATAAAGCACGCTATAAAACCCAACAATTCAAGCAACATCGTTACTGGAATTTCATCGAACCAGAGCAAGGTGAAGCTTGGTTTAATCTGCATCAGGTTCAAGGCTTCCGCTTATTTCAAGATGAAATTTTAATGATTCCCTTATTAGGTCATAGCAAGGGGCATTGCGGGATTGCCATCAAAAAAAATGAGGGTTGGCTGTTCTTCTGTGGCGATGCCTACTATTCACATCTGCAGCTTGACCCTAAAAATAAACTCCGAACTTTGGATAAACTGGAACGTATCTTTGCTGAAAACAATTCAATGCGTGTAGACAACTTACACAAAATTCAACAGCTCGCACAAACGGAAAAAAATATTGAAATCATCTGTGCCCATGATCCTATTGAACTGGCGCGTTATCTAGCATGATTAAAAGAACAGCTCTTGCCCTTTTACTGAGTAGCTCAAGTTTGATGGGATGTATCACCTCCCCCGCAATTTCATCAGAACAGCGTCCTCAACACTGGGGAACACTACTTAATCAAAGAGATAATTTTTATCAAATTAGTGAGCATGTGTTTCGTAGTGAGCAACCCACAGCTGAACTGATTCCACAATTAAAAGCACATGATATTGATGTGGTGATTAATTTAAGATCAAGAAATAAAGATCTGGCTGTCCTGCCATCCACAGATTTTAAATTGGTTCATATCGCCATTCACACCTGGGCAATGTCGCGTGAAGATTTACTGCACGTGATGCAACATATTCAGCAAGCAAAAGCACTCAATCAAAAAGTACTGATTCATTGTTATCATGGTTCAGACCGAACCGGTGCAAGTATTGCCATGTACCGAATTATTTTTGAAAACTGGAAAATTGAAGATGCACTGGATGAAATGAAACATGGCGGCTATGGATTTCATCCGGTCTGGATTCATATTGAAAAAATATTTAGCCCCGAAAACGTAAAATGGATTCAACAGCAACTGTCGAATCCATCTTAGTTTTTAGCTTCCGCTTAATTTAACGTTTATCCAGAGGCACCCATTCAATCACCCAAGCCGATTTCATGTTCAGGCTTGCATCATTGTTGATTTTCTTACGGGCCGCATCTGCTGTATCACGGTCTTTAGATGGTCCAACCATAATACGAACACCTTTCGATGTTGGACTTTTGGTGACTTTGTAGCCTTTGGCACGTAACTTGGAAGCAACAGCATCTGCATTGGCTTCATTTGCTGCCAAAGCCACTTGTACCATCCATTGCTTGTCGCCATTTTCCAACAAATCACGTGCTTTTTCAGCCTCTGCCTTTTTCTTGGCATCCGCCTCACGTTTTTCTTCTGCTTTTTTCTTTTCTGCTCGGGCTTTCTTGTCAGCCTCGGCTTTCTTCTCTGCTTCTTGCTTTTCAGCTGCCTTACGTTTTACTTCAGCCTCATGTTTGGCTTTTTCATCAGCCGCTTTTTTCTCTGCTGCTTTCTTTTCAGCCGCTTTCATGTCCGCTAATTTTTTATCAGCTTCGGCTTTACGTTTATCTTCAACTGCTTTTTTATCAGCATCAGTTCGCTGTTGTTGAGCTTTCTGCTGATCTAACTTTTTTTGCGCAAGCAGCTTTTCTTCAGCTAAACGCTTTTGTTTAACTTTTTCATCTTCCACCAGTTCAGGAGGAATATTATCCGAGCTTTGCTGCGCACCGGTACGATGGGCATTTAAAGCTGCATATTCTTCTGCGGCTTTACGTGCAGCCTCTGCTTCCGCCTGTTGCTGCATCACTAAAAATTCAGCGGCACGGGCTTCTTGTTCTGCAACCGCTTTTTCACGCGCACGACGTTGCTCTTCCAGTAAACGTTTTTCTGTTTCAACATCGACTGTTAAAGCCTGCAGCTGAACCATTTCGCTTTCGGGAGCCGGCTTTTTCTGCGTGACTTGAGCTGCAAGCTCGGGGTTTTTAAGTTCATTTTGATATATTTCTTCTTTGCCTTTCAGGAGCAATGCTGTCAATAAAACACCACCACCTAATAAAACAACGCCACCCATCCAACGTTGTTTGCTATTCATTGACATTCTTCCAAATACTCCCATACCGCTTCTAAGGTATGAAATGAACCACATACCAAGATCAGCTGATTATTCTTTGTTTCATTTAGCGCTGATTTAAAAGCCAATTGAACACTGTCGAAGTGTTGTACTGTTTCACCGTGTAACGCTGCATCGAGCTGTTCAAGCGGAGCTGCTCGCGGAACCGTTAATGGTGCAATTTTCCATTTTAAAACAGTATCTTTCAACAAGTCTGCGACAGAATTGATATCTTTATCCGCCAACATGGAAAAAACACTGACCACTTCTGTGTACTGTTTATTGTATTCTAAAAATTTTCGCAACTGATTTAACAAAAATTCTACGCCATGGGGATTATGTCCGGCATCAAAGATCACCGTTTTGCCCTGAATTTGGCGAATTTCAAAGCGGCCTTGCAGACGTGCCTGTTGAATGCCTTGAGCGATTGCTTGTTGAGTCACGGTTAAACCGCTGACTAAAATTGATGCAACTGCTGTGGAAATGTTTTCCAGTGCCAAAGCACCTGTCGGTAATTTTAAAGTCGTACCTGAAGATGCAAACATCCAGGCTTGACCATCATCCGTATATTGGTAGAAATAGTCACGATCAGCCACATACAATGTTGCATTACATTCATCAACTTTATTTTGAATGGCTTGTGGAAGTTGTTGCATACTACCAAAAATTACCGGAATATCCGGACGAATAATTCCGGCTTTTTCAAAGGCAATTTTTTCAATTGTGTCGCCCAGCCAATCGGTATGATCGAGACCAATATTGGTAATCACCGCGACATCCGGCTCAATCACATTCACCACATCGAGGCGACCACCCAGTCCGACTTCAAGCACCCAGACATCACATTGTTTGGCTTTAAAAATAACAAAAGCGGCAAGTGTGGTGGCTTCAAAGAAAGAAAGCGTTAGATCACAATCACGACGGGCTTGATCCACTGCAACAAATGCATCCACCAAGGTCTGGTCATCCACTTCAATGCCCGACAATTTTACTCGTTCATTAAAACGGTAAATATGTGGTGATTGATACAATCCGACTTTATAGCCCTGCGCATTTAAAATGGCAGCCAAAGTGGTTGTGGTTGAACCTTTACCGTTGGTTCCCGCTACGGTCAGAACTTTTGCCTGTGGACGGGTCACACCCAGCTTTTCAGCCACTGGAATGACGCGTTCCAGACCTAAATCAATCCCCGTAACGTGAACATGGCTCCAATAATCGAGCCATGTGTTTAAAGAGTCTGTTGCAAGTGGTGCTGTGTTCAAGGCAAGTTCATCAGTTTCGCGACAATACGATAGACTGTATCACGTAATGCGTGACGATGAACAATTTGATCGACTACACCATGATCAAGCAAATATTCTGCACGCTGGAACGGTTCTTCCAGTTTTTCACGTACGGTTTGCTCAATTACACGTTTACCCGCAAAACCAATCATGGCTTTAGGTTCAGCAATATGCACATCACCTAACATTGCAAGTGAAGCGGTTACGCCACCGTAAACTGGATGGGTTAATACCACCAAATACGGTAAACCTGCATCTTTCATGCGTTGAATTGCGGCTGAAGTACGTGCCATTTGCATAAGCGACAACATGCCTTCCTGCATACGTGCGCCACCAGAAGCAGCAAAACAGATTAAAGGTTGTTTCTCTTTAATGGCACGCTCGGCAGCTTGCACGAAACGGTCACCGACCACAGTACCCATTGAACCGCCCATAAAGTCGAATTCAAATGCACATGCGATTAAAGGAATATCTTTCAGTAAACCCTGCATCACCACCAATGCTTCTGTTTCACCGGTTTTCTTTTGCGCTTCAGACATACGGGCCGGATAGGCTTTGCTATCGACGAATTTCAGCGGATCTTTAGCCACAAATTCCTGACCCAGTTCATTTTGAACCTGATCAAAGAACCAGTTTAAGCGATCACGTGCTTTCATACGCAAATGTTCGTCGCACTGCGGACAAACATAAGCATTAAATGACATCGCGGTACGAGTAACCAGTGCGTGACATTCAGGACACTCAATGGTTGGCTCGGTAAAGGTTGCTTTGAGTGCTGTTTGCTCATCTGGGGTGTGAATACCCGGAACATGACGTTCCGTCCACGGCGTCGCTGGGCTTAGAATTTTGCCTATTTTCACTTCTTGATTCATACTAACTCATCGAGCGCGGCTCGAAGCTCCTTGACTTTATTAACCGTTTCAAAAACAGCTTGTTCTGGCGCTAAGTTCGCAAATTGTTTGACAAAAGCACTGCCCACAATGACCGCATCAGCCGCTACACCCATGGCTTTCGCAGAGGCAGCATCGCTAATACCAAAACCGACACCTACAGGAACGTCAGTCACAGCTTTAATTTTCTGGATACGGGCTGCTGCTTCAGCTACATCTAAAGTTGCCGCACCGGTTACCCCTTTCAAGGACACATAGTAGATAAAGCCACTGGCTTGGTTCGCCACATGCTGAATACGTTCATCCGTAGATGTTGGCGCAAGCAGGAAAATTTGATCCATGTCGAATTTTTTCAACACGTCATCCAAATCTTTTGCTTCTTCAGGCGGTAAATCCACCAGAAGTACACCATCTACACCGCATTCATTGGCATAAGACACAAACTTTTCATAACCAATCACTTCGACCGGGTTTAAATACCCCATCAAAACCACTGGTGTTTCCGTGTCTTTCTGACGGAACTCTTTCACCATATTCAAAGCATCTAGGGTATTGGTTCCACCTGCCAATGCACGTTCTGCTGCAAGGGCAATCACTGGACCATCTGCCATAGGGTCTGAAAATGGAAGACCAAGTTCAATCACATCTACCCCTGCCTCAACCATTTGATGTAACAATGGAACGGTTACTTCTGGATGAGGGTCACCAGCCATTACATAAGAAACTAGCGCTTTACGCTGCTGAGATTTAAGCTGTCCAAAACGAGTGGCTAAACGTGACATAAGGCTATGCTTTCCTTGAATTATTTAAAAACTGAGGAGTTGGCTTTGTAGAAATACAAGACAACGCATTGTAACGCTATTTTTTACTCATTGAATAGAGTCCAAACATTTCACGCTACATTAGACTGACAATCTCATTTTTTCAGAACAATCCGAGAACACCATTTACTGATATTTACGATTTTTTCTCAATGATCAAAGATGCCTAATTTTGCTATTTAAAAAAATAACCAGTATTAAGATAAACTTATTTTTATTGGTAAAAAATTGATAAAAATAATTAGCTTAGCTTTTACATTTAAAGTTTTATGAAATAGCAAAACCTGCACTATACTACGCACGATTTTCATTTTTTCTATTTTATATGACTCCCGAATCCCAAGGTGCAGTGCACGCTCGCGCGTTGGCATTGCTACCTCTTATTGTGTTTTTAGCCATTTTTTTAGGCAGTGGTATCTATCATTCCATCATTGGTACCGAGTTTGCTTTTTATCAGGTTAAAGCACCTGTGGCAGCTCTACCTGCCATTATTCTGGCCGTGCTGATTTACCGTGGAAAATTGAATACTGCGATTGATGCGTTTTTAAAAGGTGCCAGTCATCCCAATCTAATTCTGATGTTTATGGTGTTTATGCTGGCAGGAGCATTTGCCAGTACCACAAGTAGCATTGGCAGTGTTGATGCAACGGTGCAATTGGGGCTGTCGATTATCCCGCCCTCCTTTGTGCTGCCCATGCTGTTTATCATCTCGGCATTCATTGCCACCGCGATGGGAACCTCGATGGGAACGATTGCTGCCTGTGCCCCGATTGCCTTTGGTTTCTCGCAAGCCACTAATATTGAAGCCGTATACGCCATTGGCGCAGTGGTGGGCGGTGCCATGTTTGGTGATAACCTGTCGATGATTTCGGATACCACCATTGCAGCCACCAGCAGTCAAAAGGTTCAGCTACGCGACAAGTTCAAAGTCAATGTCTGGATTGCGGTTCCTGCCGCCGTGCTCACTCTTCTGATTTACGCATTTGTTAGCCATGATTCACAAACCATTGCATATAAAGATTACGACTTGTGGCTAATTTTGCCTTATGTAGCCGTGTTCTTTCTGGCTTTTTCACGTTTGCATGTACTGGCCATTTTAACTCTTGGGGTGGTTCTTTCAGGTCTGATTGGAATAATGGTCAACCCGGATTTTGGCATCTTGAAGTTAAATACTTCCATCTATGATGGCTTTGTAGGCATGTTTGAGGTGGCACTGCTTTCGATGTTCTTGGGTGGTTTATCAGCCATTATGCAAAAAGAAGGCGGACTACAATGGCTTATTCAACGTATTTACAGTATTACCCGTTTATTTAAAGTTGGACGACAACGTGCGGGTGAGTTGGGTGTGAGTTTTCTGGTGGTATTCGCCAATCTGTTCGTTGCCAACAATACCGTTGCGATTATCTTATCGGGTGATATGGCGCGTGAAGTGGCCAAAGAATATGGCGTAGATCCTAAACGTGCTGCAGCCTTGCTGGATATTTTTTCCTGCGTGATTCAGGGCGTGATTCCCTACGGTGCTCAATTACTCCTGGCCTGCTCTATTGCGAAGATGTCCCCAGTAGAGCTGATCGGGAATACTTACTATTGCTGGATATTGGCAATTGTGGCGATATTGGCAATTGCATTTCGTTTCCCACGATTCAAACCCGCTTAAATCCATTTTGTTAAAACCCATTTACATTTCAAAAGCGACCCAAGTGGGTCGCTTTTTTATGACTCAGGTGGATCTTTCAGCTGTTGTTTCCTATGTAATAAGGTTTGACCGCTATAGGCCTTATAAGCACGAGCTAAAGCAGATTGATCTGAATAGCCCAATTGCGTGGCAATATCGGTCAATTGCATGTCTTGCTGCAACAATTGATCACAACGTTTCATGCGTTCCATCTCAACAATCTTTTTAAAAGATGAATTCAATTGCCGCTGCAGTGTCCGTGCAGATACATGCAATTCATTCGCAATCTGCTCAATTTTGGGCACACTATTTTGCACGCGCAAATATTCAGCCACCCTCATGTGAATGTGCTGATCTAAACTTTCATAACTGGGCTTGGAAGCAATTGCCTCTTCTGCCTGGCGCAGTAAAAGTTGCATTAAAGAAGGATCAGCCAGTTCCGATTTTAAATCCAGACTGTCCGAACTAATCACAAAAGAATATTGGGCATGACCAAAGCTGACTTCACAGCCAAAAAACTTCTCATAATGAAAACGTGCCATCTGCGGCGTATGCGCAAACTGCATACTCAGCAATTGCAACGATGCTGGAAAAATTTGCTTGGCCAAATGCGCCATACAGGCTGAAGTCAGCTCATTAATCATCGCATATCGTACATCATGCAGCGGCCAGGAGAGATAAATCTCCTTACCCTGATGCAGCATTTGCATGGGAATGACTGCTGCACCATCAATCACCAACCGGCTAAAACGAATAATATTTTGTAAAGCTTCGGCCACGCTATTACTACGTGATGCCATATAACCCAACACACCAAAATGCTCTGGCCGTATATAACGTGCCATTTCAAAAATCAGCTGCGGGCAATTGAGATGTTGCTGGGTACGCTGAATGACTTCCAAGAAAAATGTATACGGTGATTGGGTATCGATCGGCAAGTTTAAGACATGCCGTAATTGCGCATGGTCATCTTGCAGAAAATCAAGTCGCAATCCATCCAGATCCCGATCTGACAAAAACATTTGCCATAGCTGGAAATAACCATTGGGAATCTGCAATTCTTGCACAATGCATCCTTGTTTTTTGATATTTTAAATTTTAATTCTGTCGTAAAATGTATAAAAAATGGCAAGTACTGTCAAAACAAAACTGAAAAAGTCCGACATACTGCAATGATCCAAGGCGATTGAAGTAAAATAAAATGAATGCTATTGCCCAATATCAAGTCCAACCTGTGGTTCGCAGTAACCTTGATTTTAAACTGAATGAAGTGCCTCGTTTTTGGTTTGGTGGTGATCCGTTTATTACCCGCATGTTTGATGCACTCAGCCTGACCTTTCCGGATGGTGAACGCTACTTTATTCAGTCGGTACGTTTATTCCGCGACCAGATTACCGATCCAGACTTAAAACGGCGTGTGGCTGATTTTATTCGTCAGGAAGCGCAGCACGGTATAGCGCATGACAAAATGAATCAGGTTATGAAACAGCAAGGCATGCCGGTGGATCAATTTATTCAGCGTTTAAATAAAATTTTCAAATTCGAACTGGAAAAGCGTTCCCCTCAATACAATATTGCCATGACGGCTGCGGCTGAACACTTGACTGCCCTGATGGCAGAAACCTTTTATACGAATAAAGACACCTTGCGAGATGGACATCCTTATGTCCGCGCGCTATTTGCCTGGCATGCAATTGAAGAAATGGAACATCGTGATGTGGCGTTTGACGTGATGAAACAGGTTGGAAATGTGCCTGAGTCTACGCGAAAATTTACATTGCTATGGACGACATTGCTCATCTTTGGCTTTACCATTTATCGTGCCAATGTGATGTTAAAGTATGATGGCTTTACCCCACTGCAACGTCTGCAAATGAACATTCGCGGTTTACCGTGGTTCTTTGGACGTAAAGGCACGTTAACCAAAATGAGCAAGCAATATCTCGACTGGTTTAACAAAGACTTTCATCCTAGCCAACACCCTGTGATTGCCCAATATGATGTCTGGGTAAAAACCCTGAAAGAAACAGGTAATCCCATCCAAGCTGGAGAAGCTTTTTGGCAGGCGGCTAAAGACTCATAATATTTATTGTATTTATCACTTACCTAGTCGATATAAATACGGACTAGGTTTTTACTATTTTGTAATGTATTACCACTTGGCATAATGCTGTTCTAACAAGCCATATTCATTTAACAAGATAATTTCCTGATCGCCTTGCTGAATGGTTCCACTAATTTTGGCTTGCCATTGACTGAACTGACTGCCGACCAGTCTTAAATTCAGGTTTTCATAGCGTCGCCAACCCGTCTTCACATCTAAATTTAACTTTTCATCCAGTGAACGGATGGTCCAATGATCTTCCCCCTGATGCTGAAATAGAATATCGCTTAACGGATACAAAACCCCATTAATCCACAAGCAGTTTTCATTGCCAAAACTTTCATTCACACCTGAAGCCAAATTCAATCCGATACGATTATTTTGCGTATCCCAAAAATTACACGACAACCAAAACCAAGCTGTTTCAGGACGTAAAAAACCACAAGTATCATCTAATGAGGCAAAAGTTTTTTCATGAAACTTTATGGTTGCACCCTGCTTATTAACAAAGAAACCTTCACAGCCCAAAGTCGTGAGCTTTTGGGTGTAGGTCCAACCATTAATCCCCGTCGGGCTACACATACTCAGTGGATCTGTACCTGCACAGAAAATACGAGCACTCAGCTTAATTTCACCATGTTTAGTCACATGGATATAGCGCACGCCATTAGCATGTTGAATATCAATTTGAAAAGGTGACTTGGAGAAAAAACTTTGGTTATAAAGCGGTTGCTCATCAACAACGGTATGCCGTGACAAAAAGTTAATTGCATTCCATTCTAAAACTTCAGAACGTTGATGATTATAGATATAAAAAAAACCATGCCCTGCCCATGCAATATCAGCAATAGCCAGACCAATGGTGTAATGTTCATGTTGAATGCAGCAAAATTTAAATTTTTTATATTTTAATCGCTTACGCCAACCTGTTAAAACCTCCCCATAAGGAGTCTTATATTGGTATTTATTTAAATCGATGGTCTTTGGGAGAGTACTAAAACGTCCATAATGCGGTTGTCCATTTGATTGAATCAAATCCATTTATCAAATTCCATCTAGCCAAGAGATCATAAATTCTTAACCTTATTATGCCCATATAAATAGAACTTGAAAGTATCAAAAGCATCTTTTATCTAAAATATACAAAAATGTATAATATTTAAGAAAGCTTAATATCCAATAAATATAATTTATTAATCAAATAGATATGAATTAGCGCTCAGATAACATTAAATAGGTATTTTCCCAGCGGTTACCGCTGAACTCACCTTCCACCAATTGCACATAACGACCATGGACTTGATCGATCGCAATACAATCATCTACATCTAACACACGGTCGGTATGCTGTTTTTGCCAATGTTGGGCAAAGTAAGCTTTCCCACGTTGTTTTGCCGCCATGGCATTTTGTGCCACCACTAAAATGTAACGATGCAATTCACCAAACTCACGGGCATCATAACCACCCAGATTAATTAAAAACAGCTTTTGTTCGGATGAATTCGGCTGTGCGTTACTAAAGTGAATTTGATATTTTTGACCCTCAAATTCCACGCCATTCATTTGTGCCCAAGCATCGATGTGCAAGCCTTTTTGCTCGCCAAACCATGCATTTTTAAGTTGTGGATAAACATCTTCAAGAGAATCACCGACTGCCAATACAACATCATGAACTTCTGTATTGGCACGTGCATGACGACCACCGAGCATGACGATAAATAAGCTGGGCATGGTTCTCTCCAAAATTAAATAAAAATGAATATGACGGAGTCTTACCATTTGTACTTCTTATTTAAGGAGCTCGTCATGTTACTTTGGTTTTGCCCAAAGTAACCAAAGGCATTGTCATTCGCAAAACTCGGCCAATACCTTGGTGCAAATCACTATATCGCAAAAACTTTACATTTCAAATATTAGGCTGCCTCAAACAGTTGCGAATGACTTTTCGTGTCTCAAATACTAATGACTCAATCTATGTGATACGCGAAGGCGACGGGGATGTCGCCCGTTGAGCAGCATTACATGAATGTAATGTCTGCTCAACAAAATGGTTTTGTTACTTTTGCCGAAACAAAAGTAAAAAATATATGTCCTTGAATTCTTCATACACCTCTAAAAGAGGGAAAAGTTTTTATGAATGTATAAAAAAATCGTGCTGAATTGCTTCAGCACGATTTTATTCTTTATAAAATCCACCCAACCTTCCTTTAAAAAAGGAGGGCTTCAAGGCAAATTACATCTCAACCATTTCCACGCCATCAATACGCGCAACAGTCATTAAATCTTTATCGCCACGACCTGAAACAGTCGCAATAATAATTTGATCTTTAGACATCGTTGGTGCAAGTTTAGTCACGTAAGCCATCGCATGTGAACTTTCCAGCGCAGGAATAATCCCTTCAATCTGGGTTAAATCACGGAAACCTTGAAGCGCTTCCTGATCATTGATCGGCACATATTCAACACGGTGCATATCTTTCAAGAAACTGTGTTCAGGACCAACACCCGGATAATCCAGACCGGCAGAAATCGAATGGGTCTCGATAATCTGGCCTTGAGCATCAGACATCAGATAAGTGCGGTTACCATGCAACACACCGACATGACCTGCGTTTAGCGGAGCAGAGTGCTTACCGGTTTCAATCCCCAAACCTGCTGCTTCCACACCATACATTTTCACGTCCTGATCGTTCAGGAATGGATAGAATAAACCGATCGCATTCGAGCCACCACCCACACAAGCTACTAATGCATCCGGCAAACGACCTGCCTGTTCCAGAATCTGACGGCGTGCTTCACGACCAATTACAGACTGGAAGTCACGAACCAGCATAGGATACGGGTGAGGACCAGCCACTGTACCGATAATATAGTAAGTACTGTCTACATTCGTTACCCAGTCACGCATTGCTTCATTTAATGCATCTTTCAGGGTTTTAGAGCCGCTTTCTACCGGCACCACTTTGGCACCAAGCAAACGCATACGATATACGTTCATAGCCTGACGTTTCACGTCTTCGGCACCCATATACACGACACATTCCAGACCTAAACGCGCTGCGATCGTTGCTGTTGCCACGCCGTGCTGACCTGCACCGGTCTCCGCAATAATACGTTTTTTACCGGAAAGTTTTGCCAGCAGTGCCTGACCAATGGTGTTGTTGATTTTATGTGAGCCGGTATGGTTCAAGTCTTCACGTTTTAAGTAAATTTGCGCACCACCCAACTCTTTTGACCATCGCTCAGCATAATATAAAGGACTAGGACGACCTACATAGTAGGCCAGATCACGGTCGAATTCTGCCAGAAACTGTTCGTCATTTTTCATACGGAGATACAGCTTTTCTAGGTCTTCTAGAGCTGCCATCAGGGTTTCTGACACAAAACGTCCGCCATGGATACCGAAATGCCCTTTTGCATCAGGGAATTGGGTATAGTCAATCACATTATTTTGCTGATCCACGTAGGACTCCTTGCATAAAGCGTTCGATGAGTTGTTGGTCTTTTATACCTTTTGCGGACTCGACACCGCCGCTCACATCCACAGCATAGGCTTGTGTGGTGAGAATTGCCTGCTCGATATTGTCAGGGTTTAAGCCCCCTGCCAAGATGAGCGGAATATTTAATTTTGGAAAAGTGGTCCAGTCAAAGCTATGCCCGGTGCCCCCTTTTAAATCTGGATGCCAGGCATCTAACAGCACAGCACTTGCCCCTGCATCCTGATAACTTTGAATTTCGGCTTGAATATCTAAACCCGGTTTCACCTGGATGGCTTTGTACCAGCGGCAGCCGACCTGTTTGGAAATCTGCTGACACTGCTCAGGACTTTCATCACCATGAAATTGCAGCATATCCAGAGGCACATCTTTTAAAATGTGTTGAATGTCATCCGCAGATGCATTGACAAATAACCCCACTGTTTGCACATAGGCAGGTACATGCTGGATCAATTCTTTCACTTGTTCTTTGGTCACACTACGTGGACTAGGTGGAAAAAATACAAAACCAATCGCATCTGCTCCTGCATTCACAACTGAATGTATATCTTCTATTCGTGTGATTCCGCAAATTTTGGCACGGGTTCGCATACAATTCGCTCTAATTTTTTAACCTTAACTTTGCCAATTTATAGTCATGCTATAAATATGAGGGCGAATCATTGTAATGCAATTTCTTTAGCTTGCGTAAAGTTCATCCGAATAATTCTTGTCTGACGTTGTTTATCAGCCATACAATCTTTATACTGCGCCCATCTTGCAACAAGTCAAAGCCTTAAAGCTTTAGGGAAGTTGGTGCAAATCCAACACTGCCCCCGCAACGGTAAAAAATGAAACGTCAATCAATTTAAACCTCTGGTTTACGCCACTGCATGAAAATGTGGGAAGGTGGATTGGCAGCATGGTGCCTGCCCTGCACATTTAAGTCCGGATACCTGCTTGTTGTGTTCTTTAACTCAATCATTCACGGGGAGTGAATGTATGGAGCACATTATGTCTATTCAATTTCAGCCTGCTGCCTTAGCGGGTGCAATCGCTATTGCCTTGGGTTTTTCTGCTACTACTCAAGCAGATGATCAAACCGCAGCAAAAGCTTCTTTAGATACTCTTGTGGTTACTGCATCACGTAGTGAACAACATATCAAAAATGTGCCTGCTCAAATCACAGTAATTGATCAGAAGACTATTGCATCAAATCCGATTCTAAACATCTCTGAATTAATTCAGCGTGATCCTTCTGTCTATATCAAACAAAGTGGTGGTTTTGGACAAGTTTCTGAAATCAGACTTCGTGGAACTAATGCTGTCCATACTTTAGTTCTTAAAGATGGTGCACGGTTAAACAGTCAAAATAATTATGGCCCTTTGTACCCTTCTTTTTTGGACACTACAGATGTCCAACAAGTTGAAATTTTAAAAGGCCCAGCTTCTGTTCAGTATGGCAGTGACGCTATTGGCGGTGTTGTTCAACTTCTTTCTAAAAAACCTGAGCAATCCGGTGCGGAGCTAACTGGTATTTATGGAGAGAACAAAACTTATAAATCGATTGCTAAAGCTAATTTAGTCGCCAATAACGGATTTTATACACAAATCAGTGGACAGCGATTAGAAACTGATGGGACTCGTATTTATGAAGGTCGACCGAGTACTGAACGTGGAGCATTTGACCAAAAAGGCTACAATGCAAAAGTTGGTTATTCACAAGATAACCTAGTCGATGCTTCTATATCAATTAGTGAAAATAAAGGAATAAGTATTTTCAGCTATGATTACGAAACAACAGCATCACCGCGTGAATTTGAAAATCGCATCATCAATACCAAACTAAGTTATCACCTTTTACCTAATTTAGTTATAGGTTCCCATCTAGCAAATGTTAAAGACAAACAGAACGTGATTGATTATGGTGATCACTACGATACTGAAAATAATGAAGCAGATTTAAACCTCAAGTGGAATTTTACTGAGCATCAAAATATTTTAGTCGGCGCAACTTATAATGATGCGAACTACAAAACCAACAGCATCCTAGAAAATGATCAGAGCGTAGAAAGCAAAGGTTATTATGCACAGCACCAATTTACGAATAATCTTCTTGATACTCAAGTTGGAGTACGTTTAGAAGATAATAAACGTTTTGGTACACACACTGTTGGACAAGGTGCTATCCGCTATCATTTTTTACCTAGTGCTAGTATCTATGCAAATATTGGTACAGCATTCCGTGCTCCAAGCCTAAATGAACTGTACACAAAATGGGGGGGGAATTCTGATTTAGCTCCAGAGAAGAGTACATCTTATGAGCTTGGTTTGGATTATAATCTAACAGAAAATTTGAGCACTCAAATTTCTGCTTATCATACTAAGATTAAAGACCTAATCAGTTATGGTGAATCGAAAAATGAAAATATCACGGTTGCTAAAATAAATGGTGGGGAAGCAAGTATTAAGTGGGCTCAAGGTGATTTTTTTGTATCTACGGCTTATGCTTACGCAAAAACCGAGAATAAAGAGAATGGTAAAGAGCTTGCTTATCGTCCTAAAGAAACGCTGACCCTTACTGCAGGTCTTGAAAAAGACAAATATGGAATAAGTACTTCTCTTATTGCCCGCTCAAAGTCATATATAAACAATAGCAATTCAGAACAAATTTCAGGTTATGCAACTGTGGACTTAAATGCTTATTGGAATATTAATCCTCAAGTAAAATTGTTCACAAACATTCAAAACATAGGCGATGTTGAGTATAGAACCGAATGGCATAGCAGTAATAAAGATTGGTATATCAACGGTGGCCGCCTTGCTTCTGCGGGTGTGACCTTCAAATACTAAGTCTGCCGACTTTTAGTAAATACTTTTTAGGATAATGTCATGCCTATGGCATTATCCTTTTTATATTCAGATATCAAAATTTTAAGGAATTCAAATGGGCCACCGTTTAAGTAAAATTTATACCCGCACAGGCGACTCTGGTACAACTGGACTAGGCGACGGTTCACGTGTAGCCAAAGATGACTTGCGTATTGCCGCTTTAGGTGATGTCGATGAACTCAACTCTTGTATCGGTATTTTACGTTCACAAATTGCAGTGAGTAGCATTGAAGACAAAGCCCCTTGGGATAAATCTTTAAGCCTAATTCAACATTGGCTCTTTGACCTGGGTGGTGAAGTTTGCATTCCCAACTACAACATGGTTTTACCGGTTTCAGTTGAATTTCTGGAAAATGAAATTGACCGGATGAATGAAGTTTTGCCAATGCTGAAAGACTTCATTTTACCGGCCGGAACTTTAGCTTGCAGTTATGCACATCAAGCACGTTCAGTATGCCGCCGTGCTGAGCGCAGCCTGATGACGGTACATACTCGCGATCAAAATATTCAGGCAACTTCATTGCAACTTTTAAACCGTCTTTCTGACTGGTTATTTGTTGCATCGCGTACATTGCAACGTGCTGAAGGCGGATCTGAAGTACTCTGGCAAAAAAATATTAATGAGACGATCTAAACTCAATGCGAATGATTTACTAATTTTTGATTAAGGTCATGGTCTTTGCTTCATGATAAGTACCATTCACAACCTGACTGAAATTTGATACATAAAGTTTCTGAGAAACAGTGAATAAATTGCTACTGTTAAACAAGTTTTGTGAATGGTAAAGTTTTTGCTCACTTTTTTTAAAAAAGTGAAACAATGAGCTCCTCACATTGGATGAATAAACGGTAAGACACCGTTATGAAAATATAAAATTTCCATAAAAGGATCAAGGATGCGAATCATCGGACATCGTGGTGCACGTGGTGAAGCCCCTGAAAACACACTCGGTGGCTTTCAATACATTCATGACCTGGGCATCCGTGCAGTCGAATTTGATGTGCGCCAACTGAAAGATGACGAACTCATCATCATGCACGATGACAATTTCTTAAGAACCACCGGCACAGATCAACAACTTTATGAATTAAACAGTCACCAGCTTGAAGCTTATAATCAGGCGCATATCTGGATGGAATGGAAAAACTTTGAAGTTACCCCTACCCTGCAACAATCCCTTAAAATAATGCAGGACTTTGAGCATATTGAAGTTGAAGTCAAAGCTGTTGCAACCATGGCGGAAGCTGAAAAACTAGTTTTAGAATTACAAAAACAATTACACGGATTTGAACAAACTGCCGTGATCACCAGTTTCGATTTAAAAATCCATCAGGCCTTAAAACAGCAATACTCGATCTTTAAACGCGGCTTATTGATTGAAGATGACATCAAACATAAAGCCATTGAACAGGCGTTAGAACTCGGATGTTGCCAGATTGGCTGGATGAATCAATTGGCAACCGATGAAATCATTCAAGCCACCCAACAAGCCCATTTAAAAATCAGTGTCTGGACGGTGAATGATATTGAACGCGCCAAACATCTGCAAAGTTTGGGGATAGACGGATTGATTACCGATTTCCCTAAAATGATGCTCGAACAACTTTAAAAAAAAAATTTCGCCCCCATTTCTGTGACTAAATCAGCTATTTATTCACTCAAAAATGATCTACATCGTTGCTGTTGCCGGAAGCTGCCTAAGCCTTCGATAAAATCAATCACGTCCACCCGGTATTCTGTTACTGTTTAGTACAATACATCTGTAGAATAATGCTAGTGCAGCTTTATTTGCTCATGCTAATATTGAGGAAGTCTTAATCCTTATAAACCGTATTGAATTAAGAATTCATTTATACCTTACCTTTACCTTTTAAAAGGTTCTAGGAGTGCTGTTGGAGATGAATGCTCCCCTACCCAAAGCCCCAATTAACTGGATTGCAGTATTCGCGTTGGTTTTTTTACCGATTGTGGCTGTAATCGCTATCCCTTTATATGCTTATCATCATGATTTTAGCTTAGGCGCATGGATCAGCTTATTTGTACTACTCGGTGTGAGTAGTTTAGGGATTACTGCGGGTTATCACCGCTTATGGGCACATCGTGCTTATGAAGCAACATTGCCATTAAAAATTATTTTAATGCTTATGGGTACTTTTGCCGTTCAAAATAGTATTTTGTTCTGGGCTTCAGGTCACCGTACCCATCACCGTCATGTTGATGATGTCGAACAAGACCCATATTCAATTAATAATGGCTTTTGGTATGCGCATATGGGATGGATGCTTCGCAACTATCCGGCAGCAGAAGCAAACTATAAAAATGCACCCGATTTGTTAAACGACAAAGTGGTGATGTTCCAAGACAAATATTACATTCCCTTGGTGATTGCCGTACATGCAGTCATTCTGACTACTGTCGGTTGGGCAGTTGGCGATATGTGGGGCGTAGTGTTATTAGGCGGTTTAGTCCGTCTGATCTTGAGCCATCATGTGACCTTCTTCATTAACTCGCTTTGTCACATGTGGGGCAAACGTCCTTATACCGACGAAAACACTGCACGTGACAATTTCATTTTAGCGATTGCAACTTGGGGTGAGGGTTATCACAACTATCACCACATTTTCCAATACGATTACCGTAATGGGGTGAAATGGTGGCAGTACGATCCTACCAAATGGCTGATCTGGTCATGTTCAAAAGTAGGTTTGGCTAAAAATTTACGTCGTATTCCAAGCTTTAATATTAAAAAAGCTGAATTGGCAATGCGCTTTAAATATGCTGAACAGGATTTGGCGGTTTATGGTCATAATGTCAATGAAGATATGGCGGCAGCTAAACTTCGTATTGCTCAGGAATATGAAGCATTTACCCAAACTTTAAATGATTGGGCCACGCTGAAAGAACAAGAAATTCAAGCGAAAAAAGCTTCTGTTGCTGAAAAAATCCACCAAATGGACAGCAAACTTAAAGTGGATTTCCAACTGGTTGAACAGCGTCTTGCGCATCATCGCAATAGCTTGAAAATTTTAATGCGTAGCATTAAAAAAAATCCAGTTTCTGAATAAAAACTGATTCTATTGATAAAGCCCCATTATTGGGGCTTTATTCATTTTGGCCGTTCAAATTTGTTATAGTGAGCGCATCTCCTCCCATTTTTAGATTGTCCTATGCAATTTAATCCTCGTTATCCTTCGCTCAATCCCAAGCTTTATCATCATCAAATGCCAGTTCCCTTAAAAGGCGCCAAAGCGGGGCATTTTAATGAAGCACTGGCCAATGAGTTACAGTGGTCAGAACAAGACAAAGCCGAATGGGTTGAAATCTGTAGTGGACAAAAAACCTTTGCCCAATTTGAACCCTTGGCGATGGTCTATGCCGGACATCAGTTTGGACAATGGGCAGGTCAACTCGGTGATGGTCGTGGCTTACTGATCGCACAAATTCTGAATCAAAATAATCAAACCATCGACCTGCATTTAAAAGGCGCCGGTTCTACTCCCTACTCTCGTATGGGTGATGGTCGTGCGGTATTACGTTCCGTGATTCGTGAATACTTGGCCGGTCATGCCTTGAATGCTTTGGGTATTGCATCCAGTAATGCGGTTGGATTCACCTCTTCCACCCAAGGGATACAGCGGGAAAAAATGGAACCGGGCGCAATGATGTTGCGTACTTCAGACTGCCACATTCGCTTGGGTCATTTTGAATGGATCAATCAATATCAGCCTGAATTACTTCCTGAATTTACCCAGAAGTGTATTGAATGGCATTATCCCGAATGTATGGATGCTGAACAGCCCGTTTTGGCTTTTGCGACCAAAGTCATCCAGCGCACTGCGGTGATGATTGCCAAATGGCAGCTGGTGGGTTTTGCCCATGGGGTGATGAATACCGATAACCTGAATATCACCGGTTCAACCCTCGACTTCGGTCCTTATGGTTTTATGGAGCGCTTCCGTCCGAATTGGATCAATAACCACTCGGATTATCAAGGTCGTTATACCTATCAGCAGCAGCCAAGTATTGGGCACTGGAATTTGTGGCAATGGTTAAACAATCTGGTTCCACTCTGCCCTACAGATTATGACAAAGAACAATGGAAACAGGATTTAGCTGCATGTCTGGAGCACTATGAGCCAACATTCTTGGAACATTATAAACATGGTTTAAACCAGAAAATGGGCTTGCCAAGTTTCCATAAAGACAGTTTTGACTGCGCAATGGCCTTTCTGCGAATTTTGCAAAGCGAGCAACTGGATTACACCCAGAGTTTTATTCGACTTCAGAACAAACAGTTTAAAGTGATTAAAGATGACTGTCTGGACCAACGCCAGTTTGAAAGTTTCTTGACTCAATATGAAAATATTCGAGTAAACCAAGAAATGGATGAACTTGATGCTGAAATGACCAAAGCCAATCCACAGTATATTTTACGTAACCACATGGCACAGAAAGCGATTGAACTGGCGGAACAGGATGATTTTTCTGAAGTGAATCGTTTATTTGAATTGCTCAGTCAACCTTATACCAAGCAAACAGATTTAGAACAAGCTGAAGATTTAGAGCCATTACCAAGTGATGTACCTGAAGTGATGGTGAGTTGTTCTTCTTAAACTTTTAGCTCTGCAATAAAAAAACTCCCCATTGGGAGTTTTTTTGATTAAGAATATAAAGCTTAATCCTCAGGATATTCAAAACGGTAACCCACGCCATAAACCGCCTGAATCCACTCATGACGGTTGCCAGTTTCAGCAGCATCGGAAATCTTACGGCGCAGGTTTTTAATATGGCTGTCAATCACGCGGTCTGCCACCTCAAAACTGTCTGGATTAATATGGTCGAGTAATTGCGCACGTGAATAGACTTGACCGACATGTTCTAGAAATAACTCTAATAAACGGAATTCAGTCGGAGTCAGGTTCAAGGTTTTTTGTTGATACCAAATGCGTTGTTGTGCTTTATCCATACGGAATAAGCTGTTTTGTTCTGGCTCTGCATGACGGTCTAAGCGACGTAACACCGCTTGTACACGAGCCACCAGTTCTTTCGGGCTAAAAGGTTTACAAATGTAATCATCTGCACCCATGTTTAAACCCAGAACACGGTCAATTTCTTCAGTACGCGCAGTCACCATAATAATCGGCAAATCAGACTGTTCACGCACTTTACGGCAAATGGTTAAACCATCCATACGCGGCATCATCAAGTCCAAAATCATCAAACTTGGTTTACGCTGAATAAAGCTGTCATAGGCTTCTTGCCCATCATGAAACATACTGACTTCAAAACCAGCCGCTTCCAGATAGTCTCGCACCAGCTGTGCAAGTTCAACTTCATCTTCAACCAGCATGACATGTTTCATGAATCTCATCCTTTTATTTGTTTAACTGTTTTGGAAAAGTCAGTTTGCAGCGCAAACCACCGAGTGGCGAATGATCAAAACTTAATTGTCCACCCAATGCCTGCGCAATTTTACCAGATAAGGCCAAACCTAAACCTGTACCACCGGTACTGCGTGTTCGTGAATCATCAACACGGTAGAAACGCTCGCCTAAACGTGCCAATTGTTCATCACTCAATCCGAGTGGACTATCATCGACAATCACACTCCAATGCGTCGCCGATTGCTCGGTATGAATGCAAACTTCACCACCCGCTTCAGTATAGCGAATACTGTTGCCGAGTAAGTTGACCATAATTTGTTTAAAACGATCTATATCTAATTGTAAATTCGCACCTTTGCCTTGCACTGAAATTGATAGATCCGCTTGGGCAAACTTGGGTTTGAAGTTTTCAACTTCCTGTAATACCACATCCCAAGGATTTACCTCAGCCATATAGCAGGTTAGCTGCTGTGCTTCAGCTTGGGCTAAATCTGCCAAATCCTGAGTCAGTTTTTTCAAGCTGGTGACTTGACGAAGCATCGATTCAAAATGTTCCGGCGTCGGTTTACGAATGCCATCCTGCATTGCTTCAATTTGCGCTTGCAGTACTGCCAGTGGTGTTTTTAATTCATGTGAAGTATCTGCTACCCACTGACGACGTGATTGTTCATGTTGATCTAAAATCACTGCCAATTGATTAATTTCATTTGATAAATCACCTAACTCATCGTTACGGTTAATTTTCACCTGATGCTGATAATGTCCTTTGGTCAATTCCCGTGTCGCATTGAGTAAGCGTTGAATCGGCTTCTTGAAATAGGTTGCCAACAATAAAGCGGCAATTAAACTACTCAGGAAAGTTAATCCATACACCAGTAATAAATAGCGTTTTTGATTACTAAAGAAATTGATACTTAAGGCATCATCCTGATCCAGCACCGGCTTTAAACCTAAATAGCCGACAATTTTATCAGTCACCATAATCGGGCGATACGAAACTGGAATGTCGGATGGCTCACCAACCACAAACTGTTTGTTGGCATCATACAGTGAAAGTCGTGAACTTAAGCCCAAACGGTCAGGCATGGAAATAAACTGCTTCTTCTTGCCTTGATTTTGAGTTGAATCTGTTTGTGCATTATCCGCTTTTTTATCCGTACGAAATATATTTTGATTGGCACTTAAAGGGAATTTAAGTCCTTCAAAAGGCTGATATTCAGAAGGTAAGTTCTGTTCCATCAAGCGAAGTTCTTCTGCATCCAAGACCGGTTTTCTTTGTTCTGCCGGGTTCAAACTGGGGGAGACACTGAGTAAGCTATTTTCCTGAAAATACCGCTGCTGCAAGGCAATGTCATATTGACGACGTAACCACCAGCGTGACAAGCGGTCATAATCATCGGGAGCTGCAGTACCTTCAATTTGCAGGATTTGAGCCTGAATGGCATTCCCCCAATCATGATAAACCGTATACACCCCTGCCAAATTGCTGATGACATGATCCAGCTTCTGCATTTCAACATCTGCCACATATCTGGCGAAGTTCTTTTGCATGGTCCAATGCAATACACCCAGACTGACAGTCGTAATCACTAAAGTCGTGAGTAATACGGTCAAAAACAGACGTAAGGCGATCGGAACACGGCGAATATTCAAAAGTAAAATCTCAATATTTTCTTCTCAATTTATTATTGTAACCAACACTGTCTGAAAAAACTCTTCATTGTTTCTTCATCATTATTGTTTAATCTTAACTCAATAAATTGATACTATTTTTCATCGGAGATAAAAACAATGAATTCCATGACAAAAATGGCTTTAGTCGGTGCCAGCGTACTCAGTATGGGCGCTTTGAGCGCCTGCCAATCGACCAACACAGTTCAAGACAAAGACAGCCACCACCCGCGCATGATGCACGATCGTCATCAAAAGTATGAGCGTAACATGACACCCGAACAGCGTGAGCAGTTCCAGCAAGCCCGTGCCGAACGCCAGCAAATGATGAAAAGCATTCAAACAGCCTGTGATGGTAAAACAGTCAGTTCTGCCGTACAAATTAAGGCGGGTGAAAAGACCATTAATGGGACTTGCGTGATGCAATTTAATCCTGATCGTGCAGAGATGAAGAAAATGCGACGTGAACATCGTGCTATGCAGGGCGAAATGAAAGGCATGCCTATGATGATGCAGCACGATGAACTCCTGACTGATGCCAAACGTGCAGAATTGACCCAACAATTTGATCAGCGCTTGGCTCAACACCAAGCGCATCAGCAAGCCATGTTAAAAGCTTGCCAAGGTCAGCCTAATGGCAACGCTGTTCAAGTCAAAATGGGAACACATACCATCAATGGTAAATGTGAAGTTCGCTTCCAGCCTAAAGTCCCTATGGCTCCTGTAGCAGTAAAACCTGCATCGTAAAAATTTAACCAAAGTTAAAAAGGCGCAACTCTGCGCCTTTTTTATTGCTGATTAAAAAATTGGCGATTTGACTATTTATGTCACTAAATAAATCATAAAAGCATTTACACTCAATATACTTAGCAATTTCAAGCTAGAAATCTTTGACTTTACAGTCACCAAGAAAACGCATGCAAACGCTTGTACCAAGTAGGAAGATGTTGCACGATTAAGCCATAGAAATACGTGTTATAGAAGGCACGTTTCAATGTTTATTAGGATTATAAGCTGGTTAAACCAGTATTGAGGAAAACGATATGCCACAATACAAAGCGCCCTTACGTGAGATGCAATTCGTTCTACATGAACTACTAAATGCTGAACAACATTATGCAAAACTCCCTGCATTTCAAGAAACCGTAAGCCGTGAGTTGGTTGATCAATATTTAGAAGCTGCTGCTGACTTCTGTGAAAATGAACTTTCTCCTCTTAACCAAGTGGGCGACCGTGAAGGTTGTACTTGGAACAACGGTGTTGTAACAACGCCTACCGGCTTTAAAGAAGCATACAAAAAATATATAGAACTTGGCTTCCCATCGTTATCTGCTGATGAACAATATGGCGGTCAAGCTTTACCAAATTCTTTAGGTATTACCATTTCTGAAATGGTCGGTACGGCAAACTGGTCTTGGGGTATGTACCCTGGTCTTTCTCATGGTGCGGTACGTACTTTGGAACACCATGGTTCTCAAGAACAAAAAGACACTTACCTGCCTAAACTTGTTTCAGGTGAATGGACAGGCACCATGTGCTTGACTGAATCTCATGCAGGTTCTGATTTGGGTATCATCCGTACCAAAGCTGAACCGAATGCTGATGGCAGCTTTGCAATTTCTGGCGAGAAAATCTTTATCTCTGCTGGTGAACACGACATGGCGGATAACATCGTCCATATCGTTCTTGCTCGCCTTCCGGGTGCACCTAAAGGCACTAAAGGTATATCGTTGTTCATCGTACCTAAATTCAATGTAAATGCAGACGGTTCACTGGGTGAACGTAATGCAGTACGTTGTGGTTCAATCGAACACAAAATGGGGATCCATGGTAACGCAACTTGCGTGATCAACTTCGATAAAGCTCAAGGCTTCTTGATTGGTCCTGAAAACCGTGGTCTAAACTGCATGTTCACATTCATGAACACTGCACGTATTGGTACTGCTGTACAAGGTCTTGCCGCTTCTGAAGCGTCTTTCCAAGGTGCACTTGCCTATGCCAAAGATCGTTTAGCGATGCGTTCACTTTCAGGTGTTAAAGCGCCAGAAAAAGAAGCAGATCCGATTATTGTTCACCCTGCTGTGCGTAACATGCTTTTAACTCAAAAAGCATATGCAGAAAGTGGTCGTGCGCTGGTTTACCTGTTGGCTCAATATGCTGACGTGGTTGAACACGGTACAACTGAAGAAGAACGCAAATCTGCGGACAACATGTTGTCTCTTCTTACTCCGATCGCAAAAGCATTCTTGACTGAAACAGGTTCTGAATCTGCGAAACACGGTGTTCAAGTGTTCGGTGGTCATGGCTTTATTTCTGAACATGGCATGGAACAGATTGTTCGTGATACACGTATTGCGTGTCTTTACGAAGGTACCACTGAAATTCAGGCACTTGACTTGTTAGGTCGTAAAGTTTTGGGTACTCAAGGTGCAATGTTGAAAGACTTCACCAAGATCATCCACAAATTTGTTGAAGCAAACAAAGATAATGCTGCAATGAAAGAATTCGTTGAACCACTTGCTGCGCTTAATAAAGAGTGGGGTGATTTAACCATGCAGATTGGTATGCGTGCGATGCAAAACCCGGATGAAGTCGGTGCAGCTGCGGTTGACTACCTGTACTTCTCTGGTTATATCACCCTTGCTTACCTATGGGCTCGTATGGCGCTTCTCGCTCAAGAAACGCTTGCTGCAGGTACGACTGAAGTTGACTTCTACAACGCCAAAGTAACCACAGCACGTTTCTACTTCAAGAAAATCCTTCCACGCGTACGTTCACACGTAGACGTGATTGCAGGTGGTGTAGAACCATTACTTGCTTTAGATGCTGAACACTTCGCATTTTAATTTTCATAAAGTTTTAACTTGATGAACAGGAGAAGGACGGTCATTGATTTGACAGTCCTTTTTCTTTATAAAAGATGCAAAAATTAATCTTTAGTCGTCTAACAACACTATTCTTCATCGCTTAGACTCAACTAAAACTGAACTGACTCAAACAATAAACAGGTAACACCTTATGCCAATTTATAATGCACCGCTTGCAGATATGAAATTCATCCTGAATGATGTTTTTAATGCAGAGCAATTCTGGCAAGCCAATGAAAATCTTGCCCATGTGGATGCTGCAACGGCTGAAGCTATTCTTGAAGAAATGGCGAAATTTGCACAAAACGTCACTTTACCGATTAACCGTACCGGTGATGAAGAAGGCGCTAAAATTGAAAATGGCAAGGTGACCACACCAGCAGGCTTTAAAGAAGCATTCAAACAATACGCTGAAGGTGGCTGGATTGGCTTAGGTGCCGACGAAGAATGGGGCGGTCAAGGCATGCCAAAAATGCTGACTGTACTTGCAGATGAAATGCTGTTCGCAACCAATCCATCCTTCCTACTCTACCCGCTTCTTTCTGTGGGTGCAGGTATGGCGCTCAACAGTTATGCATCTCAAGAGCAAAAAGAAACATATCTTCCTAAAATTTATTCTGGCGAATGGTCAGGTACCATGTGCTTAACTGAACCGCATGCAGGTACAGACTTAGGCATTATTAAAACCAAAGCTGAACGTAACGAAGATGGTACTTATAACATCACTGGTACTAAAATCTTTATTACTGGCGGTGACCATGACTTAGCGGAAAACATCATTCACTTAGTCCTTGCGAAAACACCGGATGCACCTGCAGGTTCACGCGGTATTTCATTGTTCATCGTGCCTAAATTCATGGTCAATGAAGATGGTTCACTTGGTGAACGCAATGCGGCAGGTCCGGGTTCAATTGAACACAAGATGGGGATTAAAGCCTCTGCAACTTGTGTAATGAACTTTGACGGTGCCAAAGGTTACCTTGTTGGTAAAGAAAATGAAGGCCTTGCAGCAATGTTCGTGATGATGAACTACGAACGCCTGTCAATGGGTATTCAAGGTCTAGGTGCCTCTGAATTTGCCTACCAAAATGCAGCGCAATATGCGACTGACCGCATTCAAGGTCGTAGTGCTTCTGGTATTCAATCTCCAGCCAAAGCAGCAGACAGCATTCTGGTACATGGTGATGTACGTCGCATGTTGTTAAATGCCCGTGCAAACAATGAAGCATCGCGTGCTTTCGCAGTTTACGTGGGTCAACAACTGGATATCACCAAGTTCTCTACCAATGCGGAAGCAGTGGAAGCTGCCAATAACCGTGTTGCATTACTCACGCCAATTGCAAAAGCGTATTTAACCGATACTGCTTTTGATGCAGTGATTGATGCGCAAATGGTGTTTGGTGGGCATGGTTTTATTCGTGAATGGGGTATGGAACAATGCGTACGTGACTTACGTATTGCACAAATTTACGAAGGCACCAACGGCGTTCAGTCTCAAGATTTAATTGGTCGTAAAACCATTAAATGTAAAGGTGAATTCATTGCCGAATATATCCAGGAGATTCGTGACTTCGCTAACAGCTTAGATGCTGACCTGAACTTCATTAAAGATGCCACCTTAGATGCAGCAACTGAAGTTGAATCAGTGACGCAATACGTGATTGAAGCTGCACGTGAGAATGTTGAATTCTCGAACTCTGCTGCGGTAGATTATCTACACGCTGTAGGACTTTTAAGCTTCTCCTACATGTTCGCAAAAATTGCCAATGCGGCGAAAGCAAAAGATGGCGAGTTCTATCAAAACAAGGTGGCGCTTGCTCAATACTTCGTGCAACGTATTTTGCCTGAGCTTGCACTCCGCATTACCAAAGTAAAAGCAGGTCCAGAAGTAATTATGAACTTCAGTGAAGATTACTTTACCAACCAATCTTAATTTAAATCAGATATAAAAAAACGCCTGCATTGTCAGGCGTTTTTTTATAGCTAAAATGAATTAGATTTTTTCAACCATAATGGAATCTGAGATTTTTTTGCTGCTTTGTGTGTCTTGATGAGTTTTCACAATTTTAATCACGCCCTCGGATTGTAAATTTTCACATAAGGCAATCAGCTTCTGCATTTCATCTCCCTTAATACCCGAACCTAAAATGAGTTTTTTACCATTTTGTAAACTATTAATTTTTGTTTGAATTGTTTCTAACATTTTCTTTTCCCTGATCAATGAAATAACCATTCATACAATATATCAATTCCGTATGAAAAAAATACAGTCCATTGAATTATTTACAACATTCATTTTATTGCCTTTTAATGTGCATGAAAATTGCATACTGTTTAATACCAGTTTCATACAAATACTCATCTAATATAAAGGAGGAAAAACATGCCAAAACCTGATGCCAAAGTTGAAAAAATTGAAACCCTCCTCGACCGTTTCGGAAATATTGCTGTAGAAAGTTTTCATTATATTGCGCTATTTATTATTGGCTGTATGGTGATCTGGTCTGCGGGTCATACCGTATTCCACATACTTACAGTGAAGCAATTCGCCACCATTGACGATATTCTGCTGTTATTTATCTATCTTGAACTGGGCGCCATGGTCGGTATTTATTTCAAGACCAATCACATGCCAGTACGCTTTCTGATTTATATCGCGATTACGGCACTCACTCGCCTACTCATTTCGGATATCCAGCACGATCATAAAGCGGATATGGACTTAGTAATTATTACCGGTTCGATTCTGATTCTGGCTTTTGCAATTTTAGTGGTGCGTTATGCGTCTTGGACTTATCCATCTGTAATTCGTGACAAGCATAGTGAAAAGTCATTACCCGAAGGTAAAACCCCACGTCCACAAGATGACGAACTGGCGTAATCCTGTTTGTTCCCTCTCCCTCTAGGAGAGGGTCAGGGAGAGGTTTAAAATCAGCAAATCAACGATTTGGCACCAACACATAGCGCCCATGGTCATAAATCCAGTACATCCCTTTCGGCGGTGCAGGCAAACCTAAACGTTGCCAATCCGTAATTAAGGTATGGCTTGAACTTTCAATCCGTGCCGTATTCGGATCGCCATTTACCCAGCTATAGCTTTGAGAATTATGAGTGATGGTCGTTGGCGCACTATATTGAATGCTAATGCCATTTTGTATCGGTGGATATCCACCATGGGGTGGACGTGATGGATAATGTTGGACATTGGGGTGATTTTGCGGATAGTGATTATATGGATAGCTATTTCGTGGATAACTCTGTTGTGGATAACGTTGTGGTTGTGAATAGCCAGGATACTGCTGTGGATCGTTATTTTTTGGATAGCTATTTTGGGGATAATTAGGCCGATGCTGATACTTGCTGGTATCTACACCACGATAATTGGACCACTTATTTTCCGCTTGCGTGGTCGCAGAAGCCCCCAAGAGCACCATGCCCCCCAGAGCACAAAGCATTGCTACTTTCATCAGAGCCTCCGAACGATGTTGATCACATCATATAGTTTATAAACTGATTTCAATCCCTAGTTTAGGATAAAAAATGGATAAAAAAACAGCAAATGCAACGTTTTGTAAATTAAATTTTGCTGTGACTTCATGCTTTCGTGCATCTAGGCGCTGAATATGTTTATGCTAAGATATTCTTTTTTGTTACTGGATCAAATAGAGTGGCTGATTTAAGTTTTGACCGCCTACATCAATTCTTTTGCAAAGTACCGAGCGTACAAGAAGCATTGATTGATGCGTATGGTTCAGATGGTCAACATGCATGGTGGTTTAAATTTCAGATCAATGTCGATCATCCGCTTGCATGGCAAACCGTTCAGGAATTGGGTCATGTGCTGAATTACATTTCCAAGAATGAACGTCTTCCAACCCAGTTCTTACCTGTTTCACCACCACCTTATATGAATGGTGAAGCAAAAGAATTTTTGGCTTGGGTAATTCAATGTAATCATCCTGACTTTCCACCAGATGTGGTGTGTGACTGGTTAGAAGCGCGTTTACCGCAACCGGTTAAAGACGAAAGTCAGTGGAAAATTAAAACTGATTTAAAAGAACTCGATAAAATGAAAGATGCTGATTTGGATGCATTAATTCCACCGAATCCTTTATAAAATGTTGATATAAAAAAAGAGCGCTTATGCGCTCTTTTTTTATCTTTAACAGATTTAATCTCCATAACTCGCAAAGAGATAAGAAGCACTGCTCCGTTAGGGAGAGATGAATCCCTCCCACCCTCCCTTTAAAAAAGGGAGGAGCATTAGAAGGTAGACAACCCGCTCCATTCCATAAAGCGGTAAATGCCATATTTAAGTTTCGATTCATCTGCATATTGACTGTAATCGACACTCATATTTTTGCCATCCAGGTTTGACCAGGCGGTATCAAAATATTGATTGGCATCGCTAAAAACTTGCGCTTGAGAGGCACCCACGACACGTAAATTGGTTTCCAAATTATAATTTTTAATATTACGTGCAGTGAAATTTGCAGAACCTAAAATCAACTCTGAATTTTGTGCATTACGTTTCACAATCATCTTGCTATGACACTGCTCCCCTTGAGTATTACACCAGCGCACCGGTACACCCGCATCATTCAATTCAGAGGCCACTTGGCGGTTAGGAATACCATTCTTTTGGCGACCAAAAGCATCTTTATTCGGATCGAGTAACACACGAACTTTTACCCCACGTTCATGGGCTGCTATTAAAGCTTTCACAATATGACGTTCAGACAGATAGAACATCGCCAGATCAATCTGCTCTTGTGGCTTGGCTGTTTCAATCAGCTTGATCGTTTCATCAAAAATGGCTTTTTCAGTCAGTACCTGAACTTGAGGTAAAGACTTCGCTTCTTCAAACTCACCGACAATCACCATCGGAATGTCACCTTTGGACATTCTCCCTACCGCCTGTTCAGTCTTTAACACATCAATTGCAGTATTGCCTGAAACCACCAAAGCCACGTTGGAATGACGTGAACTTCCATCATGCGGATTTGCAGAAGTGACCAAGGCTTTCCAGCCCTGTGCTGTATCTACAACTACGGTTTTGCGATGATTGGCTCTGAAATTAAATAAATTGAAATAACTCCGCAAGGTGATTTTTTCAGGACCAAATGGATTGGCGAGCCAGCCTTTTTCAGGATTATTGCCCACATCCTGACAACAGATATACCAAAAGCCCGACCACAATGGATTGGATGCGCGTAACGGTGTTAAATCCGTTTCAATCACATCAATACCGGCTGCACGTAACTGACGATAATGTTCTGGTGCAACACCACCATAGACTGAGTTAATCGGATCAGTAATCACTTTAATTTCAATATTTGGCTGTACACCACGTTTTGAAATTAAGGCATCGGTTAACTGTTGTGCCAGTGTGCGATGCGCAAGCGTTGATTCACCGACCTCTTTATTGAATAAAAACATGTCCAGCACAATGGTGGTTTGCGCTTCATCAATCATTTTCAACATTTCATTAAAAATGACCTGTTCTTGTTGTTGTTTACCACTTGCATCAATATAGGTTTGATCTGCTAAAAATTTCACCTCGGCATGGCGCAACTTACCCGTAAAATCCAAGCCCTCTGGCAAGGGTTTATAAGTGTGATAAATCGCAGATGAGAGATATCCCAAAGCCAACAAACCGATCATCACGCTGACATAACGACGGCGTGACCAATTCAATTTCTGATGAATTCGTTGAAAAATACGCATAACAAAAAACCTAGTCCAATGGCATCAGACTAGATTTTATTGCTTTATTTTTCAAGAGGATTTCTGTGAATCCTGTTTGAATGATTTTATCTACGCTAACTTTTGCCTAGAAACCAAATTCTAAACCGACGCTAAAGTTACGTCCGACTTGCGGAATATTCGACAAGAATGAAGCATGTGAATAAACCTGTTCATCCAGCAAGTTATTGGCTTTGAAATACACGCGATAATCGTTATTTTTAGCATATTGACCTGCATAAGAAACACCAAGATTCAGCATATTGTAACCATTGGTTTCCTGCTCATAACTTGTGATTTTGTCCTGATTGAACACATGGTAATACTCGGCTAAACCAGACCAGTGGTCATCAAAATTCGCATCGACTTTGCTACCAAGACGACCTGCTGGAACACGTGGTGCATTTTCCCCATCAATTTTGCCACGGACATAATCACCAAATACACTCAGTTTATAGGCATCGGTTAAAGCATAAGATGCTTGTGCTTCTGTACCATAAAATTTGGCTTTGTCTTGGGTGTAATCCACCAGGCGGAAATTTTCAAATTTATCTGTAGTCGCCGCATAAATGTAGTTATCAAACCAGTTGTGATAAACATGCACATGGTAATCAAACTTGTCTTGCTCATAATGCAAACCAAGCTCGAGATTATTGGATTTTTCTGCACTTAAATTTTCATTGCCACGTTCGAAAGTATTGGTCGCAAAATGCTTGCCATTGGCATACAGTTCTTGCGCCAAAGGCAGACGTTCTTGATGAGAGCCGACCAAAGACAATTTATAGCTCGGTACAAATTCCCAGTTCACGGCACCTGAATAAGAGAAGCCATAATCATCAAAATCTTTTTTATCTGAATCAATCTGAATTTTTTGCTGATCCAAACGTGCGCCCAGTTCAACATGAACATCATTAAACTGCTTATGCTCTAAAGCAAACAGGCTCCACTTTTGAGTTTTGGTCGGATCGAGTAAAGACTCTTCGCCAGTAATATCCAGCTTTTGCTGATTATATTGAGCACCAACCACCCCTTCCCAATCTGCAATCGGGTTATGCACCAGTTCTAAGCGTGCATCATAGCCCTGACTTTTAAAATTGGTCATGACTGAATTTTCTTCAATTTCATCATGTTTATAGTCTGTATAACTAGCATGTGCGCGAAGCTTTTGAAAACCGGAAAAAGGATCGTTGAGTTCCGTCCGGAAATCATAACGCTCTGTCTTCAGATCAACCCATGGACCAGCGGCATGAGCGTGTTCTTCATCATGGTCATGTCCATCATGATCTAGCACATGGCCTGTATGGTCGCCACAAAAAAGTTCCTTGTCATGCGGATGACAGTCTTCATATTCATGGCTATGTCCGGGTAAACCATATTGATCTTGACGGTTACTATATGAAATACCGCTAAAGCCTCGGTCATGAATCCAGGATAAACCGACATTCACCGTTTCACCTTCGGCAAAAGTGTTGTTTACACGACGTTCTTTTTCACCTTCATGAACATAATCAGGTGCAATATAGTTATTGGCATCACGTTTTGAGCCTTCAACACGTAAAGCAACTTGATCAGTTAAAGCCACCGTTGCCCCTGCACTGGCTAACTTTTCATCACTGCCCGAGTTGTAACGCAAGCCGACTTGCCCCTCATAACCTTTTTCAGGCATTTGGGTCGGAATTTTATTGTCGGTAACATTCACCAATCCACCGACAGTCCCTGCGCTATACAGTAAAGTCGATGGACCGCGAATAATCTCAACTTGCTTGGCTAAAATAGGATCAACCGTTACCGCATGGTCTGGCGAAAGTGTTGAGACATCGGCAGTTTCAGAAGCATGTTGTAAAATTTTAACGCGTGCGCCATCTTGTCCACGAATCACTGGACGACTTGAACCAGAACCATATTGATTTGAGGATACTCCCAGTTCACCCGCCAAAGCATCGCCGATGGTTACGCCACCTTGTGCAAGCTTTTCATGATCAATGACCTGATCGGCAACTGCAAAATCTGCAGCAGACTGCACTAAGGGATGTGCTTGCAATTTGATGGTTTCTAATTGTTGGTTTGTGCGCTGCTCTTCTGCAAAGACAGCGGGTGCGATGACTGCAAAAATAGAGAGTGTAATTAAATTCTTATGAAAAGACATGGAACTGGCTCAAAGCTGCGATTTCTGAATAATGTTATAATATAACATTTCACTATTTTTGCAATAAAAAACATTCTTTTTGTATACTTTCGGATACACTGACTTCTAAATTCATTAATTAATAATTAAGTTTTAAAGTTTTAAAGTTTTAGATGCCCTTTACGATCTCACATGCTGTTTTAGCCCCTCCCATTGCCAAACTCACCGGCTATCGCTTACCAATTTCAGCACTTGCCATTGGCAGCATGACACCTGATTTATATCGTTTATTCACTTCCGAAACCTATGATGCCTCCCATCAATGGCAGGGTTTGATTGTTCCCGATTTATTGATTGGTCTAGGTTTTTGCTTGCTATGGTATGGGCTGTATCGACCAGTAATTTTTAGATGGATTGGTCTGGTGAAACCCATTGATTGTGGCTCTTTCGATAAAGTGATAGGGTTTATTCTCAGTGTCATTCTTGCTTTAATTGTGGGGATTTCTAGCCATTTAATTTGGGATGGACTGACACATTCAGATTTCCGAACCTTTGCCTTTGATTCCTTCTTAAATCGCCCTGTTTCACTGCTTAATCACATCTATCCCATGCACCGTATTTTACAAATTGGAACTTCAATCATTGCCTTACCATTTATGGCGTGGATGGGAATACATTATTATTTTAAATATAAGCAGTTAAAACCTATTTCCAGCAAAATAAAAACTTCTGCTTTATTCATTCTTCTTATCTCATTCTTTTATGGTTGCTATTCATATATCCATTTTATGCAAATACTTGGCGCCCATTTATGGTCAACTGATCTATATTCATTTATAGGTAGATCGGCCAATCAATTTGCCAGTGCATTTTTAATTGCATTCAGTTTGGGCTGTGTTCTCTTTCTATTTTTAGACAGAAATCATCAACTAGATAAGTAAATGATGAAAAATTAAAGAATATTACCCAGACTCAAGCAATCTCAGCATTGAAATCATGGTGATTTTAGATCTAGTTCTTGTGACAAAATCCCCAAAGAGGCATAATTCAACATTCAAAGGCGGTACGCTGTTTACGTATACGCTTGCCTTAACCCATATAGTTGGATTTTTTACGCTATGATGCGAACTCATTACTGCGGTACTTTAACCGAAGCCCAAATTGACCAAACCGTAACATTATGCGGTTGGGTACACCGTCGCCGTGACCACGGTGGTGTGATTTTCCTTGACATGCGTGACCGTGACGGTCTTGTTCAAGTCGTTATTGACCCAGATACTCCCGAAGCTTTCTCAACTGCTGACAAAGCACGTTCTGAATTCGTATTAAAAATTACAGGTCGTGTACGTCGTCGTTATGAAGGCACAGAAAATGCCAACATGGTGAGCGGTCAAATCGAAGTTCTAGCCAAAGACATCGAAGTTCTTGCTGCTTCTGAAACACCTCCCTTCCCATTGAACGACGAAAATACCAATATTTCTGAAGAAATTCGTTTGAAATACCGTTTCCTGGATATCCGTCGTCCAGAAATGCTAGATCGTTTACGTTTCCGTTCTAAGTTAACTAACCTGATTCGTAACTACTTCGAAGATAACGGTTTCCTAGACGTTGAAACACCGATTTTGACGCGTGCGACTCCTGAAGGTGCGCGTGACTATTTAGTGCCAAGCCGTGTATCTAACGGTAGTTTCTACGCACTTCCACAATCACCACAGCTGTTCAAACAGTTGTTGATGGTGGGCGGTATCGATCGTTACTACCAAATTGCGAAATGTTTCCGTGACGAAGACTTACGTGCCGATCGTCAGCCAGAATTCACCCAGATCGACGTTGAAACATCGTTCATGAGTGACGATGACATTATGGATTTGATGGAAACCTTAACGATCAAGATGTTCAAAGAACTTCTTAATGTTGAATTCGACAAATTCCCGCGTATGACTTATGCAGACGCAATGCGTGACTATGCATCTGACAAGCCAGATATGCGTATTCCTTTGAAACTGGTAGACGTTGCAGACATGATGCAAGACGTTGAGTTCAAGGTATTCGCAGGTCCTGCTAAAGATCCTAAAGGCCGTATCGTTGCGCTTCGCGTACCGGGTGCAGGTTCATTACCACGTAGCCAAATTGATGAATACACGAAATTCGTGGGCATCTATGGCGCGAAAGGTTTGGCTTACATCAAAGTCAACGAACTTGAAAAAGGTATCGAAGGTCTTCAATCTCCAATCGTTAAATTCATCGAGCCAATCGTGCTTGATTTGTTGAAACGTGTTGGCGCTGAAAATGGCGACATCGTATTCTTCGGTGCAGATAAAGCTAAAGTTGTGAATGATGCCATGGGTGCTTTACGTATCAAAATCGGTCATGACATGAAGATGGCGACTTGCGAGTGGGCACCTCTTTGGGTGGTTGACTTCCCAATGTTTGAAGAAACTGATGATGGTAAATGGACATCTGTGCATCACCCATTCACGCTACCGAAATCAAGCGTTGAAGAAGTGAAAAACAACCCAGGCGCTGCGCTTTCTGTTGCTTACGATATGGTATTGAACGGTACTGAAGTCGGTGGTGGTTCGCTCCGTATTCACAACCTTGAAATGCAAAAAGCAATCTTTGAAGCTTTAGGTATTGATGAAGAAGAAGCGGAAGAGAAATTCAGCTTCTTGTTGAATGCATTAAAATTCGGTGCGCCTCCGCATGGTGGTTTGGCATTTGGTCTTGACCGTTTAGTTATGTTAATGACGGGTGCGACTTCAATTCGTGACGTGATTGCATTCCCTAAAACCAAAACTGCTGAATGTCCATTGACTCAAGCACCTGCGCCAGTTGAACCTAATCAATTGCGTGATCTAGGTATCCGTTTACGCGAAAAACCAAAAGCTGAAGTTAAAGTAGAAGCTTAATTCTTTAATTCAGTGATAAAAAACCCTGCATAAGCAGGGTTTTTTATTGCATTGAGATCAAGACTTGAGAATGGCATAATAGCTGCCTATTTCTACTTTATGGTGAACAACCTTATGGCTATGCGTCCTGCTGTCCGTCGTCGTGCACTTGTGTTAATTATATTTGCTATAGCTCAATGGTTGTTTATGCGTTATATCTTAGCCAATGGTTTGTTCAATATGGACACCAATCAACGTATTCTATATTTTTGTGTGAGCAGCTTAGGCGGGGCCTTACTTATTTTTGTGAGTTTGATTTATATGGTGTTGAAAGGCAACGCTGACAAACCTTAACCATCTTCCAGTCTCCACTGGATGTAAGATTCTTCTTCCAGTAATTTTGCCCCCTTATTTATTTTGTTCTCAAGACTTTTGACCTCATTTTCTGTGGTTTAGAAATGGCGCAGCATCTTTGATGCAATAAAACTCTTTCCAAAATTTTCTTTTTATAATGATCTTGGCGATAAAGAGTTGTGCGTTGTTATGTATTTTTTATTCAAAGTTGTCTCTTTATTTCCGCTCTGTATCTTGCAATTGATTGCATCTTGGATTGCCATATTACTTAATAGCTATAATTCATCCATGAAACGAGTGAGCAGCATTAATTTAAGACTTGCATATCCAGAATTAAATATTGAACAACATCAAGCTTTACTCAAGGCAACACTAAAAAGTCAGTGTCTAACCTATATAGAGTCCATTAAAATCTGGGGAATGCCTCAAAAATATAATGTTGACTTGATCAAAAATATTCATGGAGAACAGAACCTTACAGAAGCCTTAGCCAATAAAAAGGGCGTAATTGTGGTGATTGCCCATTTTGGCTGTTGGGAACTTTTAAATGCATGGCTGAATCTGCATACCGCACCCATGATCATGTACAAGCCCAATAAACATAAATCGGTGGATCGCTTTATGTTAGAAGCACGCCAGCGATTGAATGCCACCCTTGTCCCTACCGATGAAAATGGCGTACGTGCGATCTTTAAACACCTCAAGCAAGGGGGATTGACGGTCATCTTACCGGATCATCTTCCTAAAGCATCGGGAGGCATTTATTCAGAGTTTTTTGGGCAAACGACCTTATCCACTACTCTGGTTTCAAAACTGGCCAGTAAAACCCAATGTAATGTCATTGGACTCAGTTGTATTCGTGATGAAACATCAGGATTTGATGTCCATTGCGTACGTTTATCAGAGGATATTTTATCGAAAGATTTACAAACTTCAGTTGATAGCTTGAATCAAAATCTCGAAAGCATGATTAATGTGGCACCGGATCAATATGTTTGGTCTTATAAGCGTTTTCGTAAAATTGAAGGGCAAAAAAATATTTATCATTAGTATCAAAAATGAAATGATCGAGATGGCATAATTTTTGAGTGCTTTAGTACAGTAAATCTTTGCATAGCTATATGTCCTACTGCTCGTAATCGTGGCATCATGATCATTGTGTTTTCTATCACGCAATGGCTTTTCATGTTCATGCGTTACATTTTGGCGAATAACCTTTTTGCACTTGATACCAACGAGCGTATTTTATATTTCTGCGTAAGTAGCATTGGGGGGGCTTTTGTGATTTTTGTCGGGCTGATTTATATGGTGCTGAAGGGTAATTCGGATAGAGAATAATTATTTTCTTAAACTTATGCATTAGTCTAAACCCTGACATTTTTCATAAGGTTGTTTTAATAATCCCTTTTAAAGATAAATCCTTTTAAAAATCTCTTTATCCTAGTGCCCTCCTCCCATTAGGAGAAGAGCTTTTAAATCTAGGCTTTATTATCAAAAATATTTTTCATAAAAATCAAATACCCCTTAGAATTATGGCTTAAAATGAGATGATATAAATCTTTTCTTGATATAAGCATACATTACTGCAGATGCTCAATATTAAAAAACTTAATCAATGTACATCAAATCCAACAGTTAAAATATCATTGAAAATTAACGTTTCTATTTACCTATAAAATCTTAAAAAATTAAACTACATTCGCTTTATGCAATAAGCTTTGATAAGCATCAACATATTTTTTTGCTACTTGGTTTATATCAAATCGAGCTGATTCGGCTTTAATTCTTGCAAATTTTTCATTAAATTCTTCATAATTAAGATAAACTTGATCTAATTTTATCGCTAATTTTTCTGCATCATCTTCAATAATAAAATCATCACCCAGTACTTCACGATGATTAGCTGTATCTAGGGCGAACACCATTTTGCCATAATAAATTCCTTCAATTAGAGCTAGTGAAAAGCCCTCAAGTCTTGAAGGTAATATTTGTAAATCTGAACTGCAAATATAATCCCACGGATTATCGACAAAACCCACTAATTTAACTTTATCTGCTACATTTAATTTTTCAATTAAGTCTTTAAGTGGTTGTTCATAAATGCCTTGACCAAGGATATATAAACGATAATCAAAATTTACCTGACTTAAAGCAGTAATGGCCAGTTGCCAGTTTTTATGTTCCTCAAGTCTGCCCACCCCAACTATATTAAAAATATTATTGGGTAAAATATTTTTAGGTTGTTGAAACTTAATCCCATTTTCAATAAGAATATTATTTTTTGCATTACAAAGTTTGAGTGTTTCTGGAGAAATTCCAACACATAAATCAGCATATTTCATGCGCTTTTTAATGAACCAATTATGTTTAGTAAAAACTAATGGTATTTTCTTTGGTAGAAATATCTGACAATATTTCATTATCTCTAGCATTTTTGTATTATGACAATGAATAACATCAGGGTTTATATTTTTAAGGATTTTGGCAATTTTATATAAATAGAAAATATTATGACGTTTTTTATTAGTTTCAATATCAATAAAATTCACAGTATTTTCAATATAATTAGTAATTTTGTTACCTTGAAAATCGTAAATATTAGCCAATAGAAATACTTCATTATTTTGGCTCATAGTATTACACAAATCTACGCAAACCTTTTCTGTACCCGCAAATTCAGTAAAATATAGAATATGGACAATTTTCAACTTTTCACTCCTTAACAAATTTTGGCTAATCGGATTATAAAAAATAAAATATTTTTCACTATTTTACTTTTAATTACTAAAAAGGTATCAAGCACGCTTCTTACTTAAAATCGAAAATATTTTAAGTATTAAAATTTTATGATATCAATCCAATCGCATCTTTAGCTTTTAATCAGGGTTTGATATGCATCAAAATAACTCTTAGTCATTTTTCAGTACTAAAGCGGTCTTTTGTCGCTTTAATCTCATTAAATGCAGCAAAAAAAATCAGTATATTCATTATAACATTCCGTTATTTTATCAGACAAAGCTTTCGGATTATTTTTAAACTTTAATAATTCTAACAAAATTTGCTCACCAATCCCAGTACGAGAAGAAATCATAAGCGAAATATTGTATTCAATATTAAAATTATACGCAAATCAACCACCACCCCCAATAAAATAATAATTTAAATATATTCAAATGCTTAAACCTAAATTTAGCTTTGTTGCACAAACCTACGCTTAAGGGCCAGCAATATAATTCTCAAATGAATAAGCCTGCACCTAAAATCTATCCTACAACCAATTGCTCCTCTTACAACCAAGCTTTGGTTAACCGAGGAAACATCTCGATTTGGTTTGATCCTACTACCCACTGGTATGCGCAGATAAAGGCTATGATTCAGAACCACTGCGTGAACAGATCAGAAAAACAGGGACAAAAGCGAATATACCAAAGAAAATAAATAGCCAATCGAACAATGATCATATGGACTGGCATTTATATAAAATCAGGCATTGAGTTGAAAATATATTTTGTAGATTAAAGCAATTTAGAGAAATAGCTACTCGATATGACAAGCTCAAAAGAAATTATCAAAGTTCTGTTACTTTAGCCTGTATATTTTTATGGCTACCTTTATAGTTTTAATTATGAACAGTAAATGTCAACAGACCCTACTATCTCAGTGGTATCAACAATAACAACATCCCAATCCAGACCTTCACCATGAGGTAATTTCTTAGGCAAATGAAACTTATCAGATTTTATTAAAATATTATCTAACCCGAATTACGGATAAGAAAACCGCTTGAAAAAAAGATGGTTAGAGCCATTTAGAAAGTTACTACACAAACCAAAGACTCTAACCACCATGTCTGATTTTACAGAAATCTTCTGTGCCATTGATGATTTTTTTAAGAAATTTGAACCGATCTATTGGCAATTTCTCAAGCAGGAAAATAAGCGTAAACGAATTCGATTAGCAACCTTATCCCTCTCTGAAATTGTGACGATTGCAATTTGTTATAAAACCTCGCAAGTAAATAACTTTAAAACATTTTTTCAATTGCTTTATCAATTTGAAAGTAAATTATTTAAGTCTTTGCCTTGCTATAAAAATATGCTCAGCCTGATTAACCAACATCAGCTTGCGATTCATGCACTGCACCGAGCTTTAAGCAAAGGACAAGCATGTCAATATCTATGGATTGATTCAACACCTTTACCTGTTTGTAAAAACAAAAGAATTCCTAGAGGTCACCATGCTTTGGATGATATTGCTTCTCGTGGCAAAAGTTCTATAGACTGGTTTTATGGTTGCAAATTACACCTTCTCATGAATAGTGAAGGACAAATTGTGAATACAGTTTTATCCGCTGGACACATTGCAGACATTAGAAAAATCGAAGAATTAGTTGATGGCTTATTGGCAACTGTTTATGGAGATAGAGGTTATATTGGAAAATCGATAAAAACCAAATTATTAGAGCAAGATATCGATTTAATTACTTATCCTAGAAAGAATATGCGAGTAAGTCTATTGCTTTTTTCTGATGAATACCACTTGAGACAGCGGAAAAGAATTGAAACTTTAATTGGCTTATTGAAAGAAAAATACCATTTAGTAAGCAGTAAACATCGGGCTATTTCCGGTTTCCTAGCAGGCATATTTTCTTCTCTATGTGCCTATCAACTCTGTCAGAAGAATAAGCCAAAAATTCATGTCGTTAGAAATTTAGCTTATCCGTAACTAGGGTTATCTATCTTTCGGATAATTCTAGATGCACTAAACTCATGGAGTCCATAGCTCATAGCGACATGAAAAAGTGTTCGATATTCACACCAATAACTTAGAGTCATTAATAGTTGATCTTCAAGTAAAAGGCTAGAAGGTCTGCCTCGCTGGGTATTCGCTTGGCTTATTTTTAATACTTCGAGCATTTCTAAAAAGGTTGAAGATTGTATTCCAACGAGTCGTTTGAATTGACTGCTTGATAATGTTTTAATTTTTGAATATTTCATGTACCAATGATAATAGAACATACTTTTTCTGTGGGAATAAAAAATGCTCAACTTATTGATCATTTTTTGATTTATACAAGAGGTCTAATAAACAAGTTTAGGTTTAAAAATTTAACATACATATTTCCTATAGACTATCCATTAAAAATTATTATAAAATGTATAAAAATTTCAATTTTTTATACAGCAAGACAATCTATCAATTAAGGCTCATGAAAAATGTTTTCTTCTGAAATTTTCAAGAAAAAAGATACTATTTCCATCTTATTAAATATCATTTTTTTTGTTTTTTTTTATCGTGCAACTTTTGCAAAATCCACCATAGAAGGCTTATCTTTTTTTATTGCACTATTAGCATTAAGCTTTATAACTTTTATTTTTTGCAAAAAAAATGGTTATAAACCACACATTCCAAAATATAGTTTTTTTGTATTTACCACACCAACCATCATAATTTTCACTCAGTATTTTATAAACAAAATCCCAGAAAAAGAATCCATTTCAGAATTAACAAATCATCAAATATTTTATATGTATAATATAAATTACATTTATTCGATAGTATTTATCTTACTTCCATTCATCCTATTCAATATAAAATATAAATATTCCACTTTTTTTAATATCCTCGGCTTTTCCACCCTTTCTTATATTATATTCAACATGTATCTTATGCTTTATTTAAATTTAGAAAGAATGGAATTAATAGATAAAATAAATTCCATCATAAATTATGACAATATTTCAATAATAATAAGCACTCTAACATTCATATATAGTTTTCACCTATATAAAATCAATAAAAAATATTATGGAACTTTTCTATTTTTTATATCCATGTTCGCTATATTTATTAATATATCGCATGGAACTCGTGGAACATGGATTGCTATACCTTTTATATTTTTTTATACATTATGGACATATCGAAAAGAGTGCAAATTTTATCTCAGTTTATTTTTTGGAATATCTTTAATAGCCATCACTTACACTTACATTAAGAAAGGAGAAGTTATTGATAGAATATCACAAGCATATAATGATTTAATTTTGATCTTTAACAATTCATCACAAGCAACAAGTATAGGCTCAAGACTAGAAATGTGGCATTTAGCTATTAATAATTTTAAAGATTCACCGATTACAGGAATTGGTAGTTTTAATGTAGCTAAGGAACTTTGTGATTTAAGCCATCAAGGTATTTTAGCAGGTGAATGCCTAACACATATGCACAACATTTATTTCCAAGAACTCGCAAGCCATGGTCTAATAGGTTTTTTAGCTCTACTATTTTCATTTATTTTTCCTGCCATTTTATTCTTCAAAAAAATTATGTATAATAATTCAGAAATTCAACATTTTTTATCATTAGCAGGTCTTTATACAATTTTTACAGTAATGATATGTGGTCTAACCGATTATTATTTTATTACAGAAATTTCTACTAGCCTTTATTTTATTCTAGTATTGTCCTTACTAACGTTTATTTCAATAGAAAACAAATGTGTTAAAATAAATTCAAGATAGAATAGCCTCCCCATATTGATAAGTCTTATTGCTCTAAAAAATACTCTTATCATATCGTCAACATATAGAGATTTACGCTATGAGTTATTCCAAAAACCTAGTAAATGAAGCATTTGAACTATCAAATCAAGTTACTAATTTTACTCCCGATATAAATATAGTTTTTGCTATTGATAAAAACTATCTAAAACCGTGTGGAATTTGCATTCACTCAATCATAAAAAATAACCCTCACACAAAAATTGATTTTTATATCTTTACTTCTTATTTTGAATCAATGGGTTTTGAAGAGTTTATAAAAAATAATAAAAATATTAGGATCCATATTTATAAAATAAATACAAATTATTTTGATCACCTACAAACAACAGGGCATTTTACAACAGCAATTTATTATCGACTATCTATTGCCGAAATTCTAAAAAACAAAGTAGAAAAATTTTTATATCTTGATGCAGACATTCTGTGCACTGCGAGTATTGATGAAATATTATCTATAAATATGAATAATTATATTTTAGCAGCAGTAGAAGATAAATTTATGAAATCTGAAGACATAAAAAATCTAGGATTAAATTCTAATAACAAATATTTTAATTCAGGTGTACTACTAATAAATACTAAAGCATGGATAGAATTTAATGTAGTTGAAAAATTCACAAAACTGATTTCAGAAAGAATATATGAATATCCAGATCAAGATGTTTTGAATATAATTTTACAAAATAAAGTATACTTCCTAAATGAAAAATTTAATTTTTTTACAAAAAATAAGGAAGTTGATCCTATTTTCATTCATTTCGTTAGCACACCAAAACCATGGAGTATAGCCGCATCAAATAATGAAAAATATATTGAATATTACTTAGACTCTCCATGGAAAAATATTCCTTTAAATGCTCCCAGAAATTCAAAAGAGGCAAAAAAATATGCTAAAAAACTTTGGTCTAAAAAATCATATCTTTCTAGTATACGATGGTTACTAATCTACATTGTTAGAAAATTTTCATAAATAATTTCATTCTAAGCTTGTGCTAATAACCACAACAAGCTTAGATTTCTTATATACCAATTAATTTATATTTATTATATTCAGACCGGATGATGCGCTTCTTATTAAAAAAATGGTATAAATTCCAACAGAATCAACATGCCAAGAAATTTAATTCTCATTGGTACATGCGCTTTGGCTGGCTCGATCACCCATTAAAAAGCCCAGAACAATTACATGATTTATTCGAAATCCATTCCCCTAGACAATTCACCTTTGCAGACTGTTTTTATGTACAAGAAAATGATCGTCATTTTATTTTCTTTGAAGAAGTTGATGATGTACATCCTGTAGGTTTTCTATCAGTATTGGAAATTTTCAAAGATGGACGCTATACAAAACCACAGACCATTTTAAAACTGGATTATCACCTGTCTTACCCATGCGTGTTTAATGTCGAAAATGACTGGTATATGATTCCTGAAACCAGTGCCAACAAAACCATTGAACTATGGAAATGTACCGAGTTCCCTTTAAAATGGGAAAAGCATTCCAATATTTTAGAAGGCATTGAAGCCGTCGATACAACGCCTTTTTACCATGAAGGCATGTGGTACCTGTTTACTTCGACACGCAGGAACTGTAAAAAGTTTGGTGACCGTTTAGATTTGTTCTTTACTGAAGATATTCTCAATCCAAATTGGCAAGAACATCCGCAAAATCCAGTGTGTCAAGGACATCAACAGTTCCGTATGGCAGGCAAGCCTTTTATTTACAATGCTAAACTGGTTCGACCAAGCCAGGATTCACTCAAACGCTATGGCGGCAATATTGAGCTAAAAGAAATTATTCAACTTAGCCCGACAGTTTATCAAGAGCAGCTTTTAGAGGTGATTTTACCAGACTGGAAGAACGAGGATGATGGCTGCCACACCATTAATGCCGAAAATAACTTTGTGGTACTGGATGCAATTCGTTTATCTGCTAAACAATGAGTTAAGCCTTCAGCAAATGCTCATAAATCTTGAGCGTTTGCTGCGCCATAGCATCTACGGTCAACTCATTTTTAGCGCGCGTAAATAACTTTTCAAAATCAGCACTTGCTGCACTTTCTAAAGCATTTTTAATTGCTTGCTGTAATCCCTGTACATCGCCAATATCTGCAAGATATTCATCAGGCAGCCACTCAATCACGCCATTGACTTTGGTTGATGCCATGACTTTATCTGCCTGCAAGGCTTCAACCATAACCAATGGAAAGCCCTCACGGTCAGATGATAATACAACAACATCTGCCAATTGCACTAAATCACGGGCATCACTTCTAAAGCCTAAAAATGTCACTTGATCTTGCATATTTTGTTGTTTGACTTGTGCTTCAAGTGATTGTCGCAATGAGCCCTCACCTACAATCCATAAATTTGCATCAATGCCCTGCATCGCTTGGATCAGTAAAGCAATATTCTTAACTGGCTCCAAACGCCCAATACACATGACTATTTTTTTTGTTGAATCCAAACTTGGAAATTGTGCCTCAATACTGTGCTTTAAACTCTGCTTTGCAGCTATAGACAGTGCCGGTTGCGGATACACACCATTATAAACAATATGTGCTTTTGCTTCTGGAATGCCTTGTGTCAGTGCTTTGCTAACTGCAATCACAGCATCCCCGACTAAATAGGCAGACTTGTTTTTTTTAGTTCCATGTACAGTCGTCACAATTTTAACATCTGCTAAAAATGGATGAATCCTTGCAATCAGCTCAGAAGCCTTCCCCGCTTGGGCATGTACAATCTGGGGTTGAATGGTTTTAATCAGCTTTGCCAATTGGCGAAGCAACATGATATTCCAACGACTTCTAGAAAAATCAACAGCATGAAATTGCACATGTTCATTAAACTTTTCCGCATAACATGGATGTGCAATCATATGCACCTCATGCTGGAATGACATTTCATTAACCAAGTTAAATGTGTGCTGTTCTAGACCACCGACACCGCCACTAGTCGCCAAAACCTGAACTATCTTCATGTCTTGTCCTGTTTATTTTTGGAGACATTTTGATACTGTTCAAACAGCTTTGCTTCTTTTAAAAAAGCATAAAACGCATTAATCATACTGTTCACAAAACCACGCCAACCATTCAAACAACTACGGCGAATGAAATATGATTTCAAAAAAGTGACAGGCATGACCAAACTCAATTTCAACAAACTTGGCTTTTTACCTTTTTGAAATTTCTCGGCAGCTTTCAAATTGGAATACTGGTTGTTTTTTTCGACTTTGACAAAAATACTTGATTCACCATAGTGATAAATATCACCTTCGGCACGCACACTTTCACCGTCAATAATCACATTTTCGTGAACTTTGTTTTCAAGGTCATAGTGTCCTTTGCTTTTACGAAAAAAGCGTACTTTGGCATGTTTTTTCGTATGTTTGCTATTTGGCACCCCTAAAAAAACATCATTAATTGGAGTAATTAAGGCATCAATTTGATTGGCTTGAATAGTCTTCGTAATCTCTTGTTTAAGCTCATGCGATAGTACTTCGTCGCCATCTAAATTAAGTACCCAATCCGACTGACACTGTGCTAAAGCAAGACTTTTTTGTGCTGCATAACCAAGCCAATCTTGATGAGAAATTCGTGTATTTGAAAAACTTTTCACAATTTCATAAGTATTGTCGGTACTACCCGAATCTAAAATAATCACTTCTGCAAAATCAGCAACACTGTTTAAAGTATCTTCCAACCATGCACCACAGTTCAAAGTGACGATATAAACACTACATGGAATACTCATAATTTATAACGTCCTTTGGCTAAGGCAATACGCATTTGTAAGGCATTCATAGCCCCATGTGTACTGACCCGGGGAATATTAAATTGATTTAATTCTGTATAAGCTTCAACTTTCTTACGGGTGGATACTGCATTTTTGAAGCCAATTTCTTTTGCCATTTGCTGATGTTTTTCATTAAAACGCCCAAAAGGATAAGCAAAACTCGGGCAGCGCCCCACGAGTACTTCAACATCTCGTTTAGAATTTTGCATTTCTTGAAAGGCATCTTCATCGCTTAATTTAAGTAAATTTACATGATGTTGCGTATGTGCCCCAAACTCAATCACGCCAGAATCAGACATTTCATGAATCTGTTCAGGATTTAATTTTTCAATCCCTTCAATTTGCGTCGCAAGAAAAATGGTGGCTTTGGCATGGTATTTTTTAAGTAGCGGATAAGCATATTGATAGTTATCTAAAAATCCATCATCAAAAGATAACGCTACAACATTTTTTTGCCCCTGATACTGATCCAGTTCGGAAACAAAACAAAAAATACTGCCTTTTTTAACTAAATATTGCAGTAACTGTTCAAACTTTTGTGGGGGCATATTCATCCCCGAGGCATCTTCATGCGGTGTAACTTGATGCAACATCACAATTCTCGGCAACTTTGCGCCACGAAAAGGCAACCAAAAAGTATAATTACCCAATAGATATAACACCGCAGCTAGAGCAATTATGCCAACAACAATATAAAGCAACCACATCATGCATAGACCTCATGTGCCCATTCATAGGCTTCAGACAAAGGCTGATCAAAAGTCACCTCAACCATGAATTGGGTAATACGTTTAGCATTAAAACTTGCACGTGTTTTGTTCCAACCCGCTTCAGCAATACGCTTCGCCTCTTCTGGATGTGTAGCATAGAATTGAATTTTTTCAGCTAAATCAAACTGATCATTAAAATAAACGACTTCTTGTTCCGTATAGAGTTTATCAAAGCCCGGAATACGTGGACTAAACGTCAGTAATCCATTTCCTGTGAGTTGCACAATTCGGTCCGAACTATATAAAGTCACATCATTTTTACGTGAATAGTTTAAGCCCATACGCGATTGCGAAAGAACTTTGTAATAACCTTTACCATAAACACCCGGTTGTTCAAAACAGCCATAATATTGATATTGAACATGGTCGTTTTTTAAAGTATCGGCTAAATCTTTTAAGAATTTTTCACGTTCAGGTTCTTTATACACCACACCACAAAAAATAAATTCTTTATCAATATTTGTTGATTCAAACTGTTTTAATTGTTCAACATTACGATGTCCCACATTAGGCATATAAGCCACTTTCAAATGCGGTTGCTTAAGTTTTTCAAGATATTCACCGCCTGTGGTACAGAAAATTGCATCCAAATAAGGTGAAAATTCACGTACAAACCCCAGCTTATGTTCTAAATACAATGGATCAACATACCAAAATGCAATTTTAGTTTGTGGATAGCGTTGCTTGATTTCTTTGAGTACATCAGGACTCATCAAATCACTATGACCAATCAAGACCAGATCTGGCTCAATATTGTCGACAATTTTTAAAATTTCTTTATTGGCCCAACTTGCACCCAATTTTTTAGTTTTAAATACAGTCCCCATTCGCGCCATATCACGAAAACTAAAATCATAAACAAAGTGACCATTTTCAATGAGACCTGCAGAAATTTTACGATCTGTGCAGTAAAAATGTGCGCCTTGCTTATTAAATCCAAAGTTCGCGATATGTAGAATTTTCATATAAAAGCTCAAATGTCCCTGTTTTTTGCTGTATGTGATGCCATTTCTTAATCTAACAATAGATTCAAAAATTGATCAAAACATAACTAAAAATTTTACTTTGTACTAAATCAGTAATCATTGCAAAGATTGATAACTCACATAGTTATCCCAATCAAATACCAGTACATGGTCGTTATTTGGAATATGCTCTAAATCCCGATTTGCATCTAAGTAAGGTGTTTTAACCCCTAGAAAACCAGCATAAATATTCATAAAATCATAAGCACTAATTGTTTTATCTACATCAACACGCTTTTTCTCATCACTGCTGAGCATAAAGAAAGGAACATCATAATTGTGCTTAAATTTATTATCCACATTATAACCATCAGATGTTACAGTCATCCCATGATCAGAAAAATAACTCAAATGAAAGCTACGTTTTGATTTTGATAATATGTTGTAAGTCTGCTCAATAAAATGATCCAGTTTATTTATGCTCGATAAATAACAGTTAATGGCTTCAGATTGGTCTGGATACAAGCGTGGTTGTTTAAACAAGCGCTCACAAGCGTCTGGATGTGAACCCATCATGTGAATAAAGATGACATTGTTCCGATTTTTATATTTTTCTAATTGCTTTTCAACAATATCTAGCAATTTGTCATCATCAATATTATTTGACATATAGTTTCCGGTTTTCATGAAAAATGTATGATCCGCATGAATCGCTATTTTAGATACAGTTGTATCATTTTTTCCTAAAAAACCCTGGTTTGAAATCCAAATCGTATTGTATTTCGCTTGTTTCGCCAGTGTGACTACATTTAACCCAACATCTATATCTCTTTGAGGATTCATATAAGCAAGTGTTCGAATCAAACTTGTAGCTGTATTCGGTGCTGTAGAAATATATTGTTTTACTCGTGTCACAGGTGCTTGATCTAAAAATGGCGTAGTTTTTTTATCATAACCATAAAACGATAAAAAATCTCGTTCAACACTCTCACCAATAATCACTATTTGATTGTCATATTTAGGTTGAATGGATGAAATTTTCCAATCCGCATTGGGGCTATTTTCAGCATTTAATTTTTTTTCTTCTTTTTGATATTTAATCGTTGCTGCAATGGTTTGCACACTAAAAATATTAAAAACATTAAGACCTAATAAAAAAAATGCAGGTAATTTTCTAAGTCGAATTGAATAATATAAAGGTTGAACAAAAAAATAATACAATGACAGAAGTAATAAACAAAATCCATATATCCAATATTTCAAATGGATTACTGATAAAAATTCTAGTGCTTCATTTTGATTGGTTTGCAAAACCGAAGCCATTATACCTAAAGACATATGACCTTGTAAGAAACCAGTTGCCGATGCAATATAGGCCACCAAAAGCAGACAACAAAAAATCAAAATACTTTTAAGTGCAATAAATCTACATTGCTTAATAAAGATAAAAAAATAGATATTTAAAATAAAAATTATAATAAAAATTGGAAAGTCTTTTACTTCAAGTAAATAATCCCAAAAACCGAGTCCTAATGTATAACCGAGTGACAAAAGTACTGGAAGCGCATATATTTGCAACAATCTTTTAAACATCTGTATTACCAAATTTATTTTATATATTTAATGCCCGTAAAACAGATATTAAACAACTGTTAAAAACAGACCTCCCCTCTTGGGTACAAATATTACAGAAAATAATCAATAAAATCTATTTACTTAAAAGTCTATTTGCCACTTTTTCTGCCTCAGTAAAGGTCATTGCTTCTGTTAATTTTTTTAAATCAAATTCAGTAAAAACTAACTGCTGCTTTAAAATTAAATCAATTGAATTTGTAATCCGATCTTCCTTCAACCGGTCAACTTCCATCACCCCAACCTTACATCCCGCTGTTAGTGCCTCAAAAATCATTGAAACACTATCTTCCGTGACCCAAACTGCTTCTGCCTTTTGCATTTCTTCAAAAATCCAGCCTTGCGGTGTCTTTTCAACCGGAAATATTTTTAGCCTTGATACAAATGCTTTTTCATTCAAATGCTCTAAAAATTCTTTCGGTGTACGTCGTGAAGTGGTCAGAATAATGTCAGCTTGAGGGTGAAGATCGACTATTTGCTGAATTGAATCTAAAACTTTTGCTTCATTCCACTGATGTCGTTTGGACGATCCACCTAACGCAATTAAAAATCTATTCTGCTGATGTCTCTGTTCATTCACAATTGGATTTAGCGCACCTTTAGTCACAATGACCCGCTCTGATGCTGCCACACCGTCATGTTCAGGAATAATCGCATAATCAAACCAGGCAACAGGAAAATTAGGTTTCATTAAGATAATCGTTTTTGCTTGAGGATATACTTCCCCTAACAGTAAAACACGCAATTGAGTATGACTGCCTACGCCAAAAATATAATTTGGTCGTTGCTTTAGCGCTGCAATGTTCTTGTTAAAAATTGCTGACAATAAGCTAAAAACTGGCAATTTATCTATTGATACTTCCTCAAAGGTGACTTCCTCTGCACTTTGCCTTTGCATCGCTTTATATAAGCCGACTGCTTGTGAGCGATGCCCTGCTTTGCCATCACTAACATAGACAATATGCATAAAAAGTGTCCTTAAAAGAAAATAATCTCAAATCTTAATCAATAAAAAAGGCGAAACTTTCGTTTCGCCTCTTCATCTTAACCGATCAACTTATTTTACGTAAGTCAACCAATGTGCATATTTAGGGTCTTTACCCTGAACTGCATCAAAGAATGCTTTTTGAATTTGTGTGGTAATTGGACCACGTGAACCACAACCAATTTCACGATCATCATATTCACGAATTGGTGTTACTTCAGCAGCAGTACCAGTAAAGAAGGCTTCATCACCAATGTAGAATTCATCACGGGTGATACGGCGTTCAAACACTTCAATACCCAAGTCTTTGGCAATGGTAATAATGGTTTGACGCGTAATACCGTCTAAAGCACCGCCAGCGATATCAGGTGTATGCAATGCGCCATCTTTAACCAAGAATACGTTTTCACCTGAACCCTGACATACATAGCCTTGTGGGTCCATCAACATTGCTTCATCGTAACCAGAATGTGCAACTTCTTGGTGTGCAAGAATAGACAAAGTATAGTTACCCGATGCTTTTGCCTTACACATCGTCACGTTAGGATGATGATGGGTAAATGATGAAGTTTTAACACGAATACCTTTCGCCATCGCTTCATCACCAAGGTAAGCACCCCAGCTCCATGCAGCAACAGTCGCATGAATGGTATTGTCAGTTGCAGCGATACCCAGTTTTTCAGAACCGATAAAGATAATTGGACGCAAATAGCAAGACGCTAATTTATTTTCACGTACGACATCAATTTGAGCTTGCTCTAGAGTTTTTTGATCAAATGGAACTTTCATTTGATAAATTTTTGCAGAGTTGAGCAAACGTTTTGTATGATCCTGAAGACGGAAAATCGCAGTTCCGTTAGGAGTCTCATAAGCACGGACACCTTCAAACACACCCATACTGTAATGTAAGGTATGTGTTAAGACGTGGATTTTTGCCTCACGCCAATCAACCATTTGTCCATCTTGCCAAATAAAACCATCACGATCAGCCAAGTTCATGGCGCACTCTCCAAATTTTTATACACAGTCATCTTTATCCAATGCAAATATTTGCAGTTGGATCAATTAATCTTTGCCATAACTTGCAAACGATCACGCGGGTATCGTGCCAGTCCGCAGCATTCACTTGCATGGATTGATTCGCAAGGGCTAAACGGTGGCTCTCGGCTCGTTCACTGAGATAAGCTTGAATCAATGCTGTCGCGTCGTCGCTGGATAAGCAACCTGCTTTTGCGGCATCTTCAAGGATTCGTACATTGTCGGAGTAATGGGCGAGATCGGGATTCGACCCACTCCAGGCTAACACCGCATACTGTGCCATAAATTCTATATCAACGATACCACCTGCGTCCTGTTTTAAATGAAAAATTCCATCTTTTTGCTGTTCTTTCGATGAGCCTAAATGGTCTTTCATTTTTTGGCGCATCTTCAAAACTTCTTCCCGAACTTTAGCTTCATCTCGCGGCTGGGTCAAAATAAGGCACCGTAATGCTTCAAATTTTTCACGTAAACTTTTTTCACCAGCAATAGATCGTGCACGAACCAAAGCCTGATGTTCCCACACCCAGGCACTTTTCAGCTGATACTGCTCAAAGGCTTTTAGACTGGTCACCAATAAACCCGCCTCACCCGATGGACGCAAACGGGTATCAATTTCATAGACCCGACCATCCAGAGTTTGCGTGGTCATCAACGACATCAACTTTTGAGCAACCCGCATGGCAAACTCGAACCCACTAATCGGCTTCTGACCATCAGTATCGCCCTGTTCACTCATATAATGAATAAACACCAGATCCAGATCAGAGCCGTAGCCCATCTCGATTCCACCCAGCTTTCCATAGCCTGCCACGACAAATGCCATGTGATCAAGTGAACAACGTTGACCCTCTGCATCAAGCGGATAGCCATGTTTTTTCGCCGTAATTTGATACGCCAACTGTAAGGTGGCATTGACCGAGACTTCTGCAATATCCGTCAGTGCATCCGACACTTTCATGAGTGGACTTTCGGCTAAAACATCACTGGCCGCAACCGCCAAGACATTAGATTTTTTGAATAATCTTAACACCCGCATTTGATCTTCAACCTGATCAATCTCAATGCGAAGTAGTTGCTGGCGCAGTGAATCTTCTAAATCTTGACGTTTCGGCAATTCAAAATCCATCGACAAGAATTCATCAAGCAACACTGGATAATGGGTGAGTTCCTCACAAATCCACGGGCTTACGGTAGACATTTTAACCAGACGTTGCAACGCCCCTTTGCTTTCAATCAGCATCACCAGATACACAGTTCGACGCATCACCGATTCAACCAAAGGCATTAAGCGTAATAATGCCACTTGCGGTTTATCCGACTGCAAAATGGCTTCAATCAAATGTGGCCAGAAGGCTTTTAAACGCTGAACCGCTTTCGCCGGCAATTTCTTTAGCGCATGTCCATACCAGAATTCATGAATCAGGTTTTTGGCATTGTCATCCAGCACGGCATCTAACTGTTTTTCCAGTTGGCTAAAACTTTCTATTAACGGATCGGGTTCTTTTTCCTTAATCAGGTGTTCAAACTGAAAAATAACTTTCGCGCGTTTCTGATTCAGAAATGCAATGAAGACATCCCAATCCGCAAAGCCTAAAGTTTCAATCATGCGCTGACGTAATTCAGGCTCACTCGGCAAGGACTGGGTTTGTTGATCATTCAACGCCTGAATAGCGTGTTCAACACGGCGCAAGAATAAATAAGCATCTTCCAGTTCAGCCACGGCTTGCACATCAAGCAACCCCACCTCACCCAGATGATGCAGGCTGACTAAACATTGACGGTCTTGCAATTCAAGCTTGGAGCCACCGTAAATCAGCTGAAAAACCTGCACAATAAATTCGACTTCACGAATACCGCCTGCACCGAGCTTAATGTCATCTTCAATATTACGGCGCAGCACTTCGCGTTCAATCATGGCCTTCATTTCACGCATGGCTTCAAAGGCAGTGTAGTCGACATACTTCCGGAACACGAAAGGTCGGGTCATCTCCAGAAGTTCATCACCTTCTTTTCCACCGGTCACAATACGTGCTTTAATCCAGGCATAACGTTCCCATTCACGCCCGTGCTGACTTAAGTATTTTTCCAAAGCAACATGACTAATCGCCAGTGCCGAACCATCCCCCCATGGACGCAAACGCATATCAACACGGAATACAAAACCATCCGCAGTCATATGATCCAGCAGATAAATCAGTTTCTGTCCCCACAAAATACAGAATTGCTGTACATCAATACATTTACGACCATTGGTTTCACCTTGCTCATCGAAAGCAAAAATAAGATCTATATCACTTGAAAGATTAAGTTCTTGAGCACCCAGTTTACCCATGGCGACCACAATTAAATCTTGTACCGTACCGTTATAACCCATCGGTTCGCCGTGCTTTGCAACCAGAGGAACTCTTGCGAATTTTTTTGCTGCGCAAATGGAGGCATCAGCAAAGTCTGAAAGTTCACGGGTCAAGGTGACCACATCGGTAAGTTGGTTGGCATCCTGCCAGATCCAGCGAAACATCAAACGTGCACGAAGCACACGAATCGCACGCATCCATGTGATTTCATCAGTGATATTGTCTAAAGCGCGATCCACAAAGTTCTGGATTTGCGTGGTGCTTAAAGGAACGAGAAATTGGTCAATTGCATAATCTTGTTCGAGGAGTACTGCATGATTTCCCAATACTTGTTCTACGTATTGGCTAGCACGTAATGTTTTGTGCAATTGTTCCGCATTCATTTTCAAACCTTCAGCCGAGTTTTTTCTAGTTATATCAGTTGAAAAGAAATAGTGGAAAATAAATTTAGCGTTCTGTTCTGATTTATTCAGTAATGGCTTGCTTCACGCCATTCAAAGATAAAGTTTGATGTGCATTCAAGGCTGTTGGTAAAGAGACTTTAAACGTCGTCCCCGCACCTTCTTTGGATTGCACAGAAATTTCACCTTGATTCAAATCGACGAAACGTTTACATAATACCAAGCCCAATCCTGTGCCTTTCTCACCAGCAGTTCCTTTAAAACTTACTGTTAAGCGGGGTTGGAAAAGCTCGTCAATCTGCGGTTGAGTCATCCCCAAGCCGGTATCTTGAATGTATATATCAACATACTGTGCGGATTGTTCTGCATGAATGGTGACTTTCCCCGTACCATCCACATGGGTGAATTTCAGTGCGTTTGAAACCAGATTCTGTAAAACGGAGGTCACCATATTAATATCGGCATAGACTTTTATATCGTCAGGCACTTGATCAATCAGCTGGATATTTTTCTTAATCGCCAAGCTATTCAAGACATCAAAAACAATTTTTGAGGATTGTTTTAAATTAAAATTAATCGGGTGGTAAACAAAGCGCCCACCTTCTGCCATGGCCCAATTCAATAAACTTTCTAAAAGATTATAGGTTGACTGCGAAGTGTCCAACAAATAATCAGCAATACTCTGAATACTAGAATCATCCAGTGTTTCTCGCTCTTGAGCCAACACTTCCGAGAAACCGATTAAGCCATGAAATGGCGCACGCAGATCATGCGCAATAATTTGAAAAAACTTGGTTTTACTAAAATTTAAAGCAGATTGCTGTTCATATAATTCTTTGAGCTCGGCATAGTTTGAACGTAATTCAATGATATTAATCAAGCTCATGGCAAATTCATGCACCAGCTGTAAATTTTCATCATTAAAGGATTCAGTCTGCTCATCAAATAAAAGGACTTGTCCAATAGACTCTGTTTTATTGATTTTTAAATCGAAACCGACAATACGATTGTGCCCAACACCCAAATCATGCACATGTTGAGAAAAAGCAGCATAGTTCTTATGTTTTGTTGTGAGAATAGTATCGCCTTCAAAAAAGGAGACCAAATTGGCTTCTTTTTGCGCATGAAATGCTTTAAAAGATTCGGGTGCAGAATACCAAATATACGGTTCATGATGAAAAGCAAGAATGCCACGCTCTGCTTGCAGAATGCCACGCGCAAACTTTAAAAAACCTTCGACACGATTTTCTGAAGTAAAAACACCAAGCAATAATGATATTCTACATGCACTGAGTTGCTCAGTTTCCGAGCCTATTTCGAGTAACTGCATTTTCATATCTGCCTCGTAAATTTGTTTTACCCCTATTGATAAAAAAACTAACTATTCCCCTTAACTTTATTAACAAACTTTCACATAGAACACAATGAAAAAAGACACAAATAGATCAAATGTGACAATTTAAGGCAGATTTGCTTTTTAGTTATTCTTTATTCAAAATTTAGTCAGAAATTTTCTTTAAACAATAAAAAAAACCCTCAAGTCTTATAGTGCTTGAGGGCTTTTTAATATCTGGTCCCGAGGGTCGGACTCGAACCGACACGTCATCTCTGACAGCGGATTTTGAGTCCGCCGCGTCTACCAATTTCACCACCTCGGGAAAGGGGCTACAAGCGCATTAGCTTGTGGTGGCTATATTACTACCAAACTTTAAATTGTCAATTATCTAATTTGATCAATTGATCACTTTTATAGCAAAAACAAAAACTTTGTTTTAAAAAGCATCAGATATCCTCTCGTTTGTCCTTTTCAGGACTATAATGCGGACGTTTTTCTTATTTTTATACATTGAAGATGCAACTTTCTGACTTTAACTTTGATCTCCCTGACGAACTCATTGCTCGCTACCCTCTAGATACGCGTAGTGCTTCACGTCTTTTGCATTTAGATGCTCAAGGGCAATATCACGATTGTCATTTTACCGACATTCTTGATTTACTCGACTCTGGTGACTTACTGATTTTAAATGACACCAAAGTGATGAAAGCACGCCTGAAAGGTAAACGTGCCTCTGGTGGTGCTGTAGAAGTTTTAGTGGAACGGATGCAGGACAAATTTATTGCATACTGCCACATTAAAGCCAGCAACACGCCTAAAGCCGGTGCTGAACTTTTTATTGGTGAAGATGCGGTAAAAGTGACGGTGCAAGGTCGCCATGAAAACTTGTTTATTGTCGAGTTTTCACAACCGATTTTAGATGTTCTGGATCAATACGGTGCTTTACCGATTCCACCTTATTTCAACCGTGAAGCAGAAGCCATTGATACCGAACGTTACCAAACGGTGTTTAATGACCCGACAAAATTGGCAAGTGTCGCAGCACCCACCGCCAGCCTGCACTTCGACCAAAACCTATTGGAAAAACTTGAAGTAAAAGGGATTCAAAAAACATTTGTGACATTGCATGTAGGTGCAGGCACCTTCTTGCCGGTACGTACAGATGATATTCAAAACCACATTATGCATAGCGAATGGTGTGATGTTCCAGAACATACGGTTGAACTGATTCGTCAAACTAAAGCACGTGGCAATAAAGTCATTTCGGTTGGAACAACAGCAACACGTGCCGTTGAAAGTGCAGCTCAGGCACATGGCGGTACATTAGATGCATGGACAGGTGATACACAAATTTTCATCTATCCAGGTTATGACTTTAAAGTGGTCGATCGTTTAATTACCAACTTCCATTTGCCTGAATCCACCTTGTTGATGCTGGTTTCAGCATTATCGAATCGTGATAATATTTTGAATGCCTATCATCATGCGGTAGAAGAAAAATACCGCTTCTTTAGTTATGGCGATGCCATGCTGATTGATAAAATTACGCCTTAAATATTTGCCGATAAAAAGAAGCACACCATGCCGCTCGATACTGTTAAACATTCGATTCATATTCGACGTAAAAAAAATGAACGGGTTTTTCAAAATATTGCGCGGCTCTGGGAGATTGGTCGTCAGGCTCAAACCCAGCAAGATATCCTGGATAGTTTGCATCCGTGGAATGCACCGATCGTGCTCAAATTTGAAAATGTCCTACCGCTACTTTTAGCTGCGCTAGGGCTTTTTTTTATGCTGCTGATTTTTATTCTCCCGACCAATATCTGGTTACAGGTTGGTCTGGTAACCGGCCTATTTATGATTTTTTGGGCGTATATCAGCTATGAAGATAAAAAGCCGATTGATGAGGTCATCGAATATCTAGAACAACAAAGCATCGCCAAAAAATACCAGCTCGCCTTTCAGCAACAACCGCAACATATTTCTGTTCCGCTGCAACCGGTTTTATTCATTGCCCACTTAAAACGGCTGTTTCCGGTGTTTAATCAAGGTACCCTTTCTAACGATATTCCCTATTACGCCAGCACGGTCTGGGCAGATGAGGAAGGCCAAGAACATCAGGTCATGGTGTTTCAATATCATTTTATCAATGAAGTCCGCGTCCGCGATAAAGATGGCAATAATGTCAAAGTGAAAGAAGTCCACAAAGATTTGTGGGGTGTCTTTGTTTTTGATGTCGAAACGCAAGGTATTGCAGTGACCACTGCCAACAAAGATTTTTATTATCCTTACAGCTTTCCCTGGCATACCAGTGATATTCAGACCAATCAGAAACTCAACATTTTTGGCAGTGATGAAATGCAAACTGCAAAAATCCTATCACCGGCATTCGTACTGAAATTGGCTGATTTTTTTACCCAACGTCAGGGCGATTTAATCTTCCACCCGACCAGTCATACCTTATGCTTTTTAGGGCCTGCCGATTTATTTAAAATATCGACACAAGCTAAAAACATTCAAGATATTTCCGCATTACGTGGACACTTGCGCACTTTTAAATTACCTTATTTAGAAAGCTTACAGCGTGATTTAACGCATTTTTTAAAATAATAATGGATGTTTTGGGGACATATCAATGGGGCTGTTAATTTTTTTGCTATTGATCATTGCTGTGGTCGTCGCATGTATCATGATTCGCAATAATATTGTTCGTCATCACAATGCTTCTGTACGTGCCTGGTCAGATGTGGCCAGCTATGAACGTCAGAAAATTAAAATTCTGGATGGCTTACAGCCTTTAGTTGAACAATATTCAGGTTTTGAAAAAGGCACTTTAGAAAAAGTGACTGAACTGCGTCAGAATATTTTAAATCTCAATTTAAATAATACCGATGTATCTCAATTACAACGCATTGAAAGCTTGAATAAAGAATTGATGCGTAGTCTCAATGTCGTGGTGGAGAACTATCCCGAACTAAAAGCCAATGAAATTTATCTGAAAATGATGAATGAAATTGAAGAACAGAATGAAAATGTCGGCGCAGCCATTACCATTTTCAACCGTAATGTAGAGTTATTTAATAACCATATTCAGATTTTCCCTAATAATATAGTGAACACCATGACCATGGGTAAAAAAGCCATTCGTCCCTTTCGAGATCAAGCCGTCACTCAAAATTTTGACTATCGACCTAATTTTTAATACCTTGGGACTTCTTGTATTCACTCTTCATAAATAACAGCAAGAAGTCCAAAAATTTTAATTGGCGGATTCAAGCGGCAAGTGCAACAGTATAAAAACCAGCCATAATATCACTGGGTGTATACCAGCCCAGTGTCTTTCTAGGACGATTATTTAGAGCAGTCTCTATCTGTTCTATCCGCTCTTTTGAAACATGATCAAACGATGAGGATTTTGGCAGATATTGTCTGATCAGACCATTCGTATTTTCATTTCTGGCTCGTTGAATAGACTTGTACGGATCTGCAAAGTAAGTCTCTATGCCTGCGTCCGTTATCCGCCTATGCTCTGAGAATTCCTTGCCATTATCAAAGGTCACACTATAGGCATGACTACTACGCAAACATGCTAAAGCACACGAGATCGTTTTAGCTGTGGTTCTCGTTTGCCCCAAATGAACGATATGTACATACAGACTCTTGCGTTCAACCAGGGTTAATAATGCTCCCTTATGATTCTTGCCTATTACAGTATCACCTTCAAAATCACCTAGGCGTTGACGTTTCTCGATGACCTCATCACGACAATGAATACTTGTTCTATCAACAAGTTGACCTCTACGATCTGTGTTTTTATAACCCCGCTTGCGATATGTTTTCTGGTGTCTTAAATGCTGATGCAATTTTCCACCCTTAGATTTATCCTGATAAATGTACTGATAGACCCATTCATGCGATGGGACATCTAACCAGCCACGTTGTTTCAAAGCCCCCGCAACCTGTTCAGGTGACCAATCCAGAGCAATCAGATAACGGATGTAGATTATAGCGAAATCTGTCATCTGAGATGAGGATCGATATCGTCGTTGGCTGGAGAGATGCTCAGCCTGTTTAGCCCGATAGCCACGTTGTCCTGTATTCCTTTTGATCTCACGATAAATGGTTGATCGGGAACGTCCAAGCTCTCTGGCAAGGGTGGAGATTGAAGATTTACTTTTCAAAGCAGCATAAATTTCGTATCTTTCTTCTTGAGAAAGTTGGGTGTATTGCTTCATTGTGTGCTTTCCAATTGCGAGTTGAAAAAGTCTAATGATTCTAATACACCTAACTTTTTCAACTAAATACAAATGTGTCGCACTTGGTATTTGAATCCGCGATTTAAAAAAAATATTAACTTCATAAAAAAAGAATAAAGCCCATGTTAGAACATATCCCCTTACTCAAAGATGCGTTGATTGAAGAGTTTTACCCCTTATACGATCAATATAATGAAGATCAGATTTATGCCTGTGCCTTGGTCTTCAATGAATATTTAAGGATAGAAGATCTAGCAATCTCGACCATTCGGAGTTTATTCGCGGAGCATGAAGATCCAGCTCAATATTTATCGGAGCAAGATAAATGGCAGGTCAAAAAATGGCGCTATCGCTCTCACTCATCCGTCGAAAACCGCTTTGCGCAATTTAAATTAATCTTGGCGGATTATTTAAAAAAAACCCATATCTTTGGCAATCCCTTACTGGAACAAAAACACGACAATCGTCAAAATAATTTAGACCTGCTGATAGCAGCCTTTAAACAGGCCAAGGAAGCCTTTGCCCATTCTTATGGTTTGGATACCCATAATATTGTGTTTTTTATTCACCTTCCCCATCAGCCGCAAGTTGCAGTCCATTCGGCACAATGCCTCAATATCGGCAGCCGATTATTGGATGAATTCATTCAACATCATGCTCCCGAAACCCTGCCTAAAAAACTAAGTAGCAAACAAAAACTCTCTCAATCCGATAAAGATCTGCTGGTTGATTTAGCACAAATGGCGGAAGTTGAACCTTATGATTATTTACACATTGCGCAGCAAGCCTATTTGCTCACTTTAGAATCGGCTTTCATTGATAGCAATCCCTATATCCAGAAACTGATTCAGACTATTGCAGCGATGGATTCTGGGATAAAAGATGGCTGTGCCTTAGAAAAAAATGAAATATTAGAACGGATTGAACAGTTCTATCATACAAGCCACAACCTGACTTTGCTGGATCATGATCACTATCCCCATATACCGTGAAAAGGAAAGTATCGAGTTAAAATTCAACAACGCTGGTGTTTATGTGCGTAATCTAGGAAAATAGCCAACTTTTAGCGGCGAACTGTTTATTCGCTCTTGCACTGCACGCAGTGCTTCGCTTTTGTTCAGGATATTGTATGAAGTTTGAAAAATTAGGCCAGTCGGGTCGTGCCCGTCGTGGTCGTTTAACGCTTGAACATGGTGTTATTGAAACGCCTGTGTTTATGCCTGTTGGTACCTACGGTACAGTGAAAGGCATGCTCCCACGTGATATTGAAGACATTAAAGCTCAAATTATTTTGGGTAATACTTTCCATCTTTACTTGCGTCCAGGTTTAGACGTGATTCGTGAACATGGTGGCTTACACGAGTTCATGAAATGGAATAAACCGATTTTAACCGATTCAGGCGGCTTCCAGGTATTCAGTCTGGGTGCAATGCGCAAGATCAAAGAAGATGGTGTGACTTTCCGCTCGCCGATTGATGGCTCTAAAGTTTTCTTATCACCTGAAATTTCAATGGATATTCAACATACCTTGAATTCAGACATCGTGATGATTTTTGATGAATGTACGCCTTACCCGGCAACCCGTGAAGAAGCGCAAAAATCATTGCAACTCTCGCTACGCTGGGCAAAACGCTGTAAAACCCATCATCATGATGTACTCAAAAATAAAAATGCCCTGTTCGGTATTATCCAGGGTGGCATGTACGAAGATCTTCGTGATGAATCACTGAATGGTTTAAAAGAAATTGATTTTGATGGCTTTGCCATTGGCGGTCTTTCTGTGGGCGAACCGAAAGAAGAAATGATCAAGGTACTGGATTATCTTCCTGTGAAAATGCCTGAAGATAAACCACGCTACCTGATGGGTGTCGGCAAACCGGAAGATATCGTTGAAGCGATCCGTCGCGGTGTCGACATGTTTGACTGCGTGATGCCAACCCGTAATGCACGTAACGGTCATTATTTTGTGACCGACGGTTTGGTGCGTATTCGTAATGCCAAATATCGTCATGACCAAAACCCGCTTGATCCGCAATGCGACTGTTACACCTGCCAGAATTTCACTCGCTCGTACTTATTCCATTTGGAAAAATGCGGTGAAATGCTCGGTTCTATGCTCGGTACAATTCATAACCTGCGTTATTACCAAAGATTTACACAAGACATTCGTGATGCGTTAGATAATGGTACTTTTGATCAATATGTCCAAGAATTTTATGCATGTCGTGGTCTAGAAGTACCTCCTTGTCCTGAAGATTAATCTTTCAGCATTTGCGCTGAAGAAAAAGACAAGGTAAATTGCAGAACAAGTTAGTTTATTATCATATTGTTGATATACAGTTTTTTATTTTAGGAAAATGAAATGAGCCTTTTTATTTCTACTGCTCACGCAGCAGGTGAAGCTGCAGCCCAGCCAAGTTTGGTAACCAACCTTTTGATGATTGCAGTATTTGTCGCAATTTTCTATTTCCTCATCTGGCGCCCTCAAGCAAAACGCGCTAAAGAGCACCGCACGCTAGTTGAAAGCCTAGGTGTAGGCAGTGAAGTGGTTTTTGCCGGCGGTTTAATGGGTAAAATCACTAAAATTGAAGGTGATTTTGCAGTGGTTGAATTAAGCCGTGGCGTAGAAGTAAAAATTCAGCGTGCAAGTGTGATTTCAGTTCTTCCTGAAGGCACATTAAATAATCTCTAATCAAAAAAAAGTCGTGCCCTAGCACGACTTTTTCATTTTAAGAAGAAAACAAATGCGTTACCCAGCATGGAAATATCTGCTGATCATCGTGGTTTTGGTGATTAGCACATTATATGCCCTGCCTAGTTTGTATCCCGATGAACCTGCTGTTCAAATTTCGGGTGCCAAAGCCGGTACCCAAATTGATCAAAGCATCGTACAAAAAGCAGAGCAATTATTAGAAAGTGAAAAAATTCCAAGCCATGACAACAGCTTTAGCAATAATGCTGCCCTTTTGCGTCTTGATACTTCTGAAGCACAGTTAAAAGCCAAAGAAGTATTACGTCGTGGACTTGGCGATAATTATGTTGTTGCATTGAACCTTGCGCCAACCACTCCTGAATGGCTACAAAAAATTGGTGCAAAACCAATGAAATTGGGTCTGGATTTACGTGGTGGTGTTCACTTCTTGCTTGAAGTGGATATGGATAAAGCCATCAGTCAGCGTATGGAAACATCTGCGACTGATTTGCGTCGTCAACTGCGTGACAACAAGCTGAAATTCAATAGCCTTGCGTTGAATAACAACACCATTACTGTGCAGTTTGCCAATAACAGTGACCGTGATGCCGTGATGGACTTCTTGCGTCGCAATGGCAATGAATTCACTCAGCAAGCGATTGCATCAGAATCAGGTTCAACTTTACGCCTGAACTATACCGATGTCCGTAAGCAAGAAATTCAGTCTTATGCGGTAAACCAAAACTTAACGACTCTACGTAACCGTATTAACGAGTTGGGTGTAGCGGAAGCATTGGTTCAAACCCAAGGTAGCAACCGCATTGTGGTTGAACTTCCGGGTGTTCAGGATACTGCTGAAGCAAAACGTGTCCTGGGTCGTACAGCGAACCTGGAATTCCGCCTGGTTTCTGATTTGAATGACCAATATATCGATCCGTATACCGGTAAATCGACTGGTCAGGCATTACCTCCAGGTACAGAAATTTTTGCTTATGAATCACTGGATAGTGGTCGCGAATTACTGCTCAACCGTAACCGTATTCTGACCGGTGAACGTGTACAAAATGCATCAAGTGGCTTTAGCCAGGATACTGGCGGTGCTGAAGTAAATATTACTTTAGACAGCGCTGGCGGTAAGCTGATGTCAGATGCAACACGTAATGCAGTTGGTAAACGCATGGCGGTATTGTTCATCGAGAACAAGCAAAAAATCAGCTATGTACCCGATCCTGTAACCGGTGCACAAACTGAAGTGCGTACGCCTTATGCAGAATCTGTGGTGATTAATGCGGCAACCATTCAAGCGGTATTGGGTTCACAATTCCGTATTACCGGTCTGGATTCTCCACAAGAAGCGGCTGAACTTGCGCTGATGCTTCGTGCAGGTGCTTTGGCTGCGCCAATGTACTTTGTTGAAGAACGTGTCGTGGGTCCAAGCCTGGGTCAAGAAAACATCGACAAAGGTGTGTTATCGACTCAAATCGGTTTCATTCTGGTTGCAATCTGGATGGTGGTATTCTTCCGTCTATTCGGTGTGATTGCTAACTTTGCCCTGCTTGCCAACTTGGCGATGATCCTGACAGTCATGTCATGGATTGGTGCTTCACTAACCCTTCCGGGTATTGCAGGTATCGTGATCACCATTGGTATGGCGGTGGATGCCAACGTACTGATCTGTGAGCGAATAAGGGAAGAGATGAAATGGGGAGCCTCGCCTAAACAAGCGATTGTCGCGGGCTATGATCGAGCTTATAACACCATTTTTGACTCGAACTTAACCACATTCCTGGTTGCGTTTATTCTGTTTGCCATCGGTACAGGTCCAATCAAAGGCTTCGCCGTAACCTTGATGATCGGTATTATTTGTTCGATGTTTACTGCAATTACAGTGACCCGTGCAATCGTACAGCTCATTTATGGCAAAAAGCGTAACCTGAAGAAGTTGAGCATTTAAGGAGATCGATGATGACTGATATGACTCAACCTGATTCAAAAAAATATGGTCGCCCTGATGATGAACGGATAATTCCGTTTATGAAAATTGCCAAACCGGCGGCAATTTTCTCCATCATTTTAACGATTGCAAGCATCTTCTTTATTGTGACCAAAGGTCTAAACCTCGGTTTGGACTTTACCGGGGGCGTTTCTGCAGAACTAAACTATGCTCAACCGGCAAACCAGGCTGAAGTGGTTAAAGCTTTAGATCAAGCCGGTTTCAAAGATGCTGTGGTGCAAACCCTCGGTAGCAACAAAGACCTTTTGGTGCGTATGCCAGCTCAAGACCTTGAAGTAGAAGACTTGAGTAACGCGATTACCAAAGCTGCCCAATTGCCGAATAATGCTGCTGAAGTCCACAAGGTGGACTCTGTCGGTGGTCAAGTCGGCAATGAGCTGTATCTGCGCTCTGCAGGTGCGGTTGGATTGGCATTACTGTTAATGTTGGTATACGTCACGATTCGTTTCGAATTCAAGTTAGCTATAGGTGCGGTTCTTTCGTTATTCCATGACGTCCTTGTAACAGTGGGTGTTTTTGCCATGATGCAATGGCCATTTGACTTAACCGTATTGGCTGCAATTCTGGCACTTTTAGGATTCTCGTTAAACGATAACATCGTGGTATCGGATCGTATTCGTGAAAATTTCCGCAAGATCCGTGGCGCAAGCCCGCGTGAAGTTATCGATATTTCTTTGACAGAAACTTTACGCCGTACCATTCATACCTCAATGACCTTATTGCTTGTTGTCGTGGCAATGATGTTCCTCGGTGGCGAAGGTTTACACTGGTTCTCTGTGGCGATGTTTATTGGGGTTTTTGTCGGTACCTATTCTTCAATTTACATTGGTACTGCCTTTGCCCTGTGGCGTGGCCTGAATCGTCAAGACTTCATTGTACAGGTTAAGCCTGAATTTGAAGAAGAAGAAATTCCTAAATAGTTTTTCTTTGAATTGACATAAAAAAGCCCATCTTCAGATGGGCTTTTTTATGTCAGCTGAAAATATACAGCATCGTATAAATTCAGCACCACGCCATGATGGAGCAAATATTGCCATTTAAATTTATGAATTGATTTAATTAAAAATCAATAAAATACCCACACCATAGAATCAGGTAGGCATAAAAAACCAGCAACACAAGTTGCTGGTTTTTCAGTCGTAATTTACAGGTTTGGATTAATTACCTTGCACCAAACGACGTGCGCTAATAATCCCCGGTTGTTGCTCTAAACGTGCCAACAAACGTGATAACTGTGCCAGACCTTTCACTTCAATTAACAACTTCATATTGGCAATACCATCTGTTTCTGAAATGGTATTCACCTGACGAATATTGATTTGATCGGAAAAAATCACTTGAGTTAAATCTTTAAGCAGACCACGGCGGTCATAGGCTTCCACCACAATCTGTACACTTTGACCACGGGTCGGTTGCATTTCCCAATCGGCTTCAACAGCACGCTCAGGTTCGTGAGAAATCATGCGCACATAATCCGGACAGGCAACCTTATGAATACTGACGCCACGATTCAGCGTGATATATCCACCAATTGGCTCACCATGAACCGGTTGACAACATTGCGCAATATGCAATTCCACATTGTCCAAACCATCAATCAAAATACCATGTGCAGACAAGGTATGACTTGCACGCGGATTTAAGGTCGGCTTGAGTACCAATTCAGGTTCATCTTGACCGATATGCATATGACGATTGACCTGATTGATCAAGGAATGCAGGCTGATATCGCCATTCACCAAACCAATCAGAATATCTTCACCCAATTTGACATTGAAGTGATTGCAATAATCATTTAAATCAATGCTTTTTGGATGAATCGCCAAACGTAAAAGTTCTTTATTCAGAATTTCACGGCCAACTTCCAAATTTTTACTGCGGTCTTGCTGTCTAAACCAGTGACGCAATTTATCGCGTGCACGAGAGGTTTTGATATAACCCAGCGAGTTCACTAACCAGTCACGATTTGGTTCGCGATCTTTTTTAGTCAGAATTTCAACCTGTTCGCCGGTTTTTAAAGTATAGGTTAAAGGTACATAGCGCTGGTTGACCCGCGCTGCATAACACTTATTCCCCACTTCAGTATGCACATGATAGGCAAAGTCTAAAACGGTTGAACCACGGGGTAATTCTTTAATGTCCCCATCACGACTAAACACATAGATTTTTTCAAATCCTTCAAAATCTTGAACGTGTTCAAAATTCTCGGAATCATCATCTGATTTATGCGCGCTGGAATCATTACGTTCTTGATAATGCTCAAGTACTGCACGCAATGAATGTAAACGATGATTAAAAGAATGATCGGTATTTTTTGCGCCTTCTTTATAATTGAAGTGCGAACATACCCCAAGCTCTGCCTCGTTATGCATATCCTTGGTTCGGATTTGCACTTCAAGTGACTTGTTCTCTGCAATGACCGCAGTATGCAATGAGCGATAGCCATTGGCTTTAGGATTGGTAATGTAATCATCAAATTGATGCGGAATATGACGCCAAATTTGATGCACGATTCCCAATGAGTGATAACACTCAGGTACGCTTTTTACCAACACCCGAACCGCTCGAATATCATACAGCTGATCGAAACTAAGGTTCTTGCTTTTCATTTTTCGATAAATCGAATAAATGTGCTTCACCCGTCCGCTAATCTCGGCTTCGATACCGTAGCTCGCCAGTTCATTTTTCAGTTTATCAATGACAAACTGAATATATTGCTCGCGCTCTAAACGTTTTTCATTCAGTAAGGTTGCAATTTCTTTATAGCGTTCTGGGGCTAAATAACGAAACGCTAAATCTTCCAGTTCCCACTTTAACTGCGCAATCCCTAAACGGTGCGCCAAAGGTGAGTAAATGGTCAAAATTTCTCGAGCAACACGCTCTTGACGCTCGCGTGATGCTTGAGTCAATTCTCGCAAGGCATAAGTACGCTCTGCAAGTTTAATCAAGACCACTCGAACATCTTCGGTCACAGAAATCAGCATTTTATAAATGCCGCTTAAATGCTCTCTTTGATTATTATTAAAATGATCTTCTAGACGTTTGTTCTTTTCAATCAGTTCGGAAAGTTTACCCATCGCCAAGGTCCCTTGGACCAGACTATGCACTTGCTCACCAAAATGTTCACGAACTTCTTCAAGCGTCATGACGCCTTCACGCACACTGCGATACAGCATCGCTGCGGACAAAGTATCTTCATCCACATGTAAATGCGCCAAAATATCGGCCATTTCAATGCCGGTATAAAAGGTGTTGGAACGATGGTTAACCGTACTTTGCAGTTCTTTTTGCAAAGTTAAATGCGCTACATCTTCGAGTTGTTTTAGCGCCATATCATCTAATATGCCACGAACCCGATTTAGCCATTCAGCCAAATCATGTCGAGCTTGTTCGGCATGTTCTACAGTCGCTTCCTCCGACAACTCATTGAGACGTCCAGGAAGTTGCTCACGTACTGTGACCATACCCTACTCCTACTTTTTTACACTTCATCTTATAAATCGTTTATTTCATTGTATTTTTCGAATAAGGCAATAGATTCAACATGTCCCGTATGGGTAAACATATCCATCACCCCAGCTTTTTTTAATCGATAACCATGTTTCGCCAGCACACCCGCATCTCGCGCCAATGTGGCAGGATTACATGATACATAAACGATTCTTTTTGCACCAAATTTGGGCACATAATACATTATTTCCTCCGCTCCTGAGCGTGGAGGATCAATCAATAATGCATCAAATCCCTGTTTTGCCCAAGAATGATGCGAAAAATCTTTTGTTAAGTCTTGTGAATAAAAATGTACGTGAGTCATCGCATTGTTTTTAGCATTTTCTGCACCACGCTGAACCATTTCTTCACTTCCTTCAACAGCCACCACTTGCCCTGTTTCACCGACACAGCGAGCAAGAGGTAAAGAAAAGTTTCCTAGACCACAAAACAAGTCCAGAACGCGTTCACCTTGCTGCAACTGAAGCAAATCACATGCCAGCTTCAGCATTTGCGGATTAATCGTTGAATTCACTTGAGTAAAATCGAGCGGATTAAAGCCAAATTTCACGTCAAATTCCTCCACAGCATAATGCAAACGCATTGCAGCAGCTGGATCATCCACACGGTGCAAACTGTCTGCACCGGCGGGCTGTAAATACAATTGCCACTGTTTGTTTAACGTAAACTGTTTTAATTGGTTGACATCATCTGCTGATAATTTTTCAATATGACGAACCACCAGTGCAATATTTTCATCACCCATGGCCAATTCTATATGACCAATGGCGGCTTTGGCTTTTAGACTTTCGAGTAACTGTTTTAGCGCTGTAATCGATCCAAATTCACGATCAAGCACCATACAGCGGTCGATGGAAATCAATTTATTACTTTGACGTTCACGGAAACCCACCACCAGTTTGTCTTGATTTGGAATATAGCGTACTCCAATACGGGCTTTACGACGGTAGTCTTCACGTTGCGAACGTAATGGCTCTAACCATTGTTCAGGTTGGATTCCGGCAAAATGTTCTAAATGCGATTTTAGAACCTCTTGTTTTAAGCGAATTTGTTCATCTTGCTGAATGTGCTGCATATTACAACCGCCACACACAGTAAAATGTGGACATTTCGGTTCAATACGTGTTGCAGCAGGTGCGCTTAACAGCTCAATACTGTCTGCTTCCTCTAAACGTTTTGCCACATTGGTAATTTGCGCTTTAACAGTCTCACCAGGCAAGGCATAACTGATAAATACTTTTTTACCCTGCTTCTCACTTGGATGATCAGGATGTGTTCCATAGTGCGCTATCCCCCGTCCTTCGTGTGAAAGTGACTCAACCTGAAAAGTGTAAATCGGCTGTTGAGCTGGACGTGGCTTAGTTCTATGTTTCATGAATACCTAGAGTGTGGGAGATAAAAAGTCTGTAGCGGTAAATTCAGTACGTTGTGAGGTTTCACGCCATACTGCTAAAAAATCTGCATGTTGAGGTTGAGTCGATAAAAACTGGATGGTGCGCTGAACTGCATCACGATAATCATTGAGTAAAAGCTGGCCTTTTAACAATGACCAACGCAGGTAAATCAACCAGGTATTGAGCACATCACCTTCGCAATAACTGGTGAGTTTTTGCCATTCTTGCTGACGTACATATTCAGTAACATGGTAGGCGCCATCACCACGCTTACCCGGATAACCGAGTAAATGTGCAACATCATCTAACTTTTGAAATTGACGACCATTGAACATCGCGATCACATCCATCAAATCGACATGACGATGGTGATAACGATTCTGGTAGTTATTATAGCGCTTTTGCTGATCAATTTCGCCCTGATCGAATAAACTTGGTGCAGATAAACCATGATACATGGCGCGAAACAGGATCACCGGCAAATCAAATTGTGAGCCATTCCAGCTAACTAAAGTCGGATGACGCTTGTCAAAAATCGAGAGAAATTTCTTTAAAATTTCCGCTTCAGTATTCTGCTCCCGGCTAAACGAGAACATTTTCATGCCGCCTTGCTCATCAAGCCATAAGCCAGAAATACAGACAATTTCATGCAAGGCCATGCGTTGAAAGTCTATGCCCGACTCTTGACGGCGCAATTTAATCAACGCCTGTTCCAGATCTGCTTCTGGCAAATCCAGACCATACAAATGCGCTCCCGATTTTAAATCGGTCAGGGTTTCTATATCGAAAACTAAAACGGGTAAGCGCATTTTAACTCACAAAAATTGCAGATTTATTCTGGGTCTTGTACAGAAAACAAACCTGTAGAAAGATAACGGTCACCACGGTCACAGATGATACATACAATCACTGCACCCGGATTTTCTTCAGCCAGTTTGATTGATGCCCAAACTGCACCACCGGAAGATGTACCGGCACTAATGCCTTCTTTGCGCGCCAATTGACGTGCGGTTTTTTCCGCTTCAATTTGCGGAATATCCATAATGCGGTCAACTCGTTTAGGGTCAAAAATAGTCGGAAGATATTCTTGGGGCCAACGACGGATACCTGCAATATTTGAACCTTCAGAAGGTTGCAAGCCGACAATCTGAATATCAGGATTTTGTTCTTTTAGATATTTGGAAATTCCCATAATCGTGCCTGTCGTTCCCATGGAACTGACGAAATGAGTAATTTTACCACCTGTTTGCTGCCAGATTTCCGGACCCGTGGTGAGGTAATGGGCTTCAACATTATCCGGATTACCAAACTGGTTCAAGACCAGTCCTTTCCCTTCTTTTTCCATTTGCAGCGCCATATCACGCGCTTCTTCCATGCTTGAAGATTCAATCAGTTCAGCCCCATAAGCACGCATCGCATCTTTGCGTTCCTGACTTGAACCTGCTGGCATAATCAATTTCATTTTATAGCCACGCATTGCTGCAACCATGGCCAAGGCAATCCCTGTATTTCCGCTTGTCGCTTCAATTAACGTATCGCCGGGTTTAATTTGACCACGTTTTTCAGCCTGCATAATCATGTTATACGCTGGACGGTCTTTTACCGAACCTGCAGGATTATTTCCTTCAAGTTTAGCCAATACTGTTGCTTGAGTGTGACTTGCTAGACGTTGCAAACGCACTAGAGGCGTTTTACCTACGTAGTGGTCTAACAAAAATTCGTCTGCTTGAAAATCAGGGGTGGTATTACTCATTATTTGTACCTATATCGAGGTGCGCCTATTGTATGAAAAAATGCTCCTTCCTGCACCCATTTAGCAGGCTTTTTATTGAAAGTGATTAAAGCGCAGTCAGTTTTAAATAAAGCATGCTAATATTCCGAGCATAGAAAATAAACTGCTTTAACCATGTCAAATATCAATAAAAAGTTATTTAAACGTCTACACTTAAATCATGCTTATGGACAACTCATTGCACTGATTTTTGTGCCGATTATGATTTTGGCATGTGTCGGGGCATTGCTGGTTTTATCCGAGACCTCCAATGCATCACGTGCACAACAACGTCAAATGGCAATTGCCATTGTGACCCGTTATCAGCTCACCTCAGAAGCAGCAATCGACTTATTAAGTAGTTATCCATGGCAGTATGATCAGGCACGTAATGCCATGCAGGTCATGCTGAATGAAAAATATTTAATTCGTGCCGCCATTATTGATGAAGATGGTAGAAACCGTTTAAGTATTGGTTATCAGGATCAGGAACCTTGGCCAAAGATTGACTCAAACGCCGCTTTTGTCGGTCCTATTCTGCATCATGATAATAATATTTATGCCTTAAAAATTAATGAACATACGGATAACCCGGCCAGACTGGTGATTGAGCTGGATAACCAACCGCTTGAAATTGCGCGTTATCGGGTCATGGTGGTGCTGATTGCAACCGGCTTATTGACTTTATTGCTACTTTTATTGTGCTTGAATTTCTATTCGCGGCGCTGGATTGCCCCGATGTACGAGATCCGGATGCAATTGCAGCGTTTAAATGCCGATACCCTGGATCAGCACATGGTGATTAACAGTACTGGTGAATTACGTTTGCTCCAGCGCGACATTGCCAATGTAGTCAAACGCCTGCACTTTAGCTTTTTAGAACTGAAAGAACATACCGAACAAACTGAAGACGATTTACGTCGTACCTTAGATACTTTAGAAGTGCAAAACATTACCTATCGTCAAGCACGAGACCAGGCAATTTCAGCTAACCAGTCCAAATCGGTCTTCTTGGCCAATATCAGCCATGAATTACGCACACCATTAAATAGTATTGATGGCTTTATTCATTTATTGCTGCGTCAAGGCAACTTGAGCAATGAGCAAAACCTGTATTTGCAAACCATCCGTAAATCATCTGCCCATCTTTTGGCTCTGATTAACGATGTACTGGATTTCTCGAAAATTGATGCCGGCAAACTGGAACTGGAAACCGCACCGTTTGATCTGGAAGAAGCCATTTTCGATGTCATGGATATGCTCTCGCCTTTGGCGGCACAAAAACATATTGATATGGCATTTTATTATGCCGACAATGTACCAACGCAAGTCATTGGTGATGCCCTGCGCTTCAAGCAGATTCTGACCAACCTGATTTCCAACGCGATTAAATTCACCCCGGATGGTGAAATTATTGTCCGTGCCCGTATGGAACACGACGATATTGGACAATGTTTATTGCACTTTAGCGTGCAAGACAGCGGGATTGGTCTCAGTGGTACAGACCGTAAAAAACTGTTTGAATCCTTCTCGCAAGGCGATGCTTCAGTGACCCGTCAATTTGGTGGAACAGGACTCGGCTTGGCGATTTCCAAACAGCTGGTGCATTTAATGCAAGGTCAAATTGGCTTTGAAGATAACCAGGAACGTGCACCAACCGAAAAAGGTTCCACCTTCTGGTTTACCGCCATGTTTGCTGTGAATGACGAAATTGAAATTGTTCATCCACACTTCAATAACATGCAGGTGGTGTCTTATTTAGCCCATCCTGCGACTGCCAATATCTTGCGTCATTATCTTGAAAATTATGATGTGCATCATGTCGAAACCAGCTCGATTCTGGATTTGTTCAGTCAGCTGAATAAATTCTCGAATAACGATGAAAATACCTGGCTGATTGTGGATCATAGTGGCGATAGCGAAGCCTTATTGAAAGAAATTCGTAACCGTTATCATGGCAACATTGCAGTTTACGGTTATCAAATGTCGCTCGATCCAAACATGCTGAACGAGTATCGTGCCCGCCCACTCTATCAACCGTTGAGTCGTAGTGCGTTGATTCAGCTACTCAGCAATCAGCCGATTTTCGATCAAGATGTACATGAAGAATTTAATGGACAAGGTCTGCATGTCCTCGCTGTCGATGACCATTTACCGAATCTGATTGTTTTAGAAGCCCTTTTGGCCGAACTCAATGTCAAGACCACCAAGGCATTAAGCGGTCAAGAAGCCCTAGAAATCATTCAGAATCGGATTGAAAAAGATCTGCCTACATTTGATGTGGTGTTTATGGATATTCAGATGCCGGTGATGTCCGGAGTAGATACGACTCGCGCCATCCGGTCCCTAGAGTCGACTTTAGAAAACCATAAACGCCTGCCGATTATTGCCCTGACGGCGCATGCATTGGCAGATGAGAAACAAAAACTGTTGCAGGTGGGTATGGATGATTATGTCACCAAACCAATTCAAATGGATCAGATTATTCAGATTCTTACCCACTGGACTTCGGAAAGCTTTAAAAAGGCTAAAAGTGTAGAAAAAGCCATTCTGATTGAAGCGCTCGATCCAAATATTTTAGATTGGCAACAAAGCTTGCAACTGGCGGCCAACAAAGAAGATCTGGCGATCGATCTGCTTAAAATGCTGGTCGACAGTTTCGCCACAGAACTCGCTGAAATGCAGCAGTTGATTGAAATGGAAGATTTCCCACAACTGGAACATGTACTGCATCGTTTATATGGCGCAACCCGCTACGTTGGTGCACCTACTCTACAAGAAGCAACTGGTGGATTTGAGCAGTTTGTTTCCTCTTTACGCAAAGAACGTCGTAAAGCCGACGACACTTTTATTCAGGAAACCCTAAAACGTTTTGATGAATTACAGTCAGTGATTCAGCAAGTTGAACAAGCATCTCAGCAAATTTTAAACCAACAAAATACTTAACGCGGTCTTATTCGAATTGTGACAGTAGCGTCCATCTTTAGATGTGACTCTGCTGTCATGTATCGCGGCATGTATCAGAGAAATGCCCGTGTTATGCTCAAAACAATGGAAAAAATTACAGGTCTATACAACATGGCGTTACTTCGCATAGAAAAAAATAAGGGCATCGCAACCGTTTCTTTAAACCGTCCCGAAAAACGCAATGCCATGAGCTTTGCTTTGTTACGCGAACTGGTCAATGCAGCCAATCAAATTAAAAAAGACCGCTCGATTCGCTGTGTCATTTTAACTGGCGAAGCACATGTGTTTAGTGCCGGGATTGACCTTGCCGATTTAAACGCACCGAAAAATACGGCTTACGCTGCATGGGAACTGATTAAACCGGGACAAAGCCTATTCCAGAAAGCCTTTCTAATTTGGCAGGAGCTTCCTGTACCGGTCATTGCTGCAATTGAAGGTTATTGCTTGGGTGCTGGCATGCAATTGGCACTGGCTGCGGATATTCGGATTGCACATCCGGATACCAAAATGTCGATTATGGAAAGCCGCTGGGGACTGGTTCCAGACATGGGGCTGACCCGATCAATCAAAGGCATTATTAATGTCGACCTTGCCAAAGAGTTGACCTTGACTGGACGTATTTTCGATGCCAATTATGCCAAAGACATTGGTCTGGTGACACATCTGGATGAATCACCAATCAGCAAAGCCCAAGCCCTTGCAGAAGAAATGTTGCAACGTTCTCCTGATGCTCTCACCGCAGCCAAACGCGTACTCGATGCCATGGAACATGAACCAAAAAAATCTTTACGCCTAGAGAAAATTTGGCAACTAAAATTACTATTAGGTAAAAACAGTAAATTGGCGCGTAAAAAAGACAAGAACCCGGAAGTTCAGTTTTTACCACGCCAATATAAGTAAAATATCCAGATAACAGGATTGTGCAGAGAAAAACACATGAGTTTTGATCGTAATACAAAAATTGCATTTTTAGGCATGGGACTGATGGGCAGCCGTATGGCCACCCGACTGATTCAAGCCGGTTTTGAAGTCGCGATCTGGAACCGCACAGCATCCGCCTGTGATGTACTGATTGATATGGGCGCGACTGCCTTAGACGTGCAAGACATTGGACAATATCCTGTTATTTTGACCTGTCTGGCAGATGATGCCGCAGTGCAAGCGGTCTACGATCAAATTCAGAACCAGTTACAAGCAGGACAAGTGATTGTGGATTTCTCAAGTTTATCTGTGGATAAAACCAAGACCTTGGCACAACAAGCCCAAACTCGCCAAGTACAGTGGATTGATTCCCCGGTTTCGGGTGGAACAGCGGGTGCTGAACAGGGAACCTTGGTGATTTTTGCTGGTGGTGACCTGCAAACCATCCAAGATTTATCGCTGATTTATAATGTACTTTCACAACGTGTCACTCGTATGGGTGAAACTGGCACCGGACAAGCAACCAAAATTTGCAATCAACTGATTGTGGCTGCCAACAGTACTTTAATTGCTGAAGCTGTCGCATTGGCTGCTCAAGCAGGCGTTGATACCACTTTACTCGCCCCTGCGCTTGCCGGTGGTTTTGCCGACTCGAAACCTTTCCAGATTTTAACCCCGCGTATGGCGACCCATACTTTTGAACCAGTGCAATGGAAAGTTCAAACCTTGTCCAAAGACTTAAATAATGCAGTCCAGCTGGCTGAACAATTTAATTTAAATATTCCTGTTGCAAAACAAGCACTATCACAATTGAAAACCCACCAAAATAAAGGCTATGCTGAAGCTGATCTTGCCACTGTGATTCAACAGGTTGAATCTTAAGCATCTCATTTTCTAACAAGCAAGGAGTAAGGGCATGATTAAGCTGGCTGTAAATTTATCGATGATTTTTACTGAAGTGCCTTTGATTGAGCGCTTTGCTCTAGCGCGTGCACAGGGTTTTCAGCATGTGGAAATTCAGTTTCCCTATGAACTCAGCATTGAACAAATTCAAACCCAGCTGACCATTCATGACTTAACTCTTTGCCTGATCAATGTACCTGCGGGTGATTTAATGCAAGGTGGTAATGGTCTTGCCGGTGTCCCGGGGATGGAACTTGAATTTCATCGCGGTCTAGAAAAAGCCATTCAATATGCCACAGCATTAAATGTGCCGAGTGTGAACATTTTAGCGGGCAAGCAACCAGTCGATGCAGATCTACTGCCTTGCTTAAATACCTTGGCAAAAAATTTGAAACTTGCCTGCTCTATGCTGAGCGAACATCAGATTCAGCCGGTGTTTGAAATGATTAATGGCACAGATATGCCGCGCTTTCTGGTTCAGAACATTGCTCAAGCACAAGAAATGCTTGAAGCCGTGCAAAACCCTGCCCTGAAAATGCAATATGACTGTTATCACATGGCGATGATGGGTGAAGATATATTTGAAGCCTTAAAAGAAAATATTGACGATATTGGTCATATTCAATTTGCTGACTGCCCGGGACGCCATGAACCCGATACTGCACAAATCAATTTTGCAGAGATATTTCAATGGCTTAATCAAAGTGCATATACAGGCTATACAGCCGCAGAATATCGCCCACAGGCGCACTCCAAGCATTCTTTTGCATGGAAAGATAAATATTTTGTAAAAAATCCGCAAAGTTAAATTATGAACAGAATTGAAATTTGGCACTAAAACCGCTATATTACACGATGAGTTATTGTCCGGAAATAAAACCCTTTATGAATTTAGAACCATCGCCCAGCGCTTCTAATTCTCTCGATCTAGCAATGAATTCTCAAGCTAAAGATGTACAAGCTTGCTTAAAAGTTGTACATGAAGCCCTATCAGATGTAAAAGCAAAAGATATTCTTGAACTTGATGTTAGCGCGATTAGCAATGTAGCAGACTATATGGTCATTGCTAGCGGTACATCAACCCGTCACATTAAAGCCCTCGCAGATAATGTTGCTGAAGAAGCACGTAAAGCGGGTTTCCGCCCGATCGGCGTTGAAGGTGAACGTGATGCGGAATGGATCTTAATCGATCTTGGTTTTGTGGTTGTCCACGTTATGCTTCCAACAGCGCGTAAATTTTACGACCTTGAAAGCTTATGGCGTGCTACTCCAGAATCTGCTTAAAGCAAGAAAAAGCGACCATAAGGTCGCTTTTTTATTTCTTAACCCTACATCATCAGATCAATCATTGGCACGCCCTCCTTCCTGAATGGCTCACAACTGTCCCGATTATTCTAGGTTAATGCCCAAGCTCATCGGAAATTTTAACACTATGATGAGGTAGTGAGACCTCCAATGGAAGCGTCTTGTGGACTGTACTTACTACTTCTTCCCGAGCGCAGCAGCCATAAGTGGACCGACTTGCTCGTCAGTTAAAATAGGGTAAACTTCCATAGCAAGAAGGTCGTTCCACTCTAGCGCCCACTGTTGTATCAACAATGCATCGTACGCTTCAACGACTGCAAAGCCAGATTGCTGTGCTATAGCAAACCATCTTCCCAGCATTTTTACTCCTTCAGGCGGTTTTCCTCCCGTCTTCAGAAAGCGCTCTATCGCTGCATTACGATTTGCCGGACCGGTTCTCCACTTGACAATAAACAACATAAGTCACCTCTTTCAAATGATTGACACACCTGACTTATGACCATGCGGGAGTGTGCGGATACGAAAATGTTGCTTGATTCATGCCGTTTACACTAGCGATGGGCCAGTTATCCCAACTTATGAACCCATGATATATAAGTCTAGCCTCGCGTTGGCGCTTATAGCTATGTTTCGGATGAAATACAAAATTCCATATTCGTGTATAAGAACACCGAACTGAGAACTAACCGCGCCTAACTACACTATACTACTGTTATATGGCACGGCACATTCACCGTATAACCAAAGCAGCATAACCATTTTGACAACTTTTTTTCTTTATTTTGATTATATTTTGTGGATTAAATGTTGCATTTTCTATCACCATAAATAGCATCCCTGCACTTTAAATGAGACCTACATAAACTCACATAAAAATAGGAAGTTATCTGGCATTTTTAATATAAGTTTTCGCCAAACAAAAAACCACCCGAAGGTGGTTTTTTATTATGATACAAATTCGATGTTTAGTGACCGCCGCCATTAATCGCCTTGGTCATATCTTCAACTACTTTCTTGGCATCACCAAAGATCATCATGGTCTTCTCATTATAGAACAAGTCATTGTCCAGACCTGCATAACCTGTTGCCATTGAACGCTTGATCACCATGATGGTACGCGCCTTATGTGCTTCCAAAATCGGCATACCGTAAATTGGTGACGTTGGATCATCTTTTGCCGCAGGATTAACCACGTCATTTGCACCAATCACTAAAACCACGTCAGTTGCAGGGAAATCTGTGTTGATTTCATCCATCTCCAGAATGTCGTCATACGCTACATCCGCTTCTGCAAGCAGTACATTCATATGACCCGGCATACGACCTGCCACTGGGTGAATCGCAAAACGGACTTTCACACCTTGCTCTTTCAGAATTTCACACAGTTCTTTTACTGCATTTTGTGCACGACCTTGCGCCATACCATAACCCGGTACAATCACAACGCTGTCCGCATTTGACATCAAGAAGCCGGCGTCATCCGCTGAACCAGAACGGTGGTTACGCTGAACTTTCTCACCATTATCTGTTGCTGCAACTGCTGTACCGCCCATCGCACCACCAAACAAAACATTGATGATCGAACGGTTCATTGCTTTACACATAATGTAAGACAGAATCGCACCTGATGAACCCACCAGCGAGCCTGCAACAATCAACATATTATTTTCTAAAGTGAAACCAATACCTGCTGCTGCCCAACCCGAGAATGAGTTCAATAGCGATACCACAACTGGCATATCACCGCCACCGACTGGTGCAATCCATACCCAGCCAAATACCAGTGCCAGAGCTGTCATTGCCCAGAAAGCTTGCATATTGCCGGTTGAGAAGAACACGAAGCCAGACGCTAACATCGCAAGGAAAATGATCGCTTGTACTGGTTTAACCCATGCACCTGAAATCGTTTTTGCCCATTTTTTTGCAGCCAATTTGCCATAAGCAAATACAGAGGCAGTGAAGGTAATCGCCCCCACAAAACAACCCACAAACAATTCAAATAAATGAACTTTGCTCATGTGTGCATGTTGAACACCTGCAGCAGTCAAAGCCGCTTCATTTTGTGTAAATAATGCAGTTAACTGGTTGTTATGCAGAATGGCAGCAATTGCAATTAAAACAGCCGCCAAACCGACCAATGAGTGCATCAGTGCAACAGTTTCAGGCATCTGCGTCATCGGAACAGTACGTGCACGTGCAATACCAACTACACCACCGAGTACCATTGCACCGATAATCATCCAGACCACAGGATGTTCAGCCACAAAGAAAGTAGTAATCACAGCAATCGCCATCGCGATCATGCCGTAACGGTTACCTTTAATCGCGGTCTTAGGACCAGACAAACCACGAAGCGTTAAGATAAAAAGAACGGCGCCTACCAAGTAGAACCAATCCGCATAGTCTCGAATAAATTCCATTTATGAACCCTCTTTTTTCTTTTGCTTCGGCTTAAACATTTCAAGCATACGTGCAGTCACGGCAAAGCCACCGAAAATGTTGATACTTGCCAAGAACACAGCGATAGCACCCAAAATGCTCACAATGTTCACGCTTTGGAAAGCCACGTTGGCCTCTACCCCAATTACCGGCAAACCTACAGTTTGAATCATTGCACCCACCACAATAATGGAAGACAGTGCATTGGTGACAGCCATAAGCGGTGTGTGTAAAGCGGGTGTTACGCCCCAAACCACGTAGTAACCTACGAAGATGGCAAGGACGAAAATTGTAATCGTTTCAACCATGATCTATCTCCTTAACCACGCTTTAACAGCACTTGGCCGCCATGAGCGACGAGTAGCGCTTTTTGAATTTCTTCTTCTGGATTAATGACAAAGTTCTTGTCTTGATCAAAAAGAGTTTCCAGGAAATTGAAAACATTACGTGCATACAATGCCGAAGCTTCAGTCGCTACTGTTGCCGGGATATTTGGAATGCCTAAAATGGTCACGCCATTATCGGTCACGACATTTTCGCCGCACTTAGAACCTTCAACGTTACCGCCTGATTCAACCGCCATATCAAGGATGATTGAACCTGGTTTCATTTTGGCAACCGTTTCAGCACGAATTAAACGTGGTGCATCACGGCCTGGTAACAGTGCAGTGGTAATCACGATGTCTGCATTGGAAACCGCTTTATCGACAATCGCTGCCTGGTCTTTGATGTATTGCTCACCTGGCATCCATCCATAACCGTTTTTAGCAGCATCGGCAGCTTTCTGCTTTTCTTCATCAGACATTGGCACGTCTAGCCATTTACCACCTAAAGACTCAACCTGATCTCGAGCTGTTGGACGTAAATCGGTTGCTTCAACTACAGCACCTAAACGTTTTGCCGTTGCAATTGCTTGTAAACCTGCAACACCTACCCCCATGATGACTACACGGGCAGGTTTAACCGTACCTGCAGCAGTCATCAGCATTGGGAACATGCGTTGGTATTCTGCCGCAGCCAAAAGCACCGATTTATAACCAGCCAAGTTGGCTTGCGAAGACAATACATCCATATTCTGTGCGCGGGAAAGCGTACGGGGTAAAAGCTCTAAAGCAAATGCAGACACCTGCGCGGATGCAAATTGGTCAAGTTCAGTATTGCGGTACGGATCAAACATCGCAATAACTGCGGTGTTTGGAGCAAGTTTTTGAATTTCGTCACCTTTAGGCGCACGAACTTTCAAAATAATCTGACTGCCGGTATAGGCATCATCCGTAATTTTGGCACCGACTTGTTCATATGCACTGTCAATATAAGCAGCTTTAACACCTGCTCTACGTTCAATGACCACTGTATGACCAACACTGATCAACTTCTTTACTGTTTCTGGCGTTGCTGCCACGCGATTTTCACCGACAACAGTTTCGGTTGGGATTCCGATCTGCATGAGCCTTCCTCAAGCTAATTTTTCTTAAGTAAACATTGCGGTTAGCAATGTTTCCCCCTAGATGCATTTTTGTTGAATTTTTGGATTCTAATTGAACTTTTTTAAATTACCACCCAATATTTATTTAATAAATACCCATATTTTGAACTGATGATTCATAAAAATAATCATACGATATAGCATTTATTGGTTTCGCTTTAATTAAAATTGTTTTTATCCGCTTAAATGTCATTGCAACACTTTTTAATTTTTTATATTTAAGCGCTGAGGGTGATTTTTTAGCAGGATTTAAAAAATTTGAATTGATCATTCTGACAATTCTAGCTTTTAGCATAAATAAAACACTAACTTAAAGATGCCCCGATTTAGGGCTAAAATAACCTATTTAATCGCTACTTTTAATTAGATTGACTAAAGTGACATTATAAGCAGACTGATTCAGCAGAAAATTTGTCCGTTTTTTAAAAGCCCATTTCTAAAAATAAGCGGCAAAGTAAATAGTATCGGATCTCTATTGTTCCCAATTTCAATTGTTATTTTTATCCACCCAATCTTATTCACCCTAAGTCGACTGAGGTCAAAAAAATAGTTAAATTTTTTTTGCTGACCATTTCGCTTGATGATGATTTGATCGTGCTTCTACCTAATCGACCGTTTTTCGCACCAAATTAGGGCAAATATCAAGCATTCACATTAATATCACTATTTTTTACTGCTTAAGACCATCATTTTTGACATTTTATCTTTTTTTTCTACTGCACATTCACTTCCATTATCCAATATTTGAAAAGATTCTCCATTCACTTAAAACTTATTTTTATTTTAGCGTCCCTTTCTTGAAATAAATGAAACTCATAAAAAGGGATTCATTCCGAATAGGAATCTTAAGCATCATATTTTTGCATTTCACCTCCTCAACTAAAAACTTTATAATTCAAATTTATATACTTTCTCTTTCATACTCAAAGTACGCCCCAAGTAGGTAAAATGAAACTGAGTCTAACAACAACACAATTAGGTTCATTGTTCGCTGTTTGTGCCGCTTTTTTATTTAGCACCAAAGCTATTTTTATTAAACAAGCCTATGCCCTCTCCCCGCTGGTTGATGGCACCGTTCTCATGGCGCTAAGAATGGCCAGTGCATTGCCTTTTTTCCTTCTCATTTGCTGGTTAAATCGACATCAGAGTAAAAAAATTACCAGTCAAGACTGGGGCTTACTGATCTTTGCAGGCTTGATTGGTTATTATCTTGCAAGCTGGCTGGATTTCGCCGGACTGATGTATATCAGTGCCTCACTGGAACGGATTATTTTATTTTTATACCCGACGATGACGGTTCTGGCTTCAAGTGTGATCTATAAACAACGATTAAGCTTTAAAAGTCTTTTTGCGATTTTGCTCAGTTATGGCGGTACAGTCATCGTGATGTTACAGGAACAGAGTAATGTTCCGCATCAAAGTAATTTCTGGTTGGGTGCGAGTTTGGTCTTTGCCAGTGCTGTGGCATTTGCAAGCTATCTGTTATTGACACCGCGCCTGATTCAGAAATTCGGTTCATGGAATTTCACCGGTCTTGCGCTGAGTATTGCCTGTATCGGAACACTGAGCCATTATTTAATTGCAATCCCGAATCCGATTAGCTTACTCGCGCAGTTACCCAGTTCCGTAATCTGGTATGGGATTGGACTGGGCTTTATGGTCACGGTTTTACCAACCGTATTATTGATGCAAAGTATTGAGCGCTTAGGTGCTTCGCAATCTGCCATGATTGCCTCGATTGGCCCTATTCTAACCATTATTTTGGCGACCTTTTTCTTGGGTGAAAAAATGAATGCGATTCAATGGTTCGGCTGTGCCTTGAATATTGTGGGGGTGATGATGATTACCTTATCGAAAAAGAAACTCGCTCACTAAGCTTATTCATTCAATTACTGTTAATACGGCCGTTTGATAAATTTTAATTAAATAAACGTAGCTTCCGAACTGCATTCATTTTTAATTCAGAAAATTAATAGCATGGGAAATAACCGCCTTTACTTTTTTGTCGGCTAATTCCTGTCTCAGGTCTTGCTATACTCGGTCTGCTCATTGAAATGAAGCAACCGCTGATTGCCTGTAAAACATCAAGCAAGGGACTTTTATGAACACTTCTCTCGACATTAGCCAAGATAAATCTTTGTTATGGCTAATGGCTATTGCTTGTGGTTTATGTGCGGGGGCAAATTATTACTGCCAGCCTTTGATTTCATCCATTCAGCAGTATTATCAGGTTCCTGAATCGCAAGTGGCTCTGACCGTCACCTTTGCCCAGATCTCCTATGCATTGGGTTTACTGTTTATTGTGCCTTTGGGCGACATGCTGAATAAAAGCAAACTCATTCCCTTTCTCATGCTGGGCGCAGCCGTAGGTTTATTTATTTGTGCCAGTGCAGTAAATCTGCCGATGCTCTGGATTGGAACCATCATTGCGGGGCTTTTTTCTGTCGCTGCACAGATTCTGATTCCCTTGGCCACCATGGCGGTGAAACCGGAAAAAACCGGAGAAGTAGTCGGCTTCCTGATGAGTGGTTTACTGGTCGGCATTCTGCTTTCAACCAGTATTGCAGGATTACTTTCCGACCTGTTTCACTGGAAAATGATCTATGTGGTCAGTGGCATAGCCATGTTGGGCTTAAGTTTCTATTTAAGAGATAAATTGCCGAGTCTGCCACGTCTGAGAATAAGCTATGCGGCAATTTTTAAATCCATGGCGATCTTATTAAAACAGGAACCACGCCTGATATTGCGTTCGCTTACAGGAGCATTCGCCTTTGCCGCCATGAGTATGCTGTTCTCTACCATTGCCCTGCTGCTCACCCAGAAACCTTTTCAGCTTTCTGATGTCATGGTCGGTCTGGTCACACTCGTGGGGGTGTTTGGCGCGCTTTCGACTCAGCTGATTGGTAAATGGGCTGATCGTGGTCATATCAAAACACTGAGCTGGATCGGCTGTTCTATCCTGATCAGTAGCTGGCTATTTCTTTATTTTGGTGCGGTGTCTTTACTGAGTTATATTCTGGGCTACGGACTGATTAATCTTGGCCTGGCGATTACGCATAGCTGTAACCAGAACGTGATTTTTCGTTTACGCCCGGATGCTAAATCACGAGTCAATTCACTTTATATGACCCTGTACTTTATTGGCGGTGCCTGTGGTTCTGCGCTCGGTGTTTATTCATGGCAGCATGGTGGATGGAGTATGACCTGTATCACAGGACTAAGTCTGGTGATCTGTTCAGCTTTGTTTGCTTTACTCGATATGCGTTATCATGCTCGCGCAGCATCTATTTCATAAAAAAATGAAATTGAAACAGCCTTTTACCTTGGGACTTATTTCAAATCATTGGCCTTAAGACATTTGCGCTACGGGATAAAAGGGTTTACTGAACTCTATATTTTCGACATTTTCCAATAAAATTTGGATAAAGCTCGGCACCAATACAGATAAAACACTACAGGCATTCGCTAATTGTTTCCGGTTAAGGGCGCTATTGTAGGTCGCTCCGCCTTGACTTAACTGTTGATGCAAGGTCGCTAAGCGGCTAAACAGGGATACCAATAAACTGACTGAATCATGGTTTTGCAGGATTTGCTGGAGCTGTTGTTGTTCCGTGTCAAAGGCTGAGCGCCATGTTTCCTCACTGATTTTCTGATTACGCCAGTCCCAAAAACTTTGATCCAGATAAGGGTTACTCAAGAGTAATCGAATGGTTGGCTGTTTTTTCTCCCAAAGGATACGAAATATTTTTTGATCAGCATCTTTATGGTACATCGAACTCAGAAACAGTCTTAAGGTTTGCTGTTGCTGATTGGCCGCTTGCTCCCGTGCATACAATGCATTAAATGCCACCCACTCCATAATAAACTGCATATCAAGATCATCATGAAGCACCAGGGCTTTTTTAAACCAGCTTAAACTGCGCTGGATACGTAAATTAAAAGACGTGGAATATTCATTTTTTCTACTTCTATATATTTCTTCTAGAACCAACATATTATTTTCCCTGTTGTGGTCATATCTCCAAAATACTAAAAAATTACATTACATACAAATTCTAAGCTGACCGCATAGTTGATTTTCTGGCCTTATGTAAAGGTAATGATCGCCGCAAGCTACTGTCGATTTTTTATCAAACCCCGTATAATCCGCGCTTCGGTTTTTCATCATTTCAGGTTTACGCCATGACTGCTCTCCAATCTTTACAGCCTCGCATTTCGGTTGCCCCGATGATGGATTGGACCACGCGTGACTATCGTTTTTTTGCCCGCCTGTTTAATCCGAATATCATTATGTACACCGAAATGGTGACGACTGGTGCCATTTTATTTGGTGGTGCGGAACGTCATTTGGACTATAACAATGAAGAACACCCGATTGTGCTTCAACTCGGTGGCTCAAATCCAAAGGATTTAGCAACCTGTACCAAGATGGCTCAAGACTGGGGCTACGATGAAGTCAACCTGAATGTCGGCTGCCCAAGCGACCGCGTACAAAACAATAAAATTGGTGCATGCTTAATGGCAGAGCCTGACCTGGTTGCTGAATGTATTGCTGAAATGCGTAACGCTGTAGATATACCTGTTACGGTCAAACACCGAATCGGTATTGATGACATGCAGTCGTATGAAGAAATGCTGCATTTTGTCGATACTGTTGCCAAAACCGGTTGTGACAACTTTATTGTGCATGCCCGTATTGCCTTGCTTCAGGGTTTATCGCCTAAAGAAAACCGCGATGTTCCACCTTTACGTTATGAAGATGTCTACCGTTTAAAACAGGAACGTCCCAACCTACTGATTGAAATTAACGGCGGTGTAAAAACCTTGGCTGAAACCCAACAACATTTAAAACATGTCGATGGTGTGATGATTGGTCGTGAGGCTTATCACAATCCATATTTATTGGCTGAACTTGGACAACTGTGGAATCTGGAAGCACCTGACCGTTTTGATATTATGGCGCAAATGATGCCGTATATTGCCAAACGTATGGAAGAAGGTGCCCCACTTTCCATTATCACCCGTCATATTTTAGGTTTATTCCAAAACTTGCCGGGTGCACGTAAATGGCGTCAGGCATTAAGTGGCGGTAATGCCAAAACTTTAAAAGATGTGGAAACGGCGTTAATCAATATTCAGGAAGCGATGCAACGCACTGAAGATTATTTGAAAGAAAATCAGAGTGATCTGGCTTCAAATTGATTGTAAGCTTTCGCGTGATTAGCAATGCCAGACCATTCAGAAATGGGGCTGGCATTTTTTTAATCTTGATTTTTCAGCTGTCTTTATATATTGCTAAATGAAGAAAGCTTTACACAACGTCTATGGCAGCCACTAAAAAAATAGAAAAACTGTCAGCTTATGCTACGTTTTCAGCACTCATTTCTCTGAATGATGAATATGCATAAAATCAGTGAGGATTGTAAACTGCATGTCCCTGTTCTTTCACCAGAGCAATTTTTTTGCCTTCCACTTTAGCCTGATCTAATTGACCTACCTGTACCAATATTCTGGTTTTATCAATCTCTGCCAGCAATTGGTCATATAAAGTATCTGAGGTCGGTGCGTTTGCATCATGTTTTTTTAATTTCACTTGTTTTGCATCTAAAGCTGCAGTTTTCATATGATCCAGTGCTTTTAGCGCATCGCTCTGATTCTCCGCCTTATTAAACATTTTAAAGTTTTTCACAAGCGTACTCATACTCTGCCCAAGCTCGCCGGCAAAACTCAGGCTACTGAATGACAAAGTGAAAGAAAGTATTATTGTGGCTAAAATTTTTTTGATCATGTTTGACGTCCTTTTAAAGATCCATTTAAAAACTTTGGTTATTATTGTTGATGCTATTGTTGCTTTTTAATTGTTCTGACTATTTGCATTTTAAGCATTAAACCTAGTGTAAATTCCATAAAAAATGCAACGGATTCGTTGCATTTTAATCCAGAACTTCAGCTTCTTTAAACCGGTTCTATTTCATTGTGCAAGGCATCATGAATTGCTTCCACCAGCTGCTGCGCAATTTCCTGTTTTGAAGCTTTTTCCAGATCACGCTTCTGCATTTGATACTGTTCGGCAAAGAACACTATCATGGCATTTTCATCAGAGGCAAAACCAATATCAGGCCGTGATACATCATTACAAGCGATCATGTCGAGTTTTTTCGCCACCAGTTTACCCGCTGCATACTCTTCGACATTGCGGGTTTCCGCTGCAAACCCCACCATAAATGGGCGTTTTTGTTGCTGGGCAATGGTCGCGACAATATCTGGGTTTTTAATTAAAGAAACGTTCAGCTCATCACCGGCTTTTTTAATTTTATGCTCGGCAACTTCAGCAACTCGGTAGTCCGCAACTGCGGCTGTCGCAATAAAAATATCGCAACCTTCATCCAGCATTTGCATGCTGATGTCCAACATTTGTACAGCAGAGGAAACATTAATCCGGCGTACACCATTCGGTGTATCCAGACTCACGGGGCCAGCAATCAGAGTTACTTTCGCACCTGCTGCATAACAGGCAGCGGCCAAGGAAAAGCCCATCTTCCCGGTACTATGGTTGGAAATATAACGGACTGGATCAATCGCTTCACGGGTCGGTCCCGCAGTAACCACCACATGTTTACCTGCCAGCATGCCAAATTTTTCGGCAATCGCACGTTGTGCTTTGTGGAAATACTGAGTCACTTGTCGTGCTAAATCTTCAGGCTCAGGCATACGTCCCAAACCAACATCGCCACAGGCTTGTGAACCTGCATCCGGCATAATCACATGTACACCATCTTCAACCAGCGTATTTAAATTACGCTGCGTGGCTTTGGCTGCCCACATTTGCTGATTCATGGCCGGAGCCACCCAAACCGGAGATTTGGTTGCCAGATATAAAGTACTTAATAGGTCATCGGCCAAACCGGCAGCAAATTTCGCTAAAGTGTCACAGCTTGCAGGTGCAACCAGCAATAAATCAGCCCAACGTGCCAATTCAATATGCCCCATGCCCGCTTCTGCTTCAGGATTGAGTAATTCAGTATGTACCGGATTTCCCGACAAGGCCTGGAAGGTTAACGGAGTAATAAATGCTTGCGCACCTTGCGTCATCACCACACGGACATTAAAGCCCGCATCTTTTAAGCGACGAACTAAAATGGCACTTTTATAGGCCGCGATACCGCCAGTTACAGCTAAAACAATGTTTTTATTTGGAATCACACTCAAATCGAAGCTCACAAACAGGCTACCTTTGTGTTGCAGTGGCGCTCACAATAGCATTAAATAAAGTCATGCCCAAGTCAGCACTTAGGTCTAATTACTCTCACTAATAATAAAAAAGTCTAAAAACAATGAATTCATCGATTAAACATTGGCCAGAACAAGAACGTCCACGCGAAAGACTGATTCAACAAGGTGCAAGCAGTTTGTCAGATGCAGAACTGCTGGCAATCTTTTTACGTTCCGGTTCCAGACAACATTCCGCTGTTGAACTGTCACGAATACTGTTACAACATTTTGGCGGACTCAATCCAATTTTTGATACCACCCTTCAGGATTTAAGCCAGTTTCATGGCATTGGCAAAACCAAATATGCACAGCTGATGGCGGTAAAAGAATTGGGACGGCATTATATCTCACAACATTTAAAACAGGAAAAAATTGAATTAAGTAACTCAAAAACACTTTTAGATTTTTTAAAGTTTGAATTATTGGGTGAAACTCAAGAGGTTTTTGCAGTGCTTTGCCTCGATGTCCATTTAAGAAAAATAAGCTTTAAAAAAATGTTCTATGGCTCAATAAATTCGTGTGAAATTTCGATTAATCAATTGCTACGCCATGCAATTAATCAACATGCGAGTAGCATCGTGATTGCGCATAACCATCCTTTTGGAATGCCGCTGCCTTCCAATACCGATATTGAATTAACCCAACATATTTCAACGGCCTGCGATTTATTAGAAATCCGCCTGATTGACCATTGCATTATTTCCCCGGAAGGGAGTTATTCTTTTGCTGAACATGGGCTTATTCAGCCCCAATAAAAATGTAACAAATATTGACAAAAGCCCAGCCAACACTGAAGATCAACAAAAATTTTGATGATACTAATAACATGATTGTTCGTGATCAACCTAGTGTATTCAAGCTGCTATTTTCCTGGCGCGGAACCATTCTGCCCAAGGTTTTGCCTCCTTTAGGTGTGGTCATGCTCATTTCCGCCGTGATTGGTGGATTATCTTATATTGGTTATTTTCATTTCCCGGAACTTCCTTTAGTGGGCTTTACCCTCATTGGTGTCGTGCTGTCCATTTTTCTGGGTTTTAAAAATACGGCCTGTTATGATCGCTGGTGGGAAGCGCGTAAACTTTGGGGAATGCTGATTGCCAATGCCCGGCACTTTGACCGCGACTGCCGTATGCTCAGCCAAGGCCGCCGTGAACGTGTGATTCAGCACGTGATTGTGTTTGCCAATGTTTTGCGTGATCGTTTACGTCATCAAACTGCAAATCAAATGACATTGGTTGAAACCAGTGGCATGAGCCAGCAGGCTTTAACCCAGCTTTATCAGCAGGCCAATGCACCACAATACACTTTAAGCTTGATTCAATGGGAATTGATGCAAGCCCTTAAAGATGGTGAAATTTCCGATATTATTTATATGCAGATGAACCAGCACGTGGCTGAATTGAGTCTGGTTCAAACCGGTTGCGACCGTATTGCGACCACGCCTTTGCCCTTTGCCTATTCGGTTTTGCTGAACCGTACCGTGTATTTCTTCTGTTTTATGCTGCCATTTAGCTTGGGTTCAACCCTAGGTTTAGCGACTCCCTTAATGGTCGGTATTTTGGCGTATACCTTTTTGGGCTTAGATGCCTTAAGTTCGGAAATTGAAGAACCTTTTGGTACGCAAAGTAATGACTTGCCTTTAGATTCAATGGTGCGCACCATTGAAATTGAACTGTTAGGAACTTTAGGTAAACCGACACCGCCACCAATTCAGGCGCAGGATCATAATTTGCTTTAGACTCTCATCCCAACCTTCTCCCAAAGGGAGAAGGAGCTTTATCATTTCTGAATTTAAATAATGGAAATCCCCTCTCCTTCTAGGAGAGGGTCAGGGAGAGGTCAAACAAAACTCTCCCAAATCCTGACTTGCCCTTCTTTAAGGCGAGGAATATTACCCAATCGAATCCACGGCATATGATCGCCATGAAAATCACTGCCCACAGAAACTTTTAAATCGAATTCCTCAATCATACGATCAACCATCTGCCGGGTAGAGGCCGGTTCAATCGCTGGAGGAAGTTCAACAGCGTCTCCACCGAATTTGGCAAAGATCTCAATCAAATAACGAATGTTCGTCGCCGATAAATCATATTTGGTCGGATGTGCCAATATTGCATAGCCACCACTTTCATGAATAACCTGAATGGTTTCTTCTAAACCCAGACCATCAAATTTCACATAGGCTTTTTTACCTTCTTTTATATATTTATCGAAAGCCTGTTGCGGGCGGCTCACAATCTTTTTTTCGACTAAGGTTTTGGCAATATGGGTGCGGGTAATACGGTCTGCAATGCCATCCACTTTAGAAATCACATCTGCATAAATATCCTGACCAATCAGCGGAATCAGCAAATCACAAATCTGTTTGGCACGGATCGCGCGAATCTGTTTTTGTTGTTCTAGCACTCGCTGCAACGGTTCTGGATCTTGCATATTTAAGGCCACAATATGTACCGCATAACTTTTTTGAGTTGCAGGTCGTGACCATTGACTGGAAATTTCTACACCTGAAATAATGTTCAATGGTAAATCCAAGGCAACTTTTTCAGCTATTTTTAAGCCATCCATAGTATCGTGATCAGTCAGCGCAAGGGTATGAATACCTTTTTCAATGGCTGCATGCACAAGTTGTTCTGGAGATAAAGTTCCATCAGAAATATTACTGTGTGTATGTAAATCTACGCCTTGCATCACTTATACTACGTCATTTATTTGATCAGATTTAGATACTCTAACATGAAAGCACTTTTAGACTTTGTGCCACTCATTATTTTCTTTTATTTATATAAAACCGTCGATCCCAAAGATACTGAACATCCCCTGCTGCAATTGATTGGTTCTGCAGGCGGTATAGATAACAATAATATTCTGGTTGCAACCTCAGGCCTGATTATTTCCATGCTTGTGGTATATGGGGCTTTGTTTGTTATACAAAAATTCCGTTTAGACAAACAACAATGGATTGTGTTGTTTATGACGGTGATTTTTGGTGGCGTCACGTTAATGCTGAGCGATGATTTTTATATTCGTTTGAAAGCGGTGCTTTTAAATCTTATCTTCGCAGGTGCATTCTTGCTTTCGCCTTATTTTATGAAAGATAAGAAACCGCTGATTCAGCGTTTATTTGGTCCAATTTTCAATTTAACGGCAAAAGGCTGGAAAAATTTAAACTTCGCATGGGCTGCAATGTTCATATTCATGTCTTGCCTGCATATTTTCTTCGCTTTTTTATTTTTAGGTGGAAAATATTGGGGTGAATTCACTGCATTTGGTGACATGATTGTGATGTTTTCCTTTATCATTATTCAGTTTATTGTCTTGCGCAAATATTTTAAGTCGCCTGAAGAATAATTTAGGTCAACAGATCGAGAAAGAATATGCCTTTATTCGTCGTAAGCTGTACAGATAACGAAGGTACAGTAGAAAAACGTCTTGCTACACGCCCACAACATCTTGAACGTCTACAAAAATTAAATGATGAAGGTCGCTTAATTGTTGCCGGTGCCATGCCCAAAGATCCGAGTAATCCACAAGCGGGTTTCTATGGCAGTACCATTATTGTTGACTTTGAATCGCGTGAAGCACTTGATGCATGGCTACAAGAAGAGCCTTTCTTAAAAGAAGGCGTATACGGTCATATTGATGTGAAACCTTTTAATAAAGCTTTCCCTCAAGGATAAAATCATGCGCGTTGTTGTTTCAAGCTTATTGGGTTTATCTCTTATCTGTTCAACTGCATGGGCGGTAGAAACCGCTCCTGTTGCTCCCGCTCCTACTGTAGCTACTGCTGCTCAAGCAACGACTGCAACACCACCGCCACAAACCCAAAAGCCACAAACGTTACCTGCAAATAAACCCGGCACTGTTCCTGCTGCTGGTAACGTTGATGCCAATGGTCTACCACAAGAAGCAAAACCTTTAACAGCAGAACAAATTGCGAAAAATAAAGCTTTGCAAGATGCCAAAGTTAAAGCTTTAGTTAAGGATCAAGCCACCCGTTTACAACAATTGGAAAAAGCCAATCTGGATGCCTTATCGCAAAACCAAGAGCTGCAATTGAAAAATGACAGCTTGGGAGTTCAAGTTCAAGTTTTACAAAGTGAACGTAGTGCACAAATGTTTTTATACGGCGCTGCAACCATTGCAGTCGGTGTCTTGCTTGGGTTCTTGGTTGCAAGTTATGTCTATACCAAACGTCGTCGTCAGTGGTAAAACACCACTATCTATTTTTGTTTTAAAGGTTGCTTAGGTTTTGTCTAGTGCAATTCAAACTGCTGATCTGGATTGGCAATGTGTGGATGGAATTGATATTCCTGTCTCCAAACAATTTGGAGACATCTATTTTTCTAGAGACAATGGTTTACTCGAAACCCGACATGTCTTTTTGAATGGTAATAACCTCGCAACACGTTTGGCAAAGCTGCAAGATTTTGAATATTTTTGTGTCGGCGAAACTGGTTTTGGTACCGCTTTAAATGCTTTAGCGTTATGGCAAATGTGGCGACAGCTGCGCCCGAATAACCGAAGTCATCTACACTTGATCAGCGTGGAAAAATTTCCACTCAGCAAAGCTGATTTGATTCGCGCACTCAAGGTATGGCCAGAACTGCAACCTTTGGCCGAGCAGCTAATTGAGCAATATCCACAGCCAATTGCTGGTTGTCACCGACTGAACTTTCCTGAAGATCATTTTTCCATCGATTTATGGCTCGGTGATGCCAATGATGTCTTGCCGGTCATTGCTAAAACCAAAGCCGTAGATGCATGGTTTTTAGATGGCTTCTCACCTGCTTGCAATCCCGATCTCTGGCAAGACCATGTTTTAAGCCATATTGTCCGACTGTCTGATTATGGAACGACCTTTGCCTCTTTTAGTGTTGCGGGTATTTTAAAACATGGTTTAAGTGGATATGGAATTACCATTTCTCTTCCCCCCGGTTTTAAGCATAAGCGTCAGATGCTCACAGCAATCTGGAATCCTCCTGAAGCGAAAGATCACCAAGTCCTTAAATCAAAAACTGCAGAGACAGAACAGTCCGAATCAATCAATTCAGCTTCAGCATTTAAACAACGTAAAATTGCGATTATTGGCGCAGGAATAGCTGGCTTAAGTTGTGCCTATGCCTTTGCCGGGCGTGGTCATCAAGTCACGATTTACGACCAATCAGCGCCTCTTGCGGGAGCTTCTGGCAATCCACTGGCCTTACTCAATCCTAGATTAGGTCGTATTGAGCAAAGTGCTGAGCATCTGGTCACTTTGGCATGGCAATATGCGATTCCGCATTATCAAAAATTCAAAGCTTTTCGCCCGATTCAGGTAAACCAATTGACCCTTAAAGAGGACGATGATTTACTTGAACTTGCAGGGCAATATCCACACGGGGTATTTGCGGAAAAAGTAAATCAAAGTGATCTTGAAACCGAATTTCCGAGCTTAAAATTATTACAAGCGGGTACAGTTTCACCGCATCAATTATGCGATCAAATTTTAGCGCATCCTGCTATTCAGTTTCAGCAAGCGGAAATCGTTGAATTAAAGACTGAATCTAACATTCAAGTAATCGACACCAAGCAACAATGTTTGGGAGAGTTCGATCACGTGATTGTTTGTGCGGCACTGAACAGTAAAAACTTTGCGGAACAATTTCCTAAACTTAAACCGAATCGCGGGCAAGTCAGTTGGGTGAATAATGCGAATCAGCCGTTGCAACCTGAACAGGCTTATAGCTATGGTGGTTATTGCATGCAGTTGGATGAGCAGCATCTGATTTTAGGTGCTTCTTTTTATCCACACCGGGATGATGATGAAGTGCTGCCAGAAGATCATGTGCATAACTATTCACTGATCCACAGTGTCTTTCCAAATTATGCACAATCTTTGCCGTCTATTGAAACCTGGCAAGGTCGTGCATCGATACGGACACAAAGCCCAGACTATTTCCCCTTGCTTGGAAAAATTCAGCCCGATGCAGAAATTTATACCTTTACCGCTTTAGGCTCTAAAGGCTTTTTATTTGCACCGTTATGTAGTGAAGTCTTGGCTGCTCAAGTTTTAGGGGAAGCCTGCCCGCTGACTTCATATTGGGTGAATAAACTTAATCCGCGACGTTTTATTAAAAAAGTAAAACCGAAAAAGCCTTACTATCAAAAGCCAGTCCCAAGCTCGCTCTAAAAACCAGCAAAATAAAAAATCCCCTTTATACCAAGAGGGATTGAGCGGAATTCATTTTTTAGCCATTAAAAAAGCACCTTACGGTGCTTTTTTCTTAAGCGCCCTGTTCTAAAGGGAATCCTGCATCGCGTGCAGCACGAGTGCCACCCATCAATACAACATACTCACGTGAGCTATCGAAGCTATCTAACTTTTCAGCAGCACGTGGTGCTTTACTACCACCACCACATAAAATGTAAATGGTCTGATCCGACTCCACTTGAGTTAAGCTGTCTGCACTCAAGTCATCGATGGGCTGATTTACAGCACCTTTTACATGACCTTCAGCAAAGGCTTTTGTATCACGAACATCCCAGATAACCGCATTTTCTGGGAACTCAAATGTTGTAATTTCTTGCTTACGGATCATTGTGCACTCCTTTGATGTAAACAACACTTGGCAAATGAAGAAAACATCCCTAGCATCTCAGATATTCTTTCCCTTTGTAAAGGTCTAAACCATGCCTTCTTTCGATATTGTATCTGAATTAGAAATTTTTGAAGTAAATCATGCTGTTCAAAACACGCAAAAAGAAATTGCGACCCGTTTTGACTTCCGTGGCCAAGATGTTTCTATTGAATTGAGCGAAAAAAATAAAGAAATCAAGATTACGACTGAAAGTGATTTCCAATGCGAACAGGTGTATAGCATGCTGGAAAATCATTTCTTTAAACGTAAAGTGGATATTCAAGCCCTTGATCCACAAAAAATGACCGCTTCAGGTAAGAATGTCATTCAAGTGATTAAGCTTAAAGATGGTCTTGACTCTGATACTGCAAAAAAAATTAATAAAGCCATTAAAGAAAGCGGCATTAAAGCGCAATCTTCTATTCAAGGTGACAAGATTCGTGTAACTGACAAGAAGCGCGATACTTTGCAACAAATTATGGCGTTCTTAAAAGAACAACAATTTGGTGTGCCTTTGCAGTTTAATAACTTTAAAGACTAATCTACTAATGCAATAAAAAGTCGAGGAACTTCATGACATCGTCCAACCGCTTATCAAAACTGGTTAAAGCCACCTCTAAACTCCCTAAGGGTATTCGCAGTACCCTGTGGAGCAAAGCGTTTGGTCGGGTCGTGCCGATGGTGGGTAGTGCCAATATTCGCTACCTTGAAGTAAGTAACACCAAAGTGGTGGTGAAAATTGAGAACCATCGCGCGATGCAAAACCATATTGGTCAGGTACATGCCTGTGCCATGGCACTGATTGCTGAAACAGCCACCGGTTTTGTTACCGGAATGAATGTTCCCGACTCCTGTATTATGCTCATCAAAAGTTTAAAAATCGATTTTAAACGTCCAACTAAAGGTGCAATGACTGCCACTGCAACACTCACCGATGATCAGCAAAAATTAATGCAAAGTACTGAAAAAGGTGAAACCTTAGTTTCAGTTCGTGTTACAGATGAATCAGGTGAAGAGCCAATTCAATGCGAAATGCTCTGGGCTTGGGTATCCAAGTCACAATTAAAAAGATAATTTAATTTTTAATTTTCGTTGCCTAAAGCTAAATCAAGTGACGAATTTTTACTTATGTAAAGAATATTGCTTAGTTCAAAATAAACCAGATGCTGTTTTAAAAAATTCAAAATATAAAAAAGCCCAATCATTGTTGGGCTTTTTTATATGATTCTTACGCGGGTTGCGATGCTAAATATTTTTGTTTTACATCATCGGGAATTTGACGCTTCCCACCTTTTACGTCTACCGCAACAAAGGTAAATACCCCTTCGGTCACACGAATCGGTTCACGTGAATCATCATGGCTGTCCCACACTTCAATTTGCATTTGAATTGAGGTATTACCCACTTTTAAAATCTTGGTATAGCAACTAATCACATCACCGACTTTTACCGGAACCAGAAAAGTCATCTGATTAATCGAAATGGTTGCACAGCGCCCTTTACTGAAACGCTCTGCGTGAATTGCACCTGCCAAATCCATTTGTGAAACAATCCACCCACCAAAGACATCACCACTCCAGTTGGTATCTGCTGGCATCGCAATGGTTTGAAGGGAAAGGGTTCCTTCAGGTTTTACATAAGTATCTGACACATTAGCTCCCAGTTTTGGCATTCAATTGTTGATCTAGCCACTGTTGCAGCTCTGTAGATCGTAAAGCACCACTTATTCTAGCAATTTCGTTGGCTTTATTCATCAAAACTAAGGTAGGAATACTACGCACATTAAAAGCACCACTGAGTCGAGGTGATTGTTCAGTATTAATTTTCGCAAAAATCACTCTTGGATTTTGTTTCGCCACTTGTTCAAAATGAGGAGCCATCATCTTGCAAGGACCACACCATTCCGCCCATAAGTCAATCAGTACAGGCAATTCACTATGGGTGACAAAGTTACTAAAATTGTGCTCATTCAATTCAATTGGAGCCAGAGGGATAAGCGCATGTTGACACTGACCACAGTTTGGATTTGCCTCTAGTTTATCTTCAGGTACTCGGTTTCTAGCACCACACGCAGGACATACAATAATCATTTAGCTCACTCCAATATGTTGATGTAAAAATTCTAATTGGGTAGTTATGGCTTTTTCAAACCATTGACCATGATAAATATCAAAATGTTGCATATCCCACTCATGGTATTGTACATAAGGTGCAATATTGGTTGCTGTTTCACGACTCGACTCAAGTGGAATCAGACTATCTTGTTTGGAAGCAATAAATAAAACAGGAACACTAATTTTACGCACATCCTGAATAGGACGGTAACGGATCAGATTGAAAAAGACTCGCGCAGGAATCTCTCCACTCCAGAAATAATCTGGATTGACAATGGATAAATATCCATCATAACCATCAGCAGTCGGCATAAAACATAAGCCCTTCCGGTCTACGACAGGCAAGGTTTTGGGGGACATGCCCACTTTTGCACCCATATAGTCCTGACTTGATATTTTTAATGCTTTCGGTAGTTGTTGTAAAGGGTAAAGCTTGGCACTTTCTGTCCCATCAACAAAGGGAATTTGTGCGATTACGGCTTGAATATTTTTTAATTCTGCAGCCAAATTTAAGACATACCCTCCGCTTAAAGAGGTTCCCCAAAGTACGATCCGTCGCGTATCTACTGATTTTCGCTCTAAAATATGCCCAATCATGGTTCGCCAATCTTCTAATTGAGATTGAATCGACACTAGCTCTCGTGGGCGGCCTGTACTTCCACCCCAATAACGATAATCAAACAATACCACTGCATAACCGGCTTGAGCAAAACGCTTGGCATACTGAACCAGTTTAAATTGACGCAAGGCTGCCAAACCATGCGCCATAATAATGACAGCAGGCTTGTGTTCAGTTTTGGGACGGTAAAAATCTGCAGCAATAACCTCTTTCCCACTATTCACATAAAGTGGTTCAACTGTATAGGAATGCATACGCGCTCCATTGCGTTATTTTATGGTTGTAATCGCTTATAAAAATTTCAACAGATTAAGCTCCAGTTTCAGCTTAATGCTATCATAAAGCATAAATCTATTTAACGAATTATGGAGTGACGAAATGAGTGAAAATGTCGGTTTTGCAGGTCAAATTGCCCCAGAACAAGTAGCACAAGTTGCCGAGAAAGGTTTTAAATCGATTATCAACAACCGTCCGGATATGGAAGGTGGTTCAGAACAACCTACAAGTGCCCAAATTGAAGAAGCTGCGCGCAATGCGGGTTTAGATTACGTTTTCCAACCTGTCGTTGCGGGTCAAATTACTGAAGTCGATGTACGTACATTTGCCAATCACTTCAATGAACTTCCGAAACCAGTATTGATGTTTTGTCGTACAGGTAATCGCTCAAATAATTTATATCAAATCGCAAAACAAATGGATTTACTGGAGGACTAAGCACGTTGTTTATAGTGCTTTATTTAGTTTAAGTTTGACCTGTAGCACTTACAGGTCAAATGACAGTAAACAAATTTGAAACTTTAATTCGTCATTATGAATCGTCCTGATCAGGAACAAGACAATCTGGTTTCCGTCAATCAATTGCGCAATATTGTCAAACAAGCTCATGATCGTTTTATTTATCAATAGATTATCAATCAGTAAAGTTTCTAAAACAGACGTAATTGAATTTGCAAAATATTATAATGAACTTACAAAACCAATTTTAATGATATGTCTAAGTGGCACACGCTCTACCCTATTATTTAATGAAGCGAAAAACTGGGATTGCTCAATGAATAAAATGATTCTTCTACTGCTTATTTCATGTGTCGTTGTTGGATGTAGCTCGATGAACGTTCGACCTACAGTTGGAGTGAGTGTGGGGTCATCCATTTAATTTTTAAAATAGTATTTAAATACCATTTTTTACAAACTCTGTAGTGACATACTTTTAATATACTATGAATATAAAATATCACTTCATAAAGCTGACAATTTTTTATGTACGACATCATTATCATCGGTGCAGGTACTGCAGGAATATCTGCATATAAAGAAGCAATAAAGCATACCCAAAACATTCTTATTATTAATGATGGTCCTTGGGATACAACGTGTGCCCGTGTTGGATGTATGCCAAGCAAAGTGCTCATCTCTACAGCTAACAGAATGTATGAAATTCAACATGCTCAAGAAGTTGCATTAAGGGTTTCAGCTAAAATAGATACTTCTCAAGTGATGCTACATGTAAGAGAGCTACGTAATCACTTTACCAATGCAACACTAAAAGAAGTTAATAGTTGGGATAATGCCCATAAAATCTCTGGAAAAGCCCATTTCATTGACTCAAGCACGGTTCAAGTTAATAAACAAAACTACCAAGCTAAAAGTTTTATTATCGCTGTTGGATCTACCCCCACTATTAATAGTGATTGGAAAGATGAACTTGGTGATAAGCTCATCACATCTAATCAAATCTTTGAATTAGAAACCTTACCTGAATCATTAGCAGTGATAGGCAGTGGGGTTATAGCCATTGAACTCGCGCAAGCCATGCAACGTTTAGGGGTTAAAACGACTGTTTTTGCACGTAGTCGTAAAGTTGGCTCCCTTACTAGTCCAGAACTACAAAAGATTGCTCAAAATATTTTAAGTGAAGAATTAAATATCAAGTTTGAAGTACTCCCAGAACAAGTTAGAAAATTTCGCAATAAAGTTAAAATTAATTACACAGAAAAAGGAACTCAAAACAGTATTACTGCAGATTATTTATTGGTCGCAACAGGACGTTCCAGTTATTTAAATAGTTTAAATCTAGAAAATATCGATTCTAAATTTAGTGATCTAAAAAAACTTCCTGTAGATGAAAAAACTAAACAATTAGACGATTATCCAATCTTCATTATTGGCGATGCTCATACCAACTCCCCAATTCAGCATGAAGCTGCCCATGAAGGGCGAGCTGCGGTTTATAATTGTTTAAACTTTCCTAAACTTAAAAATATCAAAACTCTCTCTCCACTAGGGATTGTTTTTAGTCAACCTGAAATGGCGATTGTGGGACAGAGTTTCAGACAGCTTACTCAATCCAAGATCGAATTTGTGACTGGAATCGTTTCATACGAAAAACAAGGGCGAGCGATGGTTTTGGGCAAAAATAAAGGTACTATTGAAGTTTATATTGATAAGGCAACACGTAACTTCTTAGGAAGTGAACTTTTTGTTGAGTCAGCTGAACATATGGCGCATTTATTATCTTGGATCATCGCTGAAGATTTAACAATTGATGAAATCTTAGATAAACCTTTTTATCATCCCACTTTAGAAGAAGGGCTAAGAACTGCGTTTAAACATGCACGTAGGCAACTGGAATAAAATAAGATGAGTAAAACTTTTTCATCCTTATTGAAACTAAAAATTTGATAAATAATCTCATAATTAAAAACTATTATATTTTATGTATTTTTCTTTAAATAGGAAGAGTTGGCAGATAAGGGCTTTTCTTCCTTTTATTAAATCCCGCACATAAAAAAACACCCCCTTCTCTTGAAGGGGGTGTTTTCAGGAATAATGAGCTGGCGATGACTTACTCTCACATGGGTAACCCCACACTACCATCAGCGCAAAGAGGTTTCACTTCTGAGTTCGGGAAGGGATCAGGTGGTTCACTCTTGCTATTGTCGCCAGCACAACTGTTTATGGATACTCGCTTAGTCTTACGTTTGTGCTAAGGTTTTTCCAAAT
>NZ_SJXH01000009.1 GCF_004336635.1 Acinetobacter sp. ANC 4862
TCCAAAAGTAACGCGATTGATCAGCGTGATTATGACCCACATCTTTATAAGGCAAGACATCTGATCGAGAACTTCTTCGCCAAGCTCAAGCAGTATCGAGGTATTGCTACGCGCTATGATAAATTGGCTCAAAACTTCCTGTCAGCGATCTACCTTGCCTCAATCATGATATGGCTTAATTGATGACACGCCCTAGAAAGGTTTTTAAAAATGGCTTTGGATTAATGTTCTTTAATTTCTGAGTGGTGCTTGGTATCTTTCATAAAGATATAAACAATCAATGAGATAAAAATTAAGATGGTGACATAAATAAAGAACCAAGACTCATGTCCAGCTTGCTTAAAACTCAGCGCAAAAAACTCTGCTGTCCCTCCAAATAGCGTATTTGCAAGGGCGTAGGGAAGTGCGACACCGAGTGCACGGATATGCGCAGGGAACAGCTCGGCTTTCACCACGGCATTAATTGAGGTATAGCCTGTAACAATCACCAATCCGGCTAAACAGATCCAGAATGCAGACCAGTAGTCTTGGGTTTGTCCTAATTTATCAAACAGGAAATAGGTAAATAATACGCCCAAAACCCCGAAGGAAATCATTAACGGTTTACGTCCAATTTTATCCGATAAAGCACCTGCAAATGGCTGTAAACACATGAAAATAAATAGCGCCAGAGTGGTGATTTGTGTGGCTTCAGGTTTGCTAAATCCAGAGGTATTGACTAAATATTTTTGCAGATAAGTGGTGTAGGTATAGAAGGCCACCGTACCTCCAGCGGTTAAAAACAGTACTGTAAATGCCTGTTTGGGATAATGCTTGAACAGCGCAAACATACTCGATTCAGGCTGGCTTTTATCTTGTTGTGCATTTTTAAAAGATTGGGTTTCGAGCAGGCCGCGTCGAATATAGAACACGACTATGGCCAAGCAAGCACCGATAAAGAACGGAATGCGCCAACCCCAATCATGCAGTTGTTCTTCAGTCAGTACGAACTGCAAAATCAGTAGAACGCAGAGTGCGGTCAGCTGACCTGCAATTAAAGTAACGTACTGAAAACTGGAAAAGAACCCGCGTCGGTTTTTTTCTGCCATTTCACTTAAATAGGTGGCACTGGCACCATATTCTCCACCGACACTTAAGCCCTGAATGAGTCGGGCAATCACTAAAATAATGGGTGCAAAGATTCCGATTTGGTCATGCGTCGGGGAAACCGCAATCATCAGAGAACCAATACACATCAAGGTCACAGAAAGAGTGAGACCTGATTTGCGTCCTTTTTTGTCCGAGTAAATACCCATGATCCAGGCACCAATCGGACGCATTAAAAAGCCGACTGCGAAAATGGCAGCAGCTTGAAGCAATTGTGCAGTTTGACTGCCTTTGGGAAAGAATGAATGGGCAAAATATAATGTGAATGCGGCATAGACATACCAGTCATACCACTCCACTAGGTTACCTGCTGAGCCACCCAGAATGGATTTGACCCGTGTTTTGGTATCCAGATTTACTGGAGGAACGTTTTGTTCAATCATGTGACCAAGTCCATTTTGGTATTGTTTTTAAGATGTTAAACCTATTGTTTTAACGGTATAAGCGTAGCAGTTTCTAGTTTTGTATAAAAAATGTTCTAACTCTAAGTGTTTGAAAGTGAAGTAGTTGAAAGACATAGCGAGATTGATGATTTATATGCGTTGTTTATTTTTGTTGGGATAGCCCCATTATTATTTTATATTCATCCCATTGACTCATGATTTCCAAGTGTCATTTCACTTTAAATGGTGTTAAGTTTCCTAGAACAATAAGAAATTTAAGTCGGCTGTTTTAATAAAATTAGAGGAGGTGAACATGCAAATGAGTCATCCGGTCTATGATGTAGTGGTAGTTGGTGGAGGCATCAATGGTGTCGGTATTGCAGTCGATGCTGCAGGGCGAGGGTTGTCTGTCTTTTTATGTGAAAAGGATGATTTAGCCAGCCATACTTCTTCTGCAAGCAGCAAACTTATTCATGGTGGTTTGCGTTATCTTGAACATAAAGAGTTTCGTTTGGTTCATGAAGCGCTAGTTGAGCGCGAAGTTTTATTGGCCAAAGCACCACATATTATTCGTCCCTTGCGTTTTATCATGCCTCATCAGCCGAATTTACGGCCTGCATGGCTGATTCGGACCGGTTTATTTGTTTATGATCACTTGGGTAAGCGAGAAAAATTAGCAGGCTCAAAGCACATTAATTTTGATCCAGCAACCAGTCCCTTAAAAGAAGAGATAACACAGGGTTTCGAATATTCAGACTGTGCTGTGGATGATGCGCGTTTGGTGGTTTTAAATGCGATGCAAGCACATGAGCTGGGTGCGCATATTGTTACGCAAACGCGATGTATATCTGCATACCGGGAAAATGATTTGTGGGTGGTGCATTTGGAAAATGCGCAAGGTGCTTATCAAGTTCAAGCCAAAGCATTGGTGAATGCTGCAGGGCCGTGGGTCGCACAATTTATTCAACAGAATTTAAAACAAAAATCACCTCATGGGCTTCGACTCGTTCAAGGTAGTCATATTATTGTGCCAAGAATATGTGAAGGCGATAAAGCCTTTATTCTTCAAAATGATGATCAGCGGATTGTTTTTGCGATCCCTTATCTGGATCAATACAGCTTAATTGGTACGACGGATCACGAATACCAAGGTGATTTAGATCGGGTCAATATTACCCAGCCTGAAATTGATTATTTGCTGGATGTTTATAATGATCATTTTAGGCATCAGTTAACTCCTGAAGATATTTTATATACTTATTCGGGTGTCCGGTCTTTATGTGATGATGAGTCAGATAATCCCTCTGCGATCACCCGTGATTATACTTTGGCCATCTCTCACGAACAGAAAAATGATGCGCCGTTGCTTTCGGTATTTGGCGGAAAACTGACGACTTATCGAAAGCTGGCTGAATCTGCAATGCTACATTTGCAACCTTTCTTTCCGACAATGAAAAAGCCGTGGACTGAAAAAGTATTATTACCTGGCGCAGAAAACCTGATTTCGGTTGAGCGCTTGATTCAGGAAATTATGCAAACTGTTCAAGATATGCCATTGCAATTGGCTTCGCGCTGGGCGTATGCCTATGGTTCACGGGTATGGGAATTTATAAACGGTATTACAGCGATGGATGAACTTGGCGAAGACTTTGGACATAGCTTATTTGCTAAAGAGGTGGATTATCTTGTAGATCAAGAGTGGGCCAGAACCAGCCAGGATATTTTATGGCGTAGAACCAAGCTAGGCTATCAATTTACGGATGACGAGATTCAGGTATTAGATCAATATCTTGCGAAATTGCTGGTGAAAAGATCGCAGGATAGCGCAGCTTAAATTTTTTAAACATGAAATAAAAGACCGTCTTAACGGTCTTTTATTTGAGTCAAATTGCAGTGTTGGTCTTCAATTAAATTTTTAGCTTAGAGTGAGTTTAACTTTCTGTTTTAAATTGGTTTAAATTTCGACACCGCCCAATGCTGCGCAATTCACAGGCGTATTCCACTGAACTGCAGTACCCCAAATCACAGGACGTACAACACGCCAAGGCCAGAAACCGAATCTTTGGCTTGCATTATAGTTGATGACGACGTTGCCACCGACTTGATGTGCACGCTCTGCAAAGCGTGGATACAGTTCTATGACACTGCCGTAAGTACCTTTAGCTACTTTAATGCGTTTTTTAATTTGAAATTGGCTAGAGTCAGGCGTGCCTTTGATCGCACAGACGTGAAGAGTAGGCTGTTCTGCAGTCGCTGCTTGAGCCGTAGTTAAACCAGATAAACCCAGTAGACATGTTGTAAGTGCTAATATTTTTAGCATGAAATTTCCCTCTTTTAATTATGGCATTATTTGCGGGGATATTTTAACGTAAAAAAAGGCCACCGTAGTGACCTTTTATTAATTAATTCAAGAAATTAAGCAGATTTTTTAACAGCTTCTAAAAGTTCATTTTGACGTGCTTTAAGTGCTGCTGGTAAGCGATCACCAAGTTTGTTGAATAACTCAGTGTGGCTTTCAAGTTCTTTGATCCATTGATCTTTGTCTTGAGCAGTTACAAGGTCAAACTGTTCTTTAGTGAAGTCTGAACCATTCCAGTTCAATTGTTCATAAGTAGGAACTAGACCGATTGGAGTTTCAGTCGCTTCAGCACGGCCTTCACAACGATCAATCATCCACTCAAGAACACGCATGTTTTGACCGAAACCAGGCCATACGAAGTTGCCTTCAGCATCACGGCGGAACCAGTTTACATTAAAGATCTTAGGAAGTTTGTTGCCAGCAGCTTCAGCTTTAGCACCCACTTCTTCACCCATTTCTAACCAGTGAGAGAAGTAGTCAGCCATGTTGTAGCCTGTGAATGGAAGCATCGCAAACGGATCGCGACGAACCACGCCTTGTTGACCAACAGCGGCAGCAGTGGTTTCAGAACCCATAGTTGCTGCTTTATAAACGCCATCAACCCAGTTCAATGCTTCAGAAACTAGAGGCACTGTATCTGCACGACGACCACCGAAGATGAACGCAGAGATTGGCACGCCCGCTGGATTTTCCCAGTCAGCATCAATAGAAGGGCATTGACCCGCAGCAACTGTGAAACGCGCATTTGGATGAGCCGCTTTTTCACCACCAGCAACGTGTGGCTGACCTTTCCAGTTAGTCAGGTTAGCAGGCGCTTCTTTAGTTAGACCTTCCCACCAAACTTCACCGTTATCAGTCACAGCAACGTTGGTATAAATTACGTCTTTGCTCAAGGTAGCCATACAGTTCGGATTTGTCTTGGTATTTGTACCAGGCGCTACACCGAAGAAACCAGCTTCAGGGTTGATTGCATATAAGCGACCGTCTTCACCCGGTTTGATCCAGGCAATATCGTCACCTACAGTTTCAATTTTCCAGCCTTCATAACCTGCTGGTGGAATCAACATTGCAAAGTTGGTTTTACCACAAGCAGACGGGAATGCAGCTGCGATGTAATGTTTTTCACCTTGTGGATTGGTCACGCCAAGGATCAGCATATGTTCAGCTAACCAGCCTTGTTGACGACCCATAGAAGATGCAATACGTAAAGCCAGGCATTTTTTACCAAGCAATGCGTTACCGCCGTAACCAGAACCGTAAGACCAAATTTCACGCGTTTCTGGGTAATGCACAATCCATTTTTCAGGGTTGCAAGGCCAAGCAACGTCTTTTTGACCTTCTTCTAGCGGAGCACCCACAGTATGTACGCAAGGAACGTATTCACCGTCAGTACCAAGAACGTCATAAACAGCTTTACCCATACGAGCCATTTTAGACATGCTTACTGCAACGTAAGGAGAGTCAGTTAATTCGATACCGATGTGTGCAATATGGCTACCTAAAGGACCCATAGAGAAAGGTACAACGTATAAAGTACGTCCTTTCATTGAGCCATCAAATAAACCGTTAAGGCGAGCACGCATTTCAGCTGGAGCTTCCCAGTTGTTTGTCGCACCTGCATCTTCTTGTTTTTCTGAGCAGATATATGTGCGACCTTCAACACGAGCAACGTCAGAAGGATCAGAATTAGCTAAATAAGAACCAGGGTGCTTTTCTTGGTTAAGCGCTTGCATAGTGCCGTTAGCGATCATCAGGTCAATAAGACGTTGATATTCTTCTGCGCTACCGTCACACCATTCAATTTTCGCTGGCTTCGTTAATTTTGCAATTTCTTCAACCCATGCAATAAGCTTAGGGTGACGAACGAATTCTGGTGCGTTCACTTTGGTCATGGTGAGGCCTATCTCAAATGTGTACAATTATGTGTACAAATAATAATTAGAATGAAGGGATACAACATTCCAATTTAAGTATAAAAAAAAGTGGCTGTATTAAAGCATAAAATCATCAAAAAAATAAGACTAAAGAAGTATGGGGAATAGGTTGGTAGATTATGTTTGTTCATATTTAATATTTATTAAAACAATAGCTTACGATTTTTTTGTTCCCTTATTTTTAATATTTTTAATTGTTATGAGTATTATTTATTTTAATTATGTTTTTTAAAAACAGTGGCTTAGTATTATTTTTTTCATGAAGGTTATTATTGATTAAATAAATGGTGGTAATTCGAATTTTACATAAACAGGCTTTTAATTGCCGATAAATTGGACAAAATTAGAGCAATTACTTCAAAAAAGTATAGAAAATGTCAGAACCCTTAAAGCCACTTTCTCTTATTTATAATGAAAAGTCAGGATTTCATGCTGCAAATAAAGATGAAGTCTATGAACAACTTATGGCATGTTTAACGGCTTATGGCTATGAAATTCAAGCTTTTGAAATTGGTGCAGAAGCAAATTTTGATCATTTGATGAAGAAAATAATTTTACGGCATCAACAGGCGAGTGAAGTGGGTGTGGTCGTTGCAGCAGGTGGTGATGGAACCTTGAATGCTGTTGCGGCACAACTCATGGGAACGGATATACCCATGGGAATTTTTCCACTGGGAACCTTTAATTATGTAGCGCGATTGCTCAATATTCCCCTGGATCTATTAAAAGCTGCTGAAACTATTGCTAAAGGCAAGATCCGCGAAGTGCATGTTGCACAAATCAATGATCATATTTATTTAAATAATGCCAGTTTGGGCTTATATCCTTTATTTATTCAAAGGCGTGAATTATACAACCAGCGTTTTGGTCGTTTTGCTTTAAATGCTTATACTTCGGGTTTGGATGTGCTGATTCGCGATCGTAAAGAACTGAAACTTGAAGTGGAGGTGGATGGGAAAAAATATCCGCTGAAAACACCCTTAATTTTCTTTGGTAATAATCAGTTGCAACTGGCAGAGATGAATCTGCGTATTGCGGAATCTGCTGCAAAAGGCAAAGTGGCGGGTGTGGTGGTCGCCAAAAGCGATAAACGTACCTTGTTTAAAATGTTATGGCAATTGATGAGGGGTAACTTGGATCAAGCACCCGATGTGTATAGCTTTTCTGCGGATGAAGTCAAAATTTATTCAAAACGAAAAAAATTAACTGTGGCTTTAGATGGTGAAATTGTTGAAATGCAGCCGCCGCTTAAAATTTCAGTGCGTAAAAATGCATTAAAAACAATGGTTCCTCATGATTCTGCACCTGTCTGATTTACATTTTGGTACAGAAAAAACCGCCTGTATGGCGGCAATCCGTCTCTTTTGCCAAGAGCAACCTCTTGAAGCTGTGGTGGTGAGTGGCGATTTAACCCAGCGAGCGCGCTATACGCAGTTTTATGACTGCAAACAGTTTTTGGAAAGTTTAAATCTTCCATATCTGGTGGTACCAGGTAATCATGATATTCCGTTGTATCAGCTGTGGAACCGCATCTTTAGTCCATTTACCCGCTATAAATTATTCTTTGGCCACATGGAAAATACCTTAGAAACTGCACATTTTTATATTATTGGAGTGAACAGTATTCGAAGACGTTATCACACCCGCGGACATATCTCTTTAGAACAAATCCAGCAAATTGACCAGTCGTTAATGATCGCTCCAGCACATAAAATAAAACTGATTGTTGCGCATCAGCCTTTTTATACTCCACCGAATAATCCGCATGGGGTAAAAGACTGTCCGATGTTGGGACGAATGGCTTTAGAGTCTTGGAGCCAAAGCGGTTTAAATGGCTTATTGCATGGACATCTGCATCAATCGGCGGTGTATGACTTAAACCAGATTTATCGTTTAGGTGCAGCACATCCTGTACTAGATGTTCATGCAGGTACGGCGACTTCTTACCGATTACATCGTGGCTTGCCAAATAGTTTCAATGTCATTCAGGCAAATGCCGATGTGCAGCATTATTATTTTGATGAACAACAAAAAGAATTTGTATTAGATGAACAAAATGCTGAATAAATGAAGAAATATTGAGAGTTGAATAAAAAAAATACAAAAAACCGCATTTTTTTTTACTTGCCCCCTTGAAGCGTTTTTTTCCATCCCCACAAAAGTGACATCGAAATTATTTTGATGATGACCGATGGAATAACAAAGTCATCATTACTTCACTATAAAAGACTTAGTCTGATGGAGTTTCCAATGAGCAACATTCGTCCATTACATGATCGCGTAGTTATTCGTCGTGTTGAAGAAGAAACTAAAACTGCTGGCGGTATTTTACTTCCAGGTTCTGCTGCTGAAAAACCGGCTCAAGGTGAAATCATTGCAGTAGGTAATGGTCAGATTACTGACAATGGTGTACGTGCTTTAGACGTTAAAGTAGGCGACAAAGTATTGTTCGGTACTTACGCAGGTACAACTGTAAAAGTACAAGGCGAAGAACTTCTTATTATGAAAGAGTCTGATATTTTAGCTGTTTTGGAAGGCTAATTCAGACCTGTTCCATTCAATCAAATTTTTGAAAATTAAAATATTTGGAGTAAAGCATGTCAGCTAAAGAAGTAAAATTTGGTGATTCAGCGCGCAGCAAAATGATTGCAGGCGTAAACGTACTTGCAGATGCGGTGAAAGTAACTTTAGGCCCTAAAGGTCGTAACGTGGTTATCGACCGTTCTTTCGGTTCACCACACATCACTAAAGATGGTGTAACGGTTGCCAAAGAAATTTATCTAAAAGATAAATTCGAAAACATGGGTGCACAACTGGTTCGTGAAGTATCTTCAAAAACCAATGACATCGCAGGTGACGGTACAACAACTGCAACTGTACTTGCTCAAGCAATTTTGAACGAAGGGATCAAATCAGTGACTGCGGGTATGAACCCAATGGATTTGAAACGTGGTATCGACCTTGCAGTTCGCGCTGTAGTTGAAAACATTAAAGCCACTGCTAAACCTGCTTCTGACACTAAAGCAATTGAACAAGTTGGTTCGATCTCTGCTAACTCTGACACCACTGTTGGTAAACTTATTGCACAAGCAATGGAACGCGTAGGTAAAGAAGGCGTAATCACTGTTGAAGAAGGTTCAGGCTTTGAAGATTCGCTTGACGTTGTTGAAGGTATGCAATTTGATCGCGGTTATATCAGCCCGTACTTTGCAAACAAACAAGACACTTTAACTGCTGAACTTGAAAACCCGTTCATTCTTCTCGTTGACAAGAAAATTGGCAACATCCGTGAATTGATCAGTGTATTAGAAGCGGTTGCTAAAACAGGTAAACCACTGCTTATTATCGCTGAAGATGTTGAAGGCGAAGCGTTGGCTACTCTTGTAGTGAACAACATGCGCGGTATCATCAAAGTATGTGCAGTGAAAGCACCTGGTTTTGGTGACCGTCGTAAAGCGATGCTACAAGATATCGCAATTTTGACTGGCGGTACTGTAATTTCTGAAGAAATTGGAATGTCACTTGAGCAAACAACTTTAGAACATTTAGGTACAGCGCATAAAGTAACTGTTTCTAAAGAAAATACTGTTCTTGTTGATGGTGCAGGTGATGCGGCTCAAATCGCAGATCGCGTTCAACAAATTCGTGCTCAAATTGAAGAATCTACGTCTGAATACGACAAAGAAAAACTTCAAGAACGTGTTGCTAAATTAGCAGGCGGTGTTGCAGTGATTAAAATCGGTGCTGCAACTGAAATTGAAATGAAAGAGAAAAAAGACCGTGTTGACGATGCACTTCACGCGACTCGCGCTGCGGTTGAAGAAGGTGTTGTTGCAGGTGGTGGTGTTGCGCTAGTACGTGCAGCTAAAGCACTTGATGGTGTGGTTGGTACAAATGATGATCAAAATGTAGGTATTAACATTTTACGTCGTGCAATCGAAGCACCGCTTCGTCAAATCGTTGCAAACGCAGGTGATGAACCATCTGTCGTGATCAACGCTGTTAAAAATGGCGAAGGTAACTTCGGTTATAACGCTGCAACTGGCGAATATGGTGACATGCTTGAAATGGGTATCCTTGACCCGGCAAAAGTAACGCGTTCTGCACTTGAGCACGCTGCTTCTGTTGCTGCATTGATGCTTACAACTGAATGCATGATCACTGATATCCCAGAAGACAAACCTGCAATGCCAGATATGGGCGGCATGGGTGGTATGGGCGGTATGATGTAATTCATACTGATCATTCCGATCTGAAAAAATCCCCGCATTTTTCGGGGATTTTTTTATTAATATTTAAATTATTTAATTTTAATATAAGCAGCCTGATAGGTTTCAGGATAAATAAATGAGACTAGTTCATGTTGGGTTTTATTGGGTTTAATAGGCGAGATTGGATCATTTTCAATCGTAGAAATATGTTCGTTATTCTTAGCATCCACTAAAACAATATCGCTGTCGCGTAATTTAAGTGGTCGATCTGAATGATTATTAATTTCAAAAAAATAGGTCAATTTTGTGCTTTCAATGCCATTAGATTCTATTTTTTCTGATTTAAATAAATCAGCCTGAATATCTACATATTTAAGTGCATTATTCACTTCAATATTTTGCACTTGTGGAATTTGGTATTTTTCAAAATCTTTGAATTGGGTTTTATTTTGATCCAGGGGTTCTATTGAATGATCATGCAAAGAAAAATAACGATTTTGTTTGGTTTTATTGTCAATGAATTGCAATGACTTTGAATTTTGCTCATCGAAAGTGAATGTACCCGAAGACTGTTTTTGTTTAATCTTTTGCTTAAAGAAGCTCATTTCCTTTAGGGTATAAGTTTTGTTTTGATGAAGTCGGAGAGAAACGAGTTTCTTTTCACACGTATCACAGGGAATAAATGCTTTGTAATGGCCTACCCAATCCGGAATTTGAACCTGTATCGGTTTTGAACGCTGCTCAGGTAGATTAACTTTTTCATTCAGGGATGATGTACTTGAATTATCGCAGCCACTTGAAAGTAACAGGGCAAAAAAACTAAGCGTAATCATCGTTTGTTTCATAATGATCTTTTAATGAGAAAGATATTTTGCTAACCATAAGCATAACCGGATGATCTCGCTAGTATGAAGTCGCCAAATAAATGATTTATTTGTAGCAAATCGTGACGAGTATGCAAAATGGAGAGGCTAAACAAGCCATATTTCATGCTTTTTATGCAGGGGAGTAAAGGAGCTAAACTAATGAAGATCTTTTTGTAATTTATAATTAAGTTTTGAATCTATGGCTTTTCCTGTATTCATATCACGCGCTTCTACAAAATTTTCACCGATAAAAAATTTAAGATTTTCACCGGCTTTATCTAAGCGAATGACCGATGGATTATCCGGATCGAAGCTAAAAGTGCCTTTCACCTTAAATTCATTGCCTTTTTCTTTCCCCAAATATTCTTGTGTTAATTCATAAGTTACATTTGCTTTTAACTCAAGTTCTGTTTCATTGCCTTGGCAATCGGCACATGGAAAAACACCTTTATACTCACCGACCCAATCCAGTGAAGTTTCTGCAGTATCACCCATCGAGGTTACAGGTTGAGTATTGGTAGGCTGCATAGATTGAGTTTGATTGGCAGTATTTTCAGGTGCTTGATTAGTTTCATGGGTATTGGTATTCGGTTTGCTGCATGCAGCTAAAGCGATGGTGCTCAGTGATAGGATCAATAGGGCAATGCAACTTTTAAAATTACGTAGAAAAGGAGGTAGATTAAAGAGCGATATTGTTTGTGCTTTGTTATTACTTGTATTAGGGCGTGTCATCAATTAAGCCATATCATGATTGAGGCAAGGTAGATCGCTGACAGGAAGTTTTGAGCCAATTTATCATAGCGCGTAGCAATACCTCGATACTGCTTGAGCTTGGCGAAGAAGTTCTCGATCAGATGTCTTGCCTTATAAAGATGTGGGTCATAATCACGCTGATCAATCGCGTTACTTTTGGACGGCATCACGATCTGACCMTTGATCTCATGGATTGGATCAATCACCCGATCCTTGGAATTGTAGGCTTTATCCATGAGCCAAGTCTGACTTAACAATAAGTCCAGCAGCATATCAGCGCCATTTAAGTCATGAGCCTGCCCGGCAGTGAGATAAAATCCTGTTGGATTGCCTAAAGCATCGGTACGGGCATGAATTTTGGTACTTAAGCCACCTTTACTGCGTCCGATCGCCTGTTCTTTTTTTTCCGGCACTGTGTTGATGAGCGCGCACAATGGTTGAGTCCAGCATGGCATATTCATTATCACTATTCTTTGCCAGTACTTCAAAAACTTTCTGCCATATGCCTGCTTTAGCCCAACGGCTAAAGCGAGTGTGCACGACTCTAAAATCCCCAAAGCGTTCTGGTAAGTCTCGCCACGGAATACCTGAACGATACCGATACAATACTGCTTCAACAAATAGCCTGTTGTCTTTGGCAGTTACTCCAACAGTACTCGCTCGTCCGGGCAACAGATCCTTAATCTGTTGCCACTGATCATCTCTTAATGCATAGCGTTTAGTCATGAAAAAATAATGAGGACAGATTAGATTTTCTCAAGCTAATTGATGACAGGCCCTAGATGAGAGGCTTTTTTATTTGTCTGTTCTATTGAATAAAAGTAATGAGTTAAATGTATTAAACGTACAAAATCAAAATGATGCTTAGGCTAAAATCGCATGAAGAAGCAAAAACATGATGGTGGGTTTAAATCAGGTGCACTGGCTTTATTTACTCAATATCCCAAACAAGCCTTTACTGTGATCATGTTGACTGCCGGCGGTACGCTTGCTTTCAGTACATTTACGACCTATTTGCAAAAATATCTGGTCAATACTTCCGGTTTTGAAAAAACCACTGCAACTGCCAATACTTTATTGGGTGGTACAGCAAAACTGGTTGCCCTGAGCTTTAAAAATGCAGGTCATGAAAACCACCTCTTCTATTACCTTACTCTCATGATTGGCTTGTCTCTAATTACTTATATCTTTATGAAAGACACCAAAAAACACAGCATAATTACCGACGACTAAACCTAGCGTATTTATTTGATTAATCATCTAAAAAATCTTTTCAAGTTGTCACAATTGGAAAGCTTTTTTATTGGATATACGTCTTGATCACATCGTTAAAAAAGCAAGCTTATGGCATACTCAATACAATAACAACGCTTGGAACTTTTGAAGATGAACAATACATATAAATTGCTTGGCTTAGGTTTTATGGCGCTTGGACTTGCTGCGTGTCAAAGCACACCACGTCCATATAATGGTAATGTCGGATATCAGATTGAAAGTCAGTCCAATGGCCGTGCAACATTGGCTTATACTTTGTCAGGTCGCAAAAACCAACAAGTGGATGAGAGAAAATTACAACGTGCTTGTCAAAAAGTATTGGGTTCAAATAAACAATACAAAATAGATATTTTAAGCATTAGTGAAATTGCCAATCCCGCAATACAAACTCCACAATATGGTCGTCAACTTGGTCACAGTCGCACCAGTGTGAGCTTAAGCAACACCCCTGACCTATACAATAGTGAAGACATGGCAACTCGTAACACTTTGGATGCTACTCATCCAAGCACATTGAGTGTGGTTCGTTATACTTGCTCTTAATCGCTTTAAATGACTTGTTAAATAAAAAAGACGCTGTTTACAGCGTCTTATAAAAACTGACATTTCGAAATTCTTTAGATTCATCCAGATCTGGCCAAGTCGTGGCACTACGTTCATCTAGTTTTTGATATTTAGGATGACTAAAGTTTTTCACCCGACTATCTGCAACCCATACTTCTGGGGCGAATTTTAAAAATTCATCCAGAAAAAAACGATTGCATTGATCATATAAAACATCCGCTGCTAACAGCACATCGACTTGTTCTACCTTATACAAATCATCCAGATATTCCAGCTCCACTTCATTCAATTCAGCATTGGCACGGCATGAATCCAAACTGATTGGATCTATATCACAGCAAATAACGCGTTTAGCCCCTGCCATTTTCGCTGCAATCGCCACTACGCCCGATCCAGCACCAAAGTCGAGCACCACCTTATCTTTGACATGATGCGGCTCTACCAAGAGCCACTGAGCCATTGCAAGCCCTGATGCCCAGCAAAATATCCAGTATGGCGTATCATTCCAGATACGGCGAATGACTTCATCATCAAGCTTATCTGTTGGAAATACAGGTGGAATCAACCATAAGGAAATTGGTGTATCAGGTAACTGCTGCATCTGTAATTCACAATGCGGAATCACATCATGCAAGGCTTGGATAAGATGTTCTGGGGCTTTGGGAAATTGGAATGTACAGCTCATTGGAATTCTTTTAATTGGTATTTATATCTTAAAGGAATCTCCCCTAACCCCTCTTTAAAAAAGAGGGGAAACCTACTACTAAACAATAGGATTTTAGATGTAAATTCCCTCCTTTGAAAAAGGAGGGTTAGGGAGGATTAAATTAACCCAAAGCTTTTTCAGCAGCTTCAACCGTTTGACGAATCAAAGTGGTAATGGTCATTGGACCGACACCACCCGGAACAGGCGTGTACGCAGAAGCAACTTCTTCAATACCTGCAAGTTGGATGTCACCTACACCACCACCATCACGTGGATGGAAGCCAGCATCAACAACCACAGCACCTTGTTTAATCCAGTCTTTTTGGATCAATTCAGCCTTACCTACCGCACCAACGATAATGTCCGCTTGTTTAACAAAGTCAGCTAAATTTTGCGTGCGTGAATGGCAAATCGTTACTGTTGCATTTGCTTCAAGCAGCATTGCAGCCATTGGCTTACCCAAAATTGCAGAACGACCAACAACAACTGCGTGTTTGCCTGCGATTTCGATGTTGTTTTCTTTCAGAATGGTCATAATGCCCGCAGGAGTCGCTGAACCATAGGCTGCTTCGCCCATTGCCATACGACCGTAACCAAGGCAAGTTACGCCGTCAACATCTTTTTCAAGCGAGATTGCATCAAAACATGCACGCTCATCAATTTGAGCCGGTACTGGGTGTTGCAACAGAATACCGTGCACATCAGGATTTGCGTTTAATTTTTCAATTTCAGCAAGTAATTCTTCAGTTGTCGTTTCTTTAGGAAGCTCAACCTTTAATGAATCCATACCGACACGACGGCAAGCATTTCCTTTCATACGCACGTAAGTTGCAGATGCACCATCATCACCTACCAAAATCGTCGCAAGGATTGGAGTACGACCTGATTTTGCTTTCAGCGCTTCTACGCGAGTAAACAAGTCAGCTTCAATTTGCTTCGCCAATGCACGACCGTCTAGAACTAATGCCACGGCACTTCTCCCAAGTGTTGATATGAATCAATTTCGCACATTCTACATGAATATTTTAAATATTTTCCGTTATATGCTGCTTTTCTGCACATCTGCATAAATCTACTATTGTTTTTTTTTCAGGGCTTGATAATATACGCAGCAACAAGAGATGGCGGGGTGGCAGAGTGGTCATGCAGCGGACTGCAACTCCGTGTACGCCGGTTCGATTCCGACCTCCGCCTCCAATCTTGTTAAAAATGCCCGAGTGGTGAAATCGGTAGACACAGGGGATTTAAAATCCCCCGCCCACAAAGCGTGCCAGTTCGAGTCTGGCCTCGGGCACCATTTTAATACTTCTTAAAATGGTGCAATAAAAAACCCAGCTTAATGCTGGTTTTTTTATGTCTGGAATTTCTTCCAGACTTCTCGCTATTTCATTTTTGCCGTTATTTATTACTGAGCTTCTTTTAAATAACCTTGCAAGCTATTATCCAGCTCTTGCTGTAAATGTGCCGGCTTGAGAATTTTCAGATAAGGAATCCAGTAACGTACCAATGGATTCAACTGTTTCTGATGCCGAATCTGACATGAAATTACCAATTCCCCTGTTTCCGATTCACTTAAAACCGCTTGTTCGGGAAAAATTCTGCGTTGCTTAAAATAAATTGCGACATCGGGATGTACAGATAAAATCACTTCCTGTTTTTCGTGCTGAAACCAAATACCATCTTCATCTTTTAATTGCTGCAGAACAGCCTGATCATGTTCAAACTGTGAAAGTCGACGGCTGCAGATAATTTTTTCAATACGACCAAGACGGTAAACCCGAAATTTCTGCTTGCGTACAGCCGCCAAATACCAGTTACCCATGTGATGAATCAACCGATAAGGCTTTACAACCCGAATTTGACCTCTGTAAAACAACGCGATTTGCTGTCTTTTTTGAATACTGCCAGTCAGTGTCTTAAAGTGTTCAGCATACTGCGTCGCATCTTCAAAATTGTAGCCTTTGGCAGAAAACACCAGGCTGGCGCGGTTATCAAATAACTCCCTTAAAAATGAAATATCCAAAGAAGGATAAAGATCATTAATTCCCGACAATTGCGCGAAATTTTTAATATCCTGTAATTTGAAACGCCCGAGATAAGAAGATTCCAGATAGAATTTTTTGGTTTGTGCATCCTGTATTAAAGGAAGATAAGAATTTAGTCGATCAAAATCACGTTCAATAGTTCGGGTACTGACCTGAAACTCACGCGCCAGCTCCTGTACACTCAACTGATGCCCTATATTTAGTTTGGTTAAAATAACTTGCCAAACGTTCCGCAAGGCGCTCATGCGTTGACGCATTGCCCTTCATAGATACCCTCTTTGCGCTTTTACAGCACAGTGCATAAAATGCTTAAAATTTTTAAATTATGAAAAAAATTATACAGCCAAATAAAAACTAAATTTCAAATATTCACTTCAACTTAAGGCTAATAGGCAATGCTCAAATTACGCTTTAATACGACTTACAACACGGTTTTTAGAACGTTTACGATTGAGCCGTTCGACATAACGCTCTAAATGAAGCATGGCTTGATAAAGCTTATGCAGATTACAAGGTAATACCTGATTACGAATAATGGCTTTATGCAGACGCTTTAATGCACGGAAGCTGTGGGCATGAGTATATGGAGCTGAAACTATTTTCATAATACATTCCCTCTATTGCATGAATTCTCAACCAAAACCAAACAATTTGGTCAGATTAAATCTAAGTGCTAATTTACTCCTTAGTTTTGACAGGTTGTGTCAAATGTTTGACACTTTTTACCATTTTTTTAAAATATCATCACTGTTTTTCAATAAATTAATTTGAATTACTTATCCTATTTTATGCAAAATAAAAGCCAACATTCGTTGGCTTATCTTATTTAATAGGAGAAAAATTAAATGATTTGCACCACAACTTTACCAATATGCTCGCCTGTATCCATAGCCGCATGTGCTTCCTGAATCTGGTCAAACTTAAATGTCTTATAGATCATAGGCAAGCATTCACCTTTTACCCATAATGGTGCGACGGTTTCTTGCAAGCCTTGCGCAATCTCCGCTTTTTCAGCCGTGGTACGTGCACGCATGGTTGAACCGGTAATGGTCAAACGCTTCATCATGATTTGACCGAGTTTCACATCTTTAGCTTTAGCACCACCCAAGAAAGCAATATAAACCAGACGACCATCACGGCGTAATAAATTCAGGTTACGTTCCAAATATGGCGCACCGACCATATCTAAAATAACGTCTACCCCACCATTGTCAGTGGCTTCATTAATCACTTGCTCGAAGTCTTGAGTCTTGTAGTTAATCGCCGTGGTTAAATCTGCAATAGCCGTAACTTTGTCATCCGAACCCACAGTTGCAAAAGTTTTGATTCCAAGTGATTTGCACAGCATCAGCGCAGTTGTACCAATACCGCTTGCACCCCCATGAACCAATACAGTTTCCCCTGCTTTGGCTTTACCCATTTGAAATACATTTGCCCACACGGTAAAAAATGTTTCAGGAATAGCAGCTGCCTGAGTAAAGCTTACGCCTTCAGGAATAGTCAATGTTTGGCTTTCAGGTACGACGCAATATTCTGCATAACCGCCACCATTAGTTAAGCCACAAACCTTGTCACCGACTTTAAATTTAGTGACATCGCTACCTACAGATTCAACAATACCTGCAACTTCCAAACCTGGAACTGGTGTTACACCTTTAGGCATTGGGTACAAGCCTTGGCGTTGCAAGATGTCTGGGCGGTTAATACCAAACGCATGGACTTTAACTAAAACCTCATCTGCTTTTACTGTTGGTACTGCAACAGTTTCATAGGCAAGTTTATCGACACCGCCCGGCTCTGTGATGATGACTTGCTGCATATTGGCTTGTGACATGATTTCTTCCTGATCTATTCAATACTTTTCAAGTTTCATGTATTTGAACATAAACCTGCACAGGAATGAATAACAATGGACTTATGTATAATCAAAGTACTATTCAGCAAATTGATATTAGATTTGATATGAGCAAGATTATTGAGTACACAGAAAATAATTACAGTGATTTTGAATGGTTTGAAGGTTTTGCAGTGATTCGCTTTTATGCAGACTGGTGTCAGCCTTGTGTTCAGAATTTTCCGGTCTTTGCTGAACTGGCGACACACTATGCTGAAGTAAAGCCTGAAATTAAATTTGGTAAGATTAATGTGGATCAATCTCCAATTCTGACCTTACGCTATAACGTTTATGGTTTGCCCTCTACGCTTATTTTTAGAAATGGAGAAATCATTAAAAGGATTGCAGGTGTGAAAAGTTTGAATGAATTGAAAAACCTTATTGATGCAATTCAGTAGTAGATAATTATTTTTGCTCATTATCAAAATAGCAAATTAATTATTACATCCTGATTTCAGCTTCTAAGGCTTTATTTCTATTTTTATTCCACTTATTGTGAATAACAACACTAACGATAAAAATGCTGAATTTTTATGGACTTAAAAATTATCTTTCTATTTTTTGTGCTTCCCTGCTTGGGTATTATTTTCCTAACCTGGTTGTTACGCTTTCCGTGGTCTTGGTTGTTAAAGACCGTTATTGTTTTTGAAATCGTGATTGCGATTTTAGCTTTTGTGATTGAACTTGACGCCAGAAAAACACCGGGAAATAGCGGCTGGATCATGATTTTTACAGCTGTATTCCAGTTCTGTTTTTTACTGTTCCTGCTCATTGCACGCATTGTGATATGGATGGATGACAAGTCTTAATATCGCTAACCATCTTATGTAAATCTTTGCAATAAGAAAACCCGCCTTTCAGCGGGTTTCTTTTAAATCAGCCCAGTCTTATAGACGAACCAATTCCACAATCTTCTCAGCCAGTTCTTCCACAGACTCTTGCGTGAAGCTTACATCTGTACCTTCTGCAACAGTGGTAATCACTGCAATACCTGTCTCACGAAGAAGTGCAACTTGCGCAGCATCAAGGTCAGCTTTCGCAATCGCTACAATGCCTTGTTGCAACAACAAGTTTTCAAGCGCTTGGGCATTTTCCAATGCTTTAGCAGATACTGTAATTGATGCAGGTTTTTGACCCAAACGTGCCGCACGGTCTTCTGCTGTGACAGGGTTGCTATGTGCAGCCCATTCAACAGACTCTTCCACCATACCCGCACCAATCGTCACGTTATTCAAACGATCAATGAAGATAAACGAACCGGTGTAACGGCTGTCCTGATAACGGTCAAAGACCACTGGCGCATCAAATTCAATAATCACATTGGCAATCGCGTTTAGATCAAGATGATCCACTTGCATTTGCTCAAGTGTATTCACGTTGGTACGGAAGTTAATGCCAGTCACTTTGGCAGGAACCGTTTGTGTACCAATTTTGATGTTATACAACTTGCCAATTACCAGCGGGTGATCCGCCATCCAGACCACGGTCGCTTTAACCGAACGTGAAATGGCTGGAATACCCTGATCCGCACGGATCAACATATTACCGCGTGATACGTCAATTTCATCGTTTAACGTCAATGTCACCGCTTGACCTGCAAATGCATGTTCAAGGTTGCCATCAAAAGTAACAATCTCTTTCACTGTTGATGACTTACCTGATGGTAAAGCCACAACTTTATCGCCGACATTGATTTCACCCAGCGCAATCGTACCTGCAAAACCACGGAAGTCGAGGTTCGGACGGTTTACATACTGGACAGGGAAACGGAAATCACGTTTCGCGGTATCACGGTTAATCTCGACAGACTCAAGCGTGCCCATCAAGGTTTCACCCTTGTACCATGGCGTATTTTCAGACTTGTTCACCACGTTATCGCCATTCAATGCAGAAATTGGCGTAAAGATGATGTTGCTTGGCTTACGGTCACCCAATTGGCTCACGAAGTTGGCATAATCGGCCTGAATTTCATTGAAGCGCGCTTCAGAGAATTCAACCAAGTCCATTTTGTTGATCGCAACAATAATGTTCTTAATACCCAGCAAGCTTGCAATATACGTATGACGACGGGTCTGAGTTTGCACGCCATAACGCGCATCAATCAAGATGATCGCAAGGTCACAAGTTGAAGCACCTGTCGCCATGTTACGCGTGTATTGCTCATGCCCCGGAGTATCGGCAATGATGAACTTACGTTTTTCTGTAGAGAAATAACGATACGCCACATCAATGGTAATGCCCTGTTCACGTTCAGCTTGCAAACCATCTACAAGTAACGCCAAGTCAGGTGCATCACCAGTCGTACCGACTTTTTTAGAGTCACGGGTTACAGCTTGCAATTGATCTTCATAAATCAATTTTGAATCGTAAAGCAAACGACCGATTAAAGTCGATTTACCATCATCCACGTTACCGCAGGTCAAAAAACGCAGTAAGTCTTTATTTTCGTGTTGTTTCAAATACGCCAAAATATCTTGGCTAATCAGTTCAGATTGATGAGACATCGCTCAAACTCCACATACTTTAGAAATCGGGTTCAGATCGAAAAATTAGAAGTAACCTTCTTGTTTTTTCTTCTCCATCGAGCCTGCTTCATCATGGTCAATCATACGACCTTGACGTTCTGAGCTGGTCGCCAAGAGCATCTCTTGGATAATTTCCGGCAAGGTATTGGCAGTTGATTCAACTGCACCCGTAAGCGGGTAACACCCTAAAGTACGGAAACGTACCGATTTCATTTGTGGAACTTCTCCCTCTTGTAGAGGCATACGTTCATCATCAATCATAATCAGTGTGCCACTGCGTTCAACCACAGGACGTTCTGCAGCTAAATAAAGCGGTACTAATGGAATGCTTTCCAAATAGATGTATTGCCAGATATCAAGCTCAGTCCAGTTTGATAATGGGAACACACGAATACTTTCGCCTTTGTTCACTTTACCGTTGTAAAGATTCCAAAGTTCAGGACGCTGGTTTTTCGGATCCCAACGGTGTTTGCTGTCACGGAAAGAATATACACGTTCTTTAGCACGTGATTTTTCTTCGTCACGGCGCGCGCCACCAAAAGCGGCATCGAAACCATATTTATCAAGTGCCTGTTTTAAGCCCTGAGTTTTCATGATGTCGGTATATTTAGAACTACCATGATCAAACGGATTAATCCCAGCCTCAACACCCTCTTTGTTCTGATGCACGATCAAATCGAAACCATGGGTTTTAGCCATGTTATCGCGGAATGTGATCATATCTTTGAACTTCCAGCCCGTGTCTACATGTAGTAGCGGGAATGGGAGTTTTGCAGGATAGAATGCTTTTAAAGCAAGATGCAGCATGACTGCAGAATCTTTACCAATGGAATACAACATCACCGGATTTTCAAATTCGGCAGCCACTTCACGGATAATGTGAATACTCTCAGCTTCAAGCTGTTTAAGATGAGTAAGTCTTTCCTCATTTATGGACATTGACAACACCAGCTCAGATCAACGTGTACTTATTACACTTTTAAAAAAATATATATTCATTATAAAGATTTAGTTATCCCAACTATTGCTTGTTTTATTATATTGATATGCAAAATTGTCATATAAAGATTAGCTAATAATGAGTATAAGTTTTTATTAATGATTCACTTAAATAATAGATCTCTTTCATAACTCAAAAAGTGATCATCTTTTTGATCGATATTTGTACCCTATATTTACGACCATTCGTGCATAATCTACGGATGAAATACATCGATTCAAAAAAGCTTTCTGAAACACAGTTCAAGCGATACACGGGCATCTCCTGGTCAACCTTCTATTTGATGGTTGAGCAATTGAAAAAGCATGTTGCAACTAAAGGCAGACCGCCCAAGTTAAGTGCGGAGGATCAGGTTCTTCTCTGTCTAAGCTACTGGCGGGAATACCGAACCTTATTTCACGTTGCGACAAGCTATGGAGTTTCAGAGCCAACAGCATCAAGAATTGTACGTCATGTTGAAGACTGTCTGATTCAGTCCAATCTTTTTAATTTACCGAAGAATTTGCCCGAAGGTGAAGGCATAGACTGGAATGTTGTGATCGTAGATGCCACAGAAATTCCAATCCAAAGGCCTAAAAAAACAGAAGAAAAGCTATAGCGGCAAGAAAAAGACGCACACCTTTAAAGTACAGGCCATGATTCACTACAAAACTCAGCAAATTCTGAGTTTATGTACCAGTCGCGGTGCAGTGCATGATTTCGAGTTGTTCAAACGCAATTTAAACCAGATTCCTTTTGGGGCTTTTATCCTTGCAGATAAAGGCTATCAGGGGATTTATGTGTTGTATCCGAATAGCCTGTTGCCATTAAAAGCCAAAAGACACTGTAAATTGGATCCTGAATTGAAAATCTATAATCAAGAAATCAATAAAAGAAGAATCGGAATTGAGCATGTATTTGGCAGCCTGAAAACCTTCAAAATCCTTGCTGAGCGTTATCGAAATAGAGGTAAAAGGCTTGGTTTGAGATTCAATTTAATCGCTGGAATCTACAACTTGGAACTGAGCAAAAAATGATTTATGAAAGAGGTCTAATGTTTTGTTATTTTACTTAAGCCTAGCGACGACCACAACCAAATATTAAAATGTACAAAATCTAAGCTGATCGCTTTTTTATCTAAAATCTATATTTTATTCGGCTGGTAAATTCCATACAGTATCGAAACTCCCTTCCCTCTCCTATGTTCTTTTGAATTATGCCTACGCGTACTATCGACACCGTTAAATCCAGCCTAGAACATGCACAACTTGCCGGCTATATCTATCAACACAACAATCATTTACTGGTCCTTCAAGAACCCTTAAATGATGATGGCTCTATCCTGAATAACTTTGTTCAACATGAGCTTACTGCTGACCAAATCGGGCTTCAATTTGGTCTACGACTTTCGGATAATCATTTTGATTTTTTGATTGGAGTGACCCATAGCAATCAGGATCGAAGCTACGAAATTGGTGCGGGAAATTTGAAGGCCGATCAAAAGGCATTTAACTTGCTTTATGCCTTTTATAACTATCCCAAAGCATTCTATTTGGTCAGTATTCCGCTTGCAGCAAATAGCGCACAACTTGAAGAAGCAATTGAAAATCAATTGTTCAATCAGCCCAAATTAGATTTCCTCAATACTGCAATTAAAACCAATCCAATGGGACAACAAGTCAATTGGATGAAAAGCTTTATTGTGCAACAAGCCTTAGACATGAAAGTCCGGATTCAAACCTGTTTGAATTAAGCTCTGCTTAAATTTTAAGACCTGATTGTTTTGAGATACCTTTCATTCAACTAATCTTAGATAAGTATGGATGATCGGTATTACTTAGGCTTTGACTTTTTTACCCTTTTACAGGATGGATAATTTAAATCCTCCTCTATAAACTTTACTAAGAATGTTCCTTCATAAAATAATATACCTGCTCAATAACTGACTTCACATTTACATAAACATTAATTCATTTATTTGTTTTTTTAGACAAATTTATTCTTCAATGCTATCTTTAATTAAGTTTAATTTTAAACAAAAACCAATAACTTGAATAATTTACGCGAACAAATATCTAGAGATAAAAAATAATGTGGGAACTCATTACTCATCCTTCCAACCTCATTTTCAGCGTTTCTCTTTGCCTGATGTTGCTATTGGGCATTTTAGAACTGATTTTGCTTTTACTGGGTGGTGGCTCTCAAGGATTCTTGGAGCAATTTTTACCGGATGATTTAAGCACTGCACAACATGCTGAAATTGGCCTCGATGCCGATCAGAGTTTTTTTACCCAAGTTTTAGACTGGTTGTATTTGGGTCGTGTGCCACTTTTTGTCTGGCTGATTATTTTCTTAACCGTTTATGGTTTAACCGGTTTTATCATCCAAAGTATTTTCCATCATTTTACCGCACACTTTTTTAGCGCCTGGATTATTGCACCTGCCTGCCTGTTCTTGAGCATGCCATTGGTTCGTTATAGCGCCATGATCATTGCCAGAATTTTACCGCAAGATGAAACCACTGCTATCTATAGTGAAGAATTGATTGGACGCACGGCAGTGATTATTTTAGGGGAAGCCAAAATCAATTCTCCCGCACAGGCCAAAGTTCAAGATCAGTTTGGACAAACCCATTATGTTTTAGTTGAACCCGAACAAAATGAAATTTTCACTCAAGGTCAATCTGTGGTGTTGACCCAAAGAACTAAAATTGGCTTTCAAGCCATTACCCTTTAATTTTTTACTTTTAATAAAACAATTGAGATAACAATGTTAATGTCGAATTTATACAATATCTTAATCATCGCGGGTGTGATTTTTGCCGCACTGATCATTATCGGGATCATTATTGCCAGACTGTACAAACGTTCAAGCAAAGAAATTTCTTTTGTACGTACAGGTTTTGGTGGGGAAAAAGTGATTTTAGGTGGCGGTGCCATTGTACTGCCTGTGCTGCATGAAACTATCCCGGTCAACATGAACACACTGCGTCTGGAAGTTCGTCGTGCAGATGACCAGGCCCTGATCACCCGTGACCGTATGCGTGTGGACGTGATGGCAGAATTCTACGTTCGGGTTAAACCTACAGCAGAATCAATTGCAACTGCAGCCCAAACTTTGGGTCAAAAAACCATGTCGCCGAATGAATTAAAGAATCTGGTCGAAGGCAAATTTGTTGACTCATTACGAGCAGTTGCGGCTGAAATGGCAATGGAAGAACTGCATGAAAAACGTGTCGATTTCGTGCAAAAAGTTCAGCAAGTGGTGTCTGAAGATTTATTTAAAAATGGGTTAGAACTTGAAACAGTATCACTGACTGGTTTGGACCAAACTGGTTTTAAATACTTTAACCCGCAAAACGCATTCGATGCCGAAGGTTTAACCAAACTCACGGAAACCATCGAAGACCGTCGTCGTAAGCGTAACCACATTGAACAAGATACTGACCTTGCCATTAAAACCAAGAACCTGGAAGCTGAACAGGCACGCTTGCAAATTTTGCGTGAAGAAGAATATGCAAAAATGCAGCAAGAACGTGAAATTTCAATTCGTAAAGCAGAACAACAGGCAGAAATTGCAATGCAAGAAGCTGCCAAAAAACGTGAAGCGGAAGAAGCACAAATTGCTGCCGAGCGTGAAGTCGATTTAAAGCGGATTACTGCGGCACGTGATGTTGAAAATCAAAACATTCAAAAGTCACAAATTATTCAACAAGCCGAAGTGGAACAAAAGAAAACCATTGAACTGGCTGAACAGATTCGTGCCATTGCCATTGCCGAAAAATCTCGCGAAGAATCCGAAGCCAAAGCTTCAGCTGATCGTGCCCGTGCAGAAGCGGTAAAAGCCGAAGAAGAAGTCATTACAGTACGCGAAACGCAACGTGCAGAACGTCAAAAAGCAGTTGAACTGGTTGCAGCAAAACAAGCCGCAGAAAAAGACGCAATTGCCATTACCGTTGCAGCAGAAGCAGGTAAAAAAGCAGCGATTGATGATGCAGAAGCTATTCGTATTGCTGCTGAAGCCGATGCTGAAAAAGAACGCCTGAAAGCCAAAGGTGAAGCAGATGCTAAAATTCTATTGGCACAAGCGATGGAAAAACAATACCAAGTCGATGCTGAAGGGACCCGTGCGGTCAATGAAGCCAATAACATCTTGTCTACCGAACAGGTCGAAATGCAGATTCGCTTGGCCTTATTAAAATATTTACCCGAGATTATCCGTGAAAGCGTTAAGCCTATGGAAAATATTGATGATATTAAAATTCTGCAAGTCAATGGCTTAGGTGGCATTGGTGGTAGCGGCGCTCAAGGTGAAGGCTATTCAGATCAAGGGCAAATTGCCTTGTCTGATCAAGTGGTAAACAGCGCCTTACGTTACCGCACGCAAGCTCCGCTCATTGATAGCCTGATGAATGAACTGGGTATTCAAGGTGGTGATATTAATGGTTTAACACAAAGTTTAAAGCCTCAAGTGACTACACCTAAGTAAGTCTTCAAAATTCAAAAAAATGCAGTCTAAATAGGCTGCATTTTTTATTTTAAACTGAATAAATTTTATACAATTATTCTGCATAAACTTACTTGAGTTACGCCTGTAGAACGCTACATTATCTGCTGATATTGCATATATAGAGCATAATAATGACTCACTCTATTTATCCCGCCTTTCGGTTTAAAGATAATACCAGAGCTGTATTAGGATGGTATTGCTCCATTTTCTCAAATAGCCAAATTATTCAAGAACATGAAACTGCGGTAAAAGTAAAATTTGCAGGTGTCCCATTTGTTGGTATTAATGGTGGCCCCTCTTTTACTACTAATCCTTCTATTTCTTTTATGGTGATTTGTGAAAGTCGTTCTGAAATTGATTATTACTGGAATGGAATCACCTTAGATGGCACTGAAGACGGGTGCAGTTGGTGTAAAGACCAATTTGGTTTTAACTGGCAAATTGTCCCCCAAAATTTATGGAAGATTTTAAATAACAATCCCTATGTCCTAGATGTCATATTCAAAATGAAAAAGCTTTCAATTCAAGATTTGCTTCAAGCTCAATAACTTTTATCAACTAAAATCTGATAACAAGAGTAGCCACGACCGGTTTCTGAATTTCAAAACAATAAAGGGGCTATAGAATGAACAATCAGCTTAAAAACGAGTATAAAAAATGATAAATTTTAAAAAAATATATAAAAATCGTTTCACTCACTGCCTTTATTTAAGTATAGGCTGTCTGCCTTTGTCTGCAAACTCTGCGAATTTAACTCAAATTAAAAATCACCCCATTGATGAGATTGTTCAGCAGAATACCGTCAAAAAATCAGCCCCATCTGCAAAAAAAATCACCAAAATTGATCAGATGCGCATTATGCATATCGATATTGATTACGTATATGACAAGGACAAAAAACAGCAACATGAGAATATTCGGACTTTAATAGAACGGATTCAGCAGATTCAGCCGAATACCATTTTTTTACAGGCTTTTGCTGATCCAGACGCGAATGGTTCGGCAGATCAGGTTTACTTTAAAAACCGTCACATCCCATTAAGAGAAAATCTTTTTCCACTCCTTGTGAAGCAAATTCGTAGCAAGACTCAAGTGCACCATATCTATGCATGGCTACCCTTAATGGCTTGGGAATTTCCAAAAAGCTACCATATTCCCTATGTTTCACATAGTGAAGGCGGGAAACAGGGCTATATTCGGGTTTCGCCATTTGCTCAACAAAATCTTAAATACGTTTCTGAAATTTATTTAGATTTTATGAAGTCCAATTCAGTGGATGGTGTGCTCTATCATGATGATATTACCCTGAGTGATTATGAAGATATTTCTGCTCCTGCCCATAAGATGTATCAAGCATGGGGGTTTAATTCAGAGCAGGTATCAAAACTTCACAATTCTCCAAAACAAGCACCATTAGCCCAATTCAAAACAGCATATCTTGACCAATTTGCTGAAGGTATAAGCAAGATACTTAAACAACAGCAACCCAACATTCTTACTGCACGGAATATGTATGCACCCGTGGCATTGAATCCTGTCAGTGAAAATTGGTTTAGCCAGTCTATGCGCAGCACATATCAATACTATGATTACAATGCCATCATGGCGATGCCCTACATGGAAGAAGCCGATGATCATCAGCAATTCTATTTAGACTTGATTCAACAGTCAAAAAAATACGACCCAGAATTGAGTCGTACCATCTTTGAACTTCAAGCTGTGAATTGGAAAAATAATCAGAAAATCTCTACCCAAGAAATTACCGAAACCATCAAGTTTTTAGAAAAACATGGGGTAAAACATATTGGTTATTATCCTGATGATTTTGTCAATCAACATCCTCATCCATCTAAGCTGAAACACGCTTTTTTATCTGATGATTAACCTCAAAAAATTCTAGCTTCCCTTTATTATCATAATAAAGGGTTAGATTCTTTGCCTGTTGCATATTTGAAATATCGACCTTATTAACCTTAAAACTCCTGGCAAGCTGTTGTTCATCTACAGCTAAAGGAGTACTACGGCGTTCACGCTTATAAAAACGAATCCAGTTATATGTTGCCCAAAGCAACAGCACACAAATAAAGGTACCAATCATAATAAGGATATTCATTAGACTCAGCTGGCTATCGGGTGCTGCCTGTATTACCAATTGTTGATAAATCGTTTCACCTTCGATCCACCAGAAGAACACTGTCAGCAGTGGCATAAACAACCACATAAAAACAAACCAACCTGCAATTTGCAAACTGTAACCCACTGATTTATTTCGTACATATTCTGGTTGATCAATATAGGCAGGAAGCTCCAACTTCGACTCATCTTTAACAATATGAAATTTATCTATATTAGTCATTTTTCACCTCTCCTCTAAAACCACGGTCTGGACTGACCCATCGAGCACGCTTTTGAGTTTTGAAAATTGTTTTAGGTAATGCAACGACCGTGGTCAACATGGTGAGAATCCAGAAGAACAAAGGATACCAAATGACCCAAAAATAGTTCCTGAAGATTCGGTCTTTATCGTAGGGTTTATCAATACACAAACTGACAAAGAATTGAACAAGACAAGTCATTCCTAGAATGACTCCATACCATTGAGGAAAGAGCGATTGAATTGCCCACTCTCCCGGCAAAGAGAAAAACAGACCATATAAATATAAGACAATAATACCCGTCATCACATATGCCCAAACCACACTGATAATGGATTCCAGTGCAATCGGCCACATCCGGCGCAAATTCCATTTAAATAAGCTTAAGGAATAAGCAAATAGGACTTCAATTCCACCTTGTGCCCAACGTAAACGTTGTTTCCATAAACCCTTCAATGTTTCTGGCATATAGATGTAACATAATGCTTTGGGCACATACTGTAGATCCCAATGATCAAACTGCAAACGCCAAGACACATCAATATCCTCTGTGATCATGTCATCTCGCCAATACCCAATGCGATCCAATGCAGTTTTACGGAAACCCGCAATTGCACCCGACACGGTAAAAATACGTCCATAGGTTCGTTGTGCACGTTTAATCAAGCCAATAATAGATGAAAATTCACCGACCTGAATTTTACCAAGGATACTGGACCGGTTCACAATACGTGGATTACCCGTGACTGCACCAACACGAGGATACTTTGTCAAATGGTACATCATCCATAACACAGCATGCGGGTGTAATAAGGCATCCCCATCAATACAGACCAAATATTCATTTTGACTCACCATCGCACCTGCACGAAGCGCGTAGGCTTTACCTTGGTTTTCAGCCAAATGAACTACTCTAAGTTTTGGATATTGCAGTAAAAGCTCATCTAAAATTTCAGCCGTTTTATCTCGACTGCCATCATTTACCGCAATCACTTCAAAATTTGGATATTGGGTTTGCATCGCAAATTTAATAGTATCTCGAACCTGTGCTTCTTCATTAAAACAAGGAATAATAATACTGCAGGCATGTTCGCTAGCTGCTGGTATTGCTGGTTGTTTTCGTTCATGCTTTAAATAAAACCATATACCACCCGCTATCCAAATCCATGCCATAAATAAGGGATAGAAAAAAGCAAAGCCAAAATAAAAATCACTAAATCTAAACTGACTTAACTCTTCCATTATTTCATCTCCTTGGCAAGGTTGCCTTCAAAAGGATTTCGATAAGTTAATGGACTACCATTGGTGCTTAATTCCCGATAAAGATTTTCCTGAATCTTCTGTCCATCTTTTAAGTGATAGTTATTAATACCAATTTTTTGTACAGATAATTTTTTTAAGGTTTGATAATCGTACTGATATTCTTTCCATTCACTTTTAGATGCATTTGGATCAACTGTAAAACTCACAATCAAATACTGTTTCTGTTTAAGATTCAATTGTTGTAACTGTTTTTGCATGGCTTTAAATATTTTAGGATCGCGAACTGGATCAAATTCCAGATATAGGAAATCGCCCTGTGCTAGAGACTGATCAAGTAAGAGCTTTAAACCATCTAAATGCTTATCTCTTAATGTCATTTTCAATGCAGTTTGATAGTTATTACTAATATTCGTGTAATACTTCGCCTTTTCTTTAGCTCTTTCTTTAATTTGAAAAACTTGGTTCATTTTCTGGCTACAAGCAGCATCCCAAATTTTATCTTGTACACCACATAAGAAATCATCACCCATTTCTATCATCAAACCTTCAATTGAAGAATTATTCCTAACTAAATCAGCTGTCAACTCATCAAGCTTAAAACCTTGTTTTGTTTCCAGGCTAATAGGCAGTTCTGCATAAACTCGATTACTAATTCGTGTACGCGCTTGCCAAACTGTCCGGTTCAGTAAATCTTGGCGCATACGCAGCTGCTGATTTGGAAAATAAGCAACGTCTACTTTTCCATCACCATTTTCATCAGCCACTGCTTTTAATACCATCGTATCGGTTTTTAACGCATTCACCTGATCTAATAACTGTCCGAGTTTTTGATCAAACACTTGATTATTCGGACTCACCATTTCGGATAAATCGAAACCAATAATACTTTTGCGTTGCTTATATAGCGCACGTGCAAAAGTCAAAAAATCCAGCATTTCCTCATGAATCATTTCAGGTGTTGGGTTATCCATAATCAAGCCACGTTGATATGTTGTGCCCGAGTCCACAAGCGTAGACATACTGCCCAAGCTAAAGGACATTGGCAATCCTGCCTCTGCCGCGAGTTGTTCACTTTCTTTAGTCACTGCCCCATAGGGCCAAAAGATAGCTAGACTATTAATACCCAGTTGAAAGTCTAAATTCTCCTTAGACTTTTTTAAATCTGCAATAACTCGCTCTTGATATTCCTGTTCAGATTCATATTTATCAACCTTAGGTAGATATTCACGCGTAATTGCAGCGGGCTGCATATTTTTTTGTGGATTGGCAAGAATACCTTTATGCAAATTGTCTGAGTGTGAAGCAAACTCGGCTAAACCTGATTCTTGCATTTCACGCATTTGATCCCAGTTCATTAAATTATTTTCACCATAGGCAGCATAGGCATCTTTGGTGTTGCCATTAATCCAACTGGTTGGAATTGCAAATACCGCTGGAAAATTATATTGCTTCAATAATGGAAAAACCCGGGTATAACTGCTTAATGCACCATCATCAAAGGTTAATAATACTGATTTAGGAGGCAAACTTTTTTTCTTTTGACGGGCTTGCCATACGTCTTCTAAGCGAATGGGATGCCAGCCTTCTTGTTGAATCCAGGCAAAATATTGCGCTAAATTTTTAGTACTAATTGCATAAACATCTGAATCCCCGGCCTTAGCAACATCATCTCGCACATCATGAAAAGTAAGGGTTACAAACAGATTATCTGGTATCTCAATTGCTGAATTTTTCACATTTTGAGCCAGACTCACGCTAGGAATTGTTAAATTTGTTGTCAACACTACAGCAAATAAAACTGTTGCAATTTTTCTCATTAAAAATTCCCCTTAAAACCAACCACTGCGTAGGTTCTTTTTTCATCTACACCGTCATAAGGATGTGTTCCCCATCCTATGCCGTAGTTCAAATTCCAGGTCCGCGAAAGTTGCCAATCATGTTGATAAAATGCGTTATAAATCGGTTTGGAGGAAAATCCTGTTTGCCCAAAAGTTCCAATGGCTGCTTCGAAATGTTGTGTGAAATTTCTGTTATGTCTACGCCAAGTGATCCAGTCATGCTGTAAAGTTAGTTCTGCACTATAACTTTCTTTAGGATTGAAATAATCGACGAGCACATCATCATTTTGACTGTAATACCCGCCTAAAATGAGACTGGTAATATTATGCGGTGCTGCAAAAACCCGTTGTTTTAAATAGGCTGTAACTTCCTGACGTGTATTTCCATCATCGATATCAGTGAGTTGATAGGTTGTACCCGCTTCACGAGACTCATTGTGATTCCAGTTCAGACCAAAAGTATAAGATTGACCTTCATTGCCTTTTTTTATGGCTTGTAATGGAATATCGGCCTGACTATTAAAACCTAAAACATACTGCCAATGATCATTTAACCATTGCGACCAATCCACTTCTACACCAAAACGATCGTTTTGACCTTCTACACTTTGAGAAAGCATGATATTCGCGGCTTTACGGTGTGACCCCCATTCAAGTCCAACCCCCACACGTTGATCATTAATTTTGCCATCATCATAATTCGCCCAACGATTGCTATGATTGGCATAAGCACGAAAAGTGTCGAAAAACCATGGGGTATTAATACGGGTTAAATTCTCTCGTTCGCGACTCCCTTTCAAACGATTGAGCACAGCAGCATTATCAGAGTCATTTTTTGAGAAAGTACTTTGATGCTGAATGGAGGCATGATTGCGATCATTAAGTTCTTTTTTACTTTTTATAACACCCGAATCTCCTGGTATGGCTTCCATGAGATAAGCATTCTGCTTACGCCATTCCGAAATATCACCTAATGCCTGCATATTCTCTAAATGATTAATTCGTATGGATGAATCAACTGGTTCAACGCCATCCCACTGCGCCAATGTCCACTCAGAGCGCTGTGGTTGTTCACGCCAACGCTGCACCAGTGCAAGATTACTTTGATAAACCACATTATTCGGTGCTTTTGCGACTAGTTTTTCAAAATATTGTTCTGCTTTAGCATACTCATGGCGATAAACATAATTGAGACCGACCAAGTTTATATATTCCATACGGTCATCATGAGTAACTCTATCGACTCCTTTTGCATTACTATATCGATAAATAGGCAACATTTCGTCCATTTCTAACAGTAAATTATTGGCTTGCTTATACTTTTCTTGTTCAATTAATGCGTAATACAAACCTGAATAAACTTCATAAGTTTGATAGTTTTTTTCCTTCAGCAAACTTTTATATTGTGCCTCAGCCAATTTAGGTTGCCTATTTTTTAAATACGCATCTGCAATCGATTGACGTACATAAGGAGGCATTTGCTCGATAGGTAATCCAATTTTTGGGATTTGTACGAGGACTTCTCCAGGCAAATTTCTCTCATTTAAAGCATATATATATTCATAATAAAATTGACGTTTGATATTGGGATCATTAGGCAGTTCTGGTTCATACCTTGCCATATCTTCTATAACTTGATTGAGTTGTTTATAAGCAATATTTCCACGATCACGATACGTTGCAGCCTTGTAATATTGCACTGCATTTTGAATGCGTTGGGTAAATTCACTTATTTTGGCATTGGTTCTAAGTTGAGGTTGTTGCGTGAGTATTTGGTTATTTTGAATATATTTTTCAGCTTTGGCATAATCAGCATTTACCATAAGTGCCAATGCATACTGTTCTTGTGCACTGCTACTATCTGGATTTTTTTCAACGGCTAAGCTAGCTGCATTTAATGCCTCAACCGGCATATTTAAAATTCGATAGGCATAAGCGAGCTGGGCTAAATAATCAGGGTCAATATAATTAATATCCAGTGGGGCTAGAGTTTTTTTCGCCTGAGCAGTTTTTCCTGCTTCAGCCTGCAATACACCTATCCACACCACCCACATTTGATTTTGATCGGTTTGAGCGAATTTTTTTGCCCATTGTTCTGCTAATTCAAATTTTCTTAAATCCCGCAAGGCTTTTAGAACATTGACTTTGGCATATTCTGGAAATTGGTTACTTTGTATACCCGAAAGATATTTAATATCTTGGTTGGTAAATTTTTGACTTTCATATGCCATTACAACAAAGTCAGCAATCAATTTCTGATTATTGGGTTGAAGTATTAATAATTGTCTGAGTTTTTGTAGACCTGCATCTACTTGCCCTTGCTTAATCAAACTCACTGTCTCTTCACGTTGCGGATCAACCGTGTCTCTATACAATATTTCTGCATGCAGGAATGTAGAAAACAGTAAAGTGCCACAAGAGAGTGTAAGTACATTTAATTTAGAATTAATTTTATTCATATTTAAAATATTCATCTTCATCATTCATTGTTATTAATTGTTGCAATCCAATAAACAATACCCTCAAACCTACTGACATCAACCCTTTTTTGTGTTTCATTTTGTGTTTTAATATGTTAATGTGATACTTATCACTTTATTTTAACCGTGAAAAATTTAATATTTATCTGTTTATATTTTTTCTATAAGAGAGTATTTCTATTTATAATAGATAGCACAGTTTCTATCCTCTTATCAATTCGACAATTTTTAAAATTAAATTTTCAAACATATACAAGTTTTATTTCAAACTGGTTATCAATTTATTTTCTATAATTTTAAAAATACCACTGAATAAAAAAGCCCTCAAATGAGAGCTTTTTTTTATTTCGCTAAAAATTAAGCTAAGCCTTTATCTTTCAGCACTTGGAGCATAGTTGAACCCAATTCTGCTGGACTACGGGTATATGCCATGCCTGCTTTTTCAAAAGCAGCAAATTTTTCTTCCGCAGTGCCCTTGCCACCTGAAATAATCGCACCTGCATGCCCCATGCGTTTACCTTTAGGTGCAGTTACACCCGCAATATAACCCACTACAGGTTTGGTCACATGCGACTGAATATATTCAGCTGCCTCTTCTTCAGCCGTGCCACCAATTTCACCAATCATGATAATGGCTTCGGTTTGCGGATCTTCCTGAAACAGTTTTAAGCAGTCAATTTGGTTCATGCCTGGAATTGGGTCCCCCCCGATTCCGATACAAGTAGACTGACCCAAACCCAGTTTCGTGGTTTGCGCGACAGCTTCATAAGTCAAAGTCCCTGAACGCGAGATAATGCCGATTTTACCCGGTTGATGAATATGACCCGGCATGATGCCAATCTTACATTCACCTGGTGTAATAATCCCCGGACAGTTTGGACCAATTAAACGTGCATTATTACCATAAGTTTCAAGATAACGTTTGGCTTTAAGCATATCCAAAGTTGGTACGCCCTCTGTGATCACCACAATTAGCTCAATACCTGAATCAATCGATTCAATAATTGAATCCAGCACAAAAGGTGCAGGTACATAAATAGAGGTTGCAGTTGCACCTGTTTCACGTACTGCTTCTTTCATGGTATTAAAAACAGGAAGGCCTAAATGTGTTTGACTGCCTTTACCCGGTGTTACTCCACCAACAACTTTGGTGCCATAAGCAATCGATTGTTCTGAATGGAAAGTTCCGTTTTTACCGGTAAAACCTTGTACCAACACGGTGGTGTCTTTATTTACTAATACGCTCATGATTGATACTCCCTTACGCCTTCACTGCAGCAACAATTTTTTCTGCAGCATCAGCCAGACCATTCGCAGAAATTAATTTCAAACTTGATTCATCGAGTAATTTTGCCCCCAACTCTGAATTGTTGCCTTCTAGGCGAACAACCACAGGTACAGTGACATGTACTTCCTTAACCGCTGCAATAATTGCCTCTGCAATCATGTCACAACGCACAATACCACCGAAAATATTGATCAATACACCTTGTACAGAAGAATCGGAAAGGATGATTTTAAATGCTTCAATAACGCGGTCTTTGGTTGCACCACCGCCAACATCAAGGAAGTTCGCAGGCTGACCACCATATAATTTAATGATGTCCATGGTTGCCATGGCAAGACCCGCACCATTGACCATACAACCAATATTACCCTCAAGTGCGACATAGTTCAGATCAAATTCAGAAGCTTTCAATTCACGCTCATTTTCCTGAGATTTATCACGCATTGCTTCGATTTCGGGTAAGCGATAAAGTGCGTTTGAATCGATCCCCACTTTGGCATCAACACACAGGATATCGCCATTTTCTCGAACTGAAAGTGGATTAATTTCAAATAGGGCAAAATCATTTTCAATAAATGCCTGATAAGCAGCCGTCATAATTTTGACAAATTGATTGATTTGTCCATCTTTTAAATTAAGTGCAAAGGCCACTTCACGCGCTTGAAAAGGCATTAATCCCACCAAAGGATCCACTTCTACCTTAATAATTTTTTCTGGGGTTTCTTCTGCTACTTTTTCAATTTCGACACCGCCTTCTGTGGATGCCATAAAAGTTACGCGGCGGCTAGAACGATCAACCACTGCACCTAGGTACAATTCACGTTCAACGGGATAGACATCTTCACACACAAGAACACTATTTACCGGCTGACCATTGGCATCGGTTTGGTAAGTCACAAGGCGTGTACCAATAATGCCATTTGCATATTCAGCAGCTTCATCGCTTGATTTTACGACTTTAACCCCACCTGCTTTACCACGTCCCCCCGCATGAACTTGAGCCTTCATTACGGCAAACTTACCGCCAAGTTGCTCAAATGCTGTTACAGTTTCTGCGGCATTGGTTGCCAGTACACCCTCTTGAACAGGCATACCATATTTTTTTAATAACGCTTTTGCTTGATACTCATGTAAATTCATCGAATAACCTTTTATTACTTCTTTGCTTTGTTATGACCCACCAATACCCAGACGTCCGTCAAAGCAGTATTGGCATTTTTTAAAATCGTTATCTTTATTTTTAGATGATTGTTCCAATAAAAACAACCATGAAATGTAAAAAGAGCGACCTAAGTCGCTCTTTTTTCGAATTACTTACGCTTACGTTGAATCGCGTGAATTGCGCGTCCATCGACTGCCAGTGCAGCTTCATGCACCACTTCAGAGAAAGTTGGGTGACCGAAAGTCATCAACTGTAGATCTTCAACTGAAGATACAAACTCAAGCGCGATCATACCTTGGTGAACGATATCAGACGCAGCAGGTCCAATCACGTGCATACCGAGTAGACGATCTGTTTTCGCATCAGCAACAAACTTAACGAAACCAGCACCTTCACCCGCAGCTAAAGCACGACCGTTCACAGCAAAACCGAATTGGCCAGTTTTAACTTCGTGACCTTTTTCAGTCGCTTGCTGTTCTGTTAAACCTACCCATGCCGCTTCTGGGTGTGTGTAAATTACAGAAATGATCGTGTCATAGTTCACTTGTGCAGCATGACCGTGAATACGTTCAACTGCCATTACGCCTTCTTCCATTGCTTTATGGGCAAGCATTGGACCACGTACCAAGTCACCAATCGCGTATACGCCTTCAACAGAAGTTGCACACCAGTCATTTACTTCAACCAAACCACGTTCAGTCAATTTAATACCTGAATCATCAGCCAATAAACCTTCAGCATAGGCACGACGACCTACACAAACGATCAATTTATCGAAAGTTTCAGTTTTGTCTTCGCCAGCTTGGTTATATTTAACCGTTACTTCACGACCGTTGATTTCAGTACCTGCAACTTTTGCACCGATACGGATATCCATACCTTGCTTAGTCAACAGTTTTTGGAAGTCTTTTGCCAAAGCTTTATCAGCCATTGGCAAGAATGCATCCATTGCTTCAAATACAACAACTTCTGCACCTAAACGACGCCATACTGAGCCAAGCTCAAGGCCGATTACACCAGCACCAATCACACCTAAACGCTTAGGTACTTCTGGGAATTCAAGTGCACCAGTAGAATCAACGATTAAGTCTTGATCTACAAGAGCAACTGGAATATTTACAGGCACAGAACCAGTCGCAAGAATCACGTATTTAGGCTCTAAAACTTGAGTTTCACCTTCGTGAGAAACAAATTCTACTTTTTTACCTGCAAGCAGTTTACCCGTACCTTTTAACCACTCGATGCCATTACCTTTAAGTAATTGATCAATACCGCCAGTCAATTGATCTACAACTTTATCTTTACGAGCCAGCATTTTAGAAAGATCAAATTTAACTTCACCGGTAGTAATACCATGATCATCTAAATGCTGAACGGTATCTTCATAACGATGTGAAGAATCAAGTAAAGCTTTAGACGGGATACAACCCACGTTTAAGCAAGTACCACCTAAAGATGGTTTGCCTTTATGAATACGCTTTTCGATACAAGCAACTTTAAAACCAAGTTGAGCTGCACGAATCGCTGCTTCATAACCACCTGGTCCACCGCCAATTACAACTAAGTCAAATTGTTGAGACATTTTTATCTCCAAAAATGGGCTTAGAGGATCGCCCTAAGCCCATGGATTTATTCTTTAGAATTAAAGATCAAGGATAAGACGAGCTGGCTCTTCTAACAATTCTTTAATTGCCACAAGGAAACCTACAGCTTCTTTACCATCGATTAAACGGTGGTCATAAGAAAGTGCCAAGTACATCATTGGTAAAATTTCAACTTGACCATTTACAGCCATTGGGCGTTCCTGGATTTTATGCATACCCAAGATTGCAGTTTGTGGAGTGTTCAAGATTGGTGTAGATAACAATGAACCGAAAGTACCACCATTAGTAATGGTAAATGTACCGCCAGTCATGTCTTCAATACCCAATTTACCGTCACGTGCTTTTGCAGCAAAACCACGGATGCCATTTTCAACTTCAGCATAGTTCATGCGGTCTGTATCACGAAGTACAGGAACCACTAAACCACGCTCAGAAGATACAGCAACACCGATGTCATAGTAACCGTGATACACGATATCGTCGCCATCAATTGAAGCATTTACCGCTGGGTAGCGTTTAAGTGCTTCAGTTGCCGCTTTAACAAAGAATGACATAAAGCCAAGACGTGCACCATGACGTTTCTCGAATGCATCTTTGTATTGAGCACGCATTTCCATGATTGGTTTCATGTTCACTTCGTTAAATGTCGTCAACATTGCAGTACTTTGTGTAGCAGCAAGAAGACGTTCAGCAACACGTTTACGTAAACGAGTCATTGGAACACGTTTTTCGATACGCTCACCAACAGCAACGCTTAATGGTGCAGCAGCAGGAGCCGCTGGTTTAGCTTGATGGCTTGCAACATCTTCTTTAGTGATACGGCCACCGCGACCAGTACCAGTAACATCACCAGCAGCAATACCAGTTTCAGTTAATGCTTTACGTACCGCAGGTGCTTGATCAGCAACAGGTTGAGCACGTTCAACAACAGGTGCAGCACCCGCTTCAGTTTGAGACGCAGCTTGTTCAACTTGTCCTTCAGACTGAACTGCTTGAGTTTGAGCAGCGCCAGAAACCGCACCTTCTTCAAACTGAGCAATCACTTCGCTAGAAAGAACAGTTTCGCCTTCACCTTTAATGATAGTAGCGATTGTACCGTCAGCAGGAGCAACAACTTCTAAAACAACTTTATCGGTTTCAATATCGCAGATCACTTCATCACGTGATACAGCTTCACCTGGTTGTTTGTGCCAAGTTGCGATCGTACCGTCTGCAACTGACTCTGGGAATACCGGTGCTTTAATTTCGGTTGCCATTATTTAGAATCTCCTGATTGTTCAGCTACGATCGCCAATGCGTCATTTACTAGCTGAGCTTGTTGTTTTGCATGCAAATAAGGTGAACCACAAGCTGGCGCAGCAGATGCTGGACGGCCTGCGTAGCTGATACGAACTTGTTTAGCAGATTTCATTACATCGTCATATAAACGCGGTGCAATGAATAACCAAGCACCTTGGTTTTTCGGCTCTTCTTGAGTCCAAACCACTTCTTTTAAGTTTGGATAAGAAGCAAGTACTTCAGCAATACGTTGTTCTGGGTATGGATACAATTGTTCGATACGAACGATTGCAGTGTTGTTTAGATTTTCTGCACGACGTTTTTCAAGCAAGTCGTAGTAAACCTTACCGCCACAAAGGACTAAACGAGTCACGTCAGCGTGGTTGATTTGATCTACTTCATCAATCACAGTCTGGAATGTACCGGTTGCAAGCTCTTCTAAAGTAGAAGTTGCAAGTTTGTGACGAAGCAATGACTTCGGTGAAGTCACGATCAATGGCTTACGGATTGGACGAACCGCTTGACGACGTAAAGCATGGAAAATCTGTGCAGGTGTAGTCGGTGTAATCACTTGCATGTTGTCTTCAGCACATAACTGCAAGAAACGCTCTAAACGTGCAGATGAGTGCTCTGGACCCTGACCTTCATAACCGTGTGGAAGCAACATGGTTAAACCACATACACGTTCCCATTTGGTTTCGCCTGAAGCGATGAATTGGTCAATTACAACCTGTGCACAGTTCGCGAAGTCACCAAATTGCGCTTCCCAGATAATTAAACCGTGTGGAATTGTGGTTGCATAACCATATTCAAATGCAAGTACGGCCATTTCAGACAAAAGCGAGTCGTAAATTGCAGTACGTGGCTGGTTCTCTTTGATATGACAAAGCGGGATATAGGTTGAACCATCCACCTGGTTATGCAGCTTCGCATGACGATGAGAGAAAGTACCACGACCTACGTCTTCACCGGTAATACGAACCATGTAGCTTTCATCAAGCAAGGTTGCATAGGCTAAAGTTTCAGCCGCACCCCAGTTCAATGGCATTTCACCAGTCTGCATCTTCAAGCGTTCATCAATCACTTTCGCGACTTGACGTTGCATCACGAAGCCTTCAGGAAGCTCGCGCATTTTAGTGCCAAGTTCTTTCAAGCGTTCGATTGGGAAAGTGGTATCCCAAACATCTGTGTATTCGTGACCTAAATAAGGGGTCCAATCCACAAACATTTTTGTATTTGGTTCTAATACCAGTGCGTTGGCAACGTGCTTACCGGCTTCAAGATCTGCGCGGTAATTTTCAACCATTTGATCAGCAGCTGCACGGTCAAGAACACCTTCTTTAACCAGTTGATCTGCATAAAGTGTACGTGTAGTCACTTTTTTGTTGATCACTTGGTACATCATTGGTTGTGTTGCTGCTGGCTCGTCCGCTTCGTTATGACCACGACGACGGTAGCAGAACATGTCAATTACAACGTCTTTACGGAAAGTATGACGGAAATCATGTGCCAATTGAGTCACGAAGATCACAGCTTCTGGATCATCGCCATTCACATGGAATACCGGTGCCTGAATCATTTTCGCGATATCGGTACAGTATTCTGTAGAACGTGCATCACGTGGATCAGATGTTGTAAAGCCCACCTGGTTATTTACCACGATGTGAACTGTACCACCCACTGTATAACCACGAGTTTGTGACATCTGGAAGGTTTCTTGGTTTACACCTTGACCTGCAAATGCTGCATCACCATGTACGATGATTGGCAATACATCATCACCACCAATGTCTTTACGACGCACTTGACGAGCACGTACAGAACCTTCAACTACAGGTCCAACGATTTCCAAGTGTGATGGGTTAAACGCCAATGCCAAGTGAACTTCGCCACCCGGAGTCATTACGTTAGATGAGAAACCTTGATGGTATTTAACGTCACCAGAACCTTTTTTATGAATTGATTTACCTTCAAATTCACCAAAAAGATCTGCCGGGTTTTTACCCATGATGTTAACAAGAAGGTTGAGACGACCACGGTGTGGCATACCAATCACAACTTCTTTACAACCTACCGCACCTGCACGTTGAATAATTTCATTTACCATCGGGATAAATGATTCACCGCCTTCAACACCGAAGCGTTTAGCACCAACGTATTTGTTACCCAGGAATTTTTCCAGACCTTCAGCTGCAGTTAAACGTTCAAGGACGTGCTTTTTCTGTTCTGCAGTAAAGTTAAATTGACCTTTCGCACCTTCAAGACGTTGTTGAATCCAACGTTTCTCTTTAGTGTCAACAATGTGCATGTATTCGGTACCAATAGAACCGCAATAAACGGCTTCCATTGCTTCAACCATTTCACCAAGCGTCGCTTCTGCTTTACCTAGTGCAAGGTTACCTGTGTTAAATACTGTATCGAGATCAGATTTAGTTAAACCGTGCGTAGCAAGATCAAGATCAGGCACGTCTTCACGTTTTGCCAAACCTAGCGGATCCAGTTTTGCTTTTTGATGACCACGATTACGATAAGCAGCAATAAGTTGTAAAACGCCAATTTGACGACGTTCATGCTCAGAACTTACAGAACTTTGAACAACAGGTTGTACGCGGCTTGAATTGCGACCTAATAAAAGGAATTGCTCACGTACATTGCTATGTGGTTGATCACCTTTAGGGAATTTATCGAAATATTCACGCCAGTCAGCTCCAACCGAGTCTGGTGACGTCAAATAATGTTCATAAAGTTCTTCAATATACGCTGCACTGTCAGCGCTTAGTTCAGTGTCAAGACGCAAAGCGTCAGCAACTTCTTGCATTTGTGGACCCATTTCCTATTGCAAAAACATTTTCAGGATGCTTTTTAAGCGAACCCATGATTAATAATGTCAAATTGGTAACATGACACTAGTCCCCATAAGGCATAAGCCATGAGGCGTTATCACTACATCAGGAATAACCCGATGTGAATAATGAATCATAACGCCCTCATTGGCATCATCACTCATTTAAATACTCGACCGAAACCGAGCAATTTTTTGCAAATCGACTTAGAAAAAATAACTACGCGACCTATTTTTTCTAAAACGGTTAATCTCTATTTATAAACCTTATATACACTCTAAAATGTTGAAAAAATGTACATAAATAAGGCGCTTTTTTTAAATATAGCGATGTGTCAAATCCTAACATGTTATCTCGTTACAATTGATTTTTTTGACACATACCTTCCATAAATTAGCGAAATACATACTTAGAATTTTCAACTAACCTATGGTGCTTTATTTAATAATTGGATTCAATGTAGACCATAGTCCTAAGCCAGCAAACCCAATACAATAAAAGAGAGCACAATATTTAAACTGGCCCTCTTTATTTACGTTATATCTTAACATTTTAATCTCAACTTTGTAGATTCAAACTTGAGATTGGTGCTTTAATTATCAATTCGAACAACTTAACTACAATTTAATTAAGCTTTCATGTCATTTCGATTTATTTTTAAACAATTCCAGTCATTTGATTCGATGCACTTACTAATCCCCCCTACCCATTGCATACATTTTTTGCATAAACCCATAAAACATTACAATATTTAAAACATAAAAAAAGCACACCCTAAGGTGTGCTTTTTTTGACTGCGACAGATTAGCCTGCTTGGTCTAACAACATGTTGCGAATGTGACCAATCGCTTTAGTTGGGTTAAGACCTTTAGGACAAACCGATACACAGTTCATGATGCCTTTACAACGGAACAAGCTGAATGGGTCGTCAAGACGAGCCAAACGATCTTGAGTTGCTGTATCACGCGAGTCAATAATGAAACGGTATGCATTCAACAATGCTGAAGGACCCAAGAATTTATCCGGGTTCCACCAGAATGATGGACATGCAGTTGAACAACATGCACAAAGAATACATTCATAAAGACCATTTAAATGCTCACGCTCTTCAGGAGACTGTAAACGCTCCTTCGCTGGCGCAGGCTGATTATTGATCAAGAATGGATGGATTTTGTTGTACTGGTCGTAGAACTGATTCATGTCAACAACCAAGTCTTTTACTACAGGTAGACCTGGTAAAGGACGAATGGTAATCACTTCCGGTAAATCGTTTAGGTTCCAAAGACACGCCAAACCATTTTTACCGTTGATGTTTACACCATCAGAACCACAAATACCTTCACGGCATGAACGACGGAACGTTAAAGATTCGTCTTGTACTTTCAACGCAAGAAGAGCATCAAGCAACATACGGTGCTTGTCAGTCAACTCAAGTTTAAAAGTTTGCATGTACGGTGCTTTATCCTTGTCAGGATCGTAGCGGTAGATATTAAATGTACGAGTACCTCTACTCATCTTACTTCTCCTGATTAGAATGTACGTGGTGCTGGTGGAATCGCATCAACCGATACTGGCTTGTAACGGACTGGTTTGTACTCAAGACGATTGTCTGAAGAGAACCATAAAGTATGCTTCATCCATTCATCATCACGGCGACCGTAAGAGTAAGTTGGGTGATCTGCTGGTAATTCATAATCAACAACAGTATGTGCACCACGACATTCTTTACGAGCAGCAGCCGAAATCAAGGTTGCTTTAGCCACTTCATACAAGTTTTCAACTTCTAGAGCTTCAACACGTGCAGTGTTAAATACTTTAGATTTGTCTTTTAAATGAATGTTGCGAACACGCGGTTCAAGCGCAAGAATTTGCTTCACACCTTCATCAAGCAATGCTTGAGTACGAAATACACCCGCATGGTCTTGAACGATGTCACGAATTGCATCAGCAACTTCTTGAGCATTTTCACCCGAAGTTGATTCATCCAAATGACGAATACGCTTTCTTGTATTTTCAAACACAGTAGTCGGAAGCGGTTGATACTCATCACCGTGATGTTTAGTCACGTAATCGATGATGTGTTCACCGGCAGCCTTACCAAATACAACCAAGTCAAGCAGTGAGTTCGTACCTAAACGGTTTGCACCATGTACAGACACACAAGAACATTCACCAATTGCATAGAAGCCTTTAACAGGTTTTGTATAGTTACGCTCACCGCCATTGCTTGAGTAAACGTCACCACTCTTGTCATAGCCTGCTGCAAAGTTAGTATCCGAAACACCTTCAGGAACAACAACTTGTCCATGAATATTGGTTGGAATACCACCCATTTGATAATGGATTGTCGGTACTACAGGAATTGGTTCTTTGGTGATGTCTACGTTTGCAAACTTCTTACCAATCTCAAATACAGATGGAAGACGTTTCATGATGGTATCAGCACCCAAATGTGTCATATCAAGCAAGATATAATCACCTTTAGGACCACAACCACGACCTTCTTTAATTTCCTGGTCCATAGAACGTGATACGAAGTCACGTGGTGCCAAGTCTTTCAAAGTCGGAGCATAACGTTCCATGAACGGTTCGCCGTCTTTATTACGAAGGATTGCACCTTCACCACGACAACCTTCAGTCAACAATACGCCTGCGCCCGCAACACCCGTTGGGTGGAACTGCCAGAATTCCATATCTTGCAATGGAATACCAGAACGCGCCGCCATACCAAGACCGTCACCAGTATTGATGTACGCATTGGTAGATGCACGGTAAACACGACCCGCACCACCCGTTGCAAACAATGTCGCTTTTGCTTGGAATACCGCAATATTACCGGTTTCCTGGTCAATTGCAGTTACACCCAGCACATCACCTTCTTCGTTACGGATCAGATCAAGCGCGATCCATTCTACGAAAAATTGCGTACCCATTTTCACGTTGCTTTGATAAAGCGTATGAAGAAGCGCGTGACCTGTACGGTCAGCTGCAGCACATGCACGTGGAACTGGTTTTTCACCATAGTTTGCAGAGTGACCGCCGAATGGACGTTGGTAAATCGTACCGTCCGCATTACGGTCAAATGGCATACCCATGTGTTCAAGTTCGTAAACAACTTTAGGCGCTTCACGACACATAAATTCGATTGCGTCTTGGTCACCTAACCAGTCCGAACCTTTTACCGTGTCATAGAAGTGATAGTGCCAGTTATCTTCTTGCATATTACCAAGAGATGCACCAATACCACCTTGCGCCGCAACAGTGTGTGAACGTGTTGGAAATACTTTAGTCAGAACTGCAACATTCAAACCCGCTTGAGCAAGTTGATATGAAGCACGCATACCTGAACCACCACCACCAACGATGACTGCATCAAAAGTGAGGTGTTGAATGTTTGTATAATCTTCTTTAGGGGTTATCGCGCCCATGATATTTTCCTATCAATTCGCCCAAAAAATCTGGATCGCCCAGATTGCATATGCAAATACAGCAATAATTACTGCTGATGTCAGCACTAGGCGTAAACCTGAAGCTGAAGGACCCATTTGACGAGTAGTCACATAGTCAGTGAATACCTGCCACATGCCGATCCAAGCGTGTGCGACAAGAGATAAGACTGCCAACAAAGATAAAATCTTCATTGGTAATGTCATCATAAAGCCAAACCATTGTTCGTAGTTAAATCCGCCATTGAGAAGGATCCAACCAAATACCACAACAGTATAAACAGCTAATACAACAGCACTGACACGTTGGATAAACCAATCGCGAGAACCTGAACCCGTAAAACCTGTAGCACTTTTCATTAGAGAACAATCCATACAAATGCTGCAACAATACCGATTGCAGACAAGATCAATGAAATAGTAGCTGCTATACGACCACTTTGCAGTTCTTCGGCAACGCCGATATCTGCAAGTAAATGCTTAACACCCGCAATAAAGTGGAATATTAAACCGGCTACAAATACCCATACGATGAAACGCACAATGAAGCTACCGAAGATTGCTTGAACTTGAGCAAAACCTTCAGCCGAAGACAATGATTTGTCTAAAAGCCACAAAAGTACCGGTACGAGTAAAAATACGATGACACCAGAAAGACGGTGTAGAATTGATGCAATAGCCACAGGGGATTTTAAGTTTACTTCTAAAACTTGACCCATGGACAAATTGACAGGTCTGTTGCTTTTCACAGCGGGCATCCTGTAAGTAAAAACTCCATCCGGAGTTTGTTGGAATTAATTCGAAGGAAAGCTAGCATTGTTAGGTATTTGCAGTATCCAGCAATACCTAAACTTAAAACGACAGGGAATTATAAAACGTGAACTATTAAAATACAAACAATCACATTTACCTTTTCCACAAAAAACCACTAAATAAGAATCATTAACATGAATTACCCTATTAAAGTAGACAAAATACATCTAAGAAAACATAGCTATATGCTTGGTTTTTATTAATTAAAATACTATTTGATTGATCGTTTTTTGCTTTTATAATTAAATCAATATATTTAGACTAAAGATGAACAAATCATCCTAATGGCTTGTTATCCTTTTATATAATGTTAAATGAGGAAGACGGCCTGTATATTTTTAAAATAAATATAGGGTATTTATGTAAAAGCACATATGAGCAACATCATGAAACGAAATAACCACTTAGTCTGTGCATAACTCCATATTTCATTCTTATTGTGTTCAACTTTTAAACAAAAAAGTGACTTATTCTTACACAATTGATGAATTAATAGGCATTTAAACCCCATTAAACAAGTTATTTTTTATACAAACGCACACTTTTTTTCGAATGATTAATCGCTTTTTATTATGAATAAGAAAGCAACACTTACCTTAAAGCAATATCGGTAAGTTATGGTAATTAGAATAGTTTAGTTATATAAGAAATTTTAAAAACCCAAAACACCTAGAGTTTTTAACAATTAAAAATTGCTTACAATTCCAACAGCATGCATATTTTTTTCTGCAACTTATCTTTATATGACTTATTATACTGCGTCGATACTGATATTTTCCGTGTGCTTACCGGATTGTTTTTTGACCAACTCCCTGTGGGAGCGTCTCTTTTTATCCATAAGTATAATTGACAAAATTTCAGTACTCACTAATCTTATAGCAAATTTTTGATCCATCTGATTCGCGCATTAAAAGATTAGTACTACGAGTCAGATAAAACATTCACCAGGACAGGAGATCTATTGAATGTCTGAAGCAACTGGCAAAAAAGCCGTTTTACAGCTTGATGGCAAAGAAATTGAATTACCAATTTACAGCGGCACATTGGGCCCAGATGTAATCGACGTTAAAGATGTGTTGGCCGCAGGTCACTTCACTTTTGATCCTGGTTTTATGGCTACTGCTGCATGCGAGTCTAAAATCACTTTCATCGATGGTGGTAAAGGTGTTCTTTTACATCGTGGTTACCCGATCGACCAGTTAGCAACTAAAGCAGACTACTTAGAAACTTGCTACTTATTGTTAAACGGCGAACTCCCAACAGCTGAACAAAAAGTAGAATTTGACGCTAAAGTTCGTAACCACACTATGGTTCACGATCAAGTTAGCCGTTTCTTCAATGGTTTCCGTCGTGATGCACATCCTATGGCGATCATGGTTGGTGTAGTGGGTGCGCTTTCTGCGTTCTATCACAACAACCTAGACATCGAAAATGTTGACCACCGTGAAATCACTGCAATCCGCTTGATTGCTAAAGTTCCGACTTTGGCAGCTTGGAGCTACAAGTACACTATCGGTCAACCGTTCGTTTACCCACGTAACGACTTGAACTACGCTGAAAACTTCCTTCACATGATGTTCGCAACTCCTGCGGATCGTGATTACAAAGTTGACCCAATTCTTGCTAAAGCAATGGATCGTATCTTTACGCTTCATGCTGACCATGAACAAAATGCGTCTACTTCTACAGTACGTTTAGCTGGTTCTACTGGTGCTAACCCTTACGCATGTATCGCTGCGGGTATTTCTGCACTTTGGGGTCCTGCTCACGGTGGTGCGAACGAAGCTGTTCTTAAGATGCTTGATGAAATCGGCTCTGTAGAAAACGTTGCTGACTTCATGGAAAAAGTGAAAACTAAAGAAGTTAAACTTATGGGCTTCGGTCACCGAGTTTACAAAAACTTCGATCCACGCGCGAAAGTAATGAAAGAAACGTGTGATGAAGTTCTTGCTGCATTAGGCATCAACGATCCACAACTTGCTTTAGCGATGGAACTTGAACGTATTGCGTTGTCTGACGAATACTTCATCAAACGTAACCTATACCCTAACGTAGACTTCTACTCAGGTATCATCCTTAAAGCGATTGGTATCCCGACTGAAATGTTTACTGTAATCTTCGCTCTTGCACGTACAGTTGGCTGGATCAGCCACTGGTTAGAAATGCACAGTGGTCCTTACAAAATTGGTCGTCCACGTCAACTTTACACTGGTGAAGTTCAACGTGACATCCAAGGTCGTTAATTCGAAAGAATTCTACGATTTAAAAAACCGCCCTTCCGGGCGGTTTTTTTATGACTCAAAAAATACATTAATTTTTCTTAACACCCAATAAACCACTTTGTTATTTTAAGCTCAGCACAAGCTCACGCTTTTTGAGACAGAAACGGAATACAGTCCTCATAGGTCTGACACTCTTGACCGCGTGATTTTTTAATAAAATAATCCTGCACCATCTGCGCCTGCTGTTCAATGCCGTACTGCAAAAACAACTTACCCTGCTCCAAGACATAACCATATTTACGGTCAAATATTGCCTTACGTACCACAGCCAAACCTTGCTGAATTTGCCAAACGTGAGTCAGTTCATGAATTAACCATGACTGTTTCGCTAACGACAGTTTCGAGAAGTCTTCGCACCAGTTTTTCGGATTGAAATAAATATGTCCATTTGGACTAATCGCATAATTCTTAAAAACAGCCCGATGCGCCACAATTCTAATCGCATCCAGCTGCAAATGCGTACCAAAAACAGACTGCGCAAGCTGCCTTTCACCGGGGGTTAATTTGCGATTTTTAACCTCAAACCACTGATTCAAAGTATGCAATATAGGTTTCATAAATAATGTCATCTGACCGGGCAATAATCATGCATTTTAGCGTTCTTATTCTCCCATTAACCGCTGTAGTTTTTTTGTCTAAATTCGGATTTTTTTTTGTTTTTTTCTCAATAAATGCCGCAATTCGTATATAGTATCGAATTGCTAATTATTGATTAAACATCTATTTGTTTGTCGTCGCGTACACAGCGTTGAACCAATAGCCATAATAAATCACAAGTCTGTGTATATATCCCTATAGGTATAGGATTAAGTTGGAATGAAAAGTTTTAAAATTGCCCTTGCACAATTCTCTCCGCATATTGGCAATATCGAAGCAAATGCTCAAAAAATGCTTGAACAGGTAAATGAAGCCAAAAAACAAAAAGCTGATTTAATTATCTTCCCAGAGCTTTCAACCCTTGGCTATCCTGCGGAAGATTTATTACTCCGCCCTAGCCTTGCTAAACGTACTCAAAAAGCATTTGAGCAACTTAGCCAAGTGAAAGACATAGTCATGGTCTTTGGTTTTGTCAATCAAACAGAAGATGGTCACCGCTATAATGCGGCAGCGGTCATGAAAGATGGTCAAGTGCTGGGTATTTACAACAAGCAGAACCTACCAAACTATAGTGTATTTGATGAAAAACGCTATTTCAGTGAAGGACATCAACACCTTGTTTTTGAATACCTAGGTCATAAATTTGGCGTTTTGATTTGTGAAGATATCTGGTCACTGAGTACCGTACATCAATTATCACAACTGAATGTTGAAACCGCTTTAGTCTTAAATGCTTCACCTTATGAAGTGGGTAAACCGCAACATCGTCTTACCACCATGAGCGAGCTTGCTAAACAGTTGAACATTAATTTGGTTTATACCAACCAAGTCGGTGGTCAAGACGACCTTATTTTTGATGGCACCAGTTTTGTGATCAATAAAGATGGCGGCATTGCTTTACAGGCACCAAGCTTTAAAGAAGATCTTTATTACGCTGAATATGCAGCTGAACAACAAGCTTATAAAGTTGGAGCCGTGACTCCTGTTTTAGATACCATGGCTGAAATTTATCAAGGTCTGGTTTTAGCGACTCGTGATTATATTCAACGCTCTGGCTTCCCTGGTGTGATTCTCGGTTTATCTGGCGGGATCGACTCTGCATTAACACTTGCAATTGCAGTTGATGCGATTGGTGCAGACAAAGTCCAAGCCGTGATGATGCCATATACTTACACAGCTCAAATCAGTGTTGAAGATGCTGCTGCACAAGCGAAGAATATGGGTGTGACTTTCGGTATTGCCGAAATCAATCCAATTGTTCACAGCTTTATGCAAACCCTATATCCATTCTTCGGCAACAGCCCTGCGGATGCGACTGAAGAGAACTTACAGGCACGTTCACGTGGCACACTGTTGATGGCATTATCGAATAAATTCGGTAATCTGGTATTGGCTACCGGCAACAAATCAGAACTTTCTGTAGGTTACTGCACGCTGTATGGCGATATGGCTGGTGGTTATGCCGTTCTCAAAGACGTTTATAAAACGATTGTGTTTGAACTGGCTAAATATCGTAACAGCATTTCAGAAACCCCAGTAATCCCTGAACGTGTGATTACTCGTCCACCTTCTGCCGAACTTCGTCCTGACCAAAAAGACCAAGATTCTTTACCTGCTTATGACGTACTTGATGCGATTCTTTATGCCTATATTGAAGAAGATATGAGCCAAGATGACATCATTGCTAAAGGCTTTAACAAAGAAGTGGTTGAAAAAGTCATTCGACTGGTCGACCGTAACGAATACAAACGTCGTCAAGCTGCGATTGGCCCGCGTATTAGCTCACGCTCATTTAGCCGTGAACGTCGCTATCCAATCATGAATGGATGGGCACCGGGTGCCTAAGCAGGACTTTGCTCAACAGTTTGCTCAAGCGCTTATGCTTGAGCAAACTCGCTTTATTAAAAGACAATTATTCGTAGAACAAAATAATTTATATATAGAAAAATTTATTCATCACATTTACACCCATTCAGATCAAATACTATTAAAACAATGTATTCAACTTGAAGCCCTACAAGATGTGGTTCAAAAATATGCTTTTGAATTGAATTTAGGCGCGGAAATTTTAGAGTTTATCGGCCTTATCGCACAAAGAATTCATCGTCTTGCCATTAATAACCACACTCAAATCAATGAGCTATTTTCTGATGAATCCTTTGAATTATGGTTGTACAAGCTCCTTGAATTAGACCAGTTGCGTCATTATATCCAAGCCAACCTGCAGCACAATCCACAAGTAAACCATGTGAGTTTGCAACTAGCCAATCAAATCCTTGAAAGCAACACTCCTTGGCTTGACCATCTACGCAAGTTAAATACGCATAAATATGCTCTAGGTTCTAAAATACTGAGTTTTATCCAAGACCAGCAACAAAATATTGAACTTAAACTTGAACAGCAACTTGCTCAAACCCTAGTAAAACAGCTAGGCAACATCATTTTATTGCCGAATGAAGAACTTGCCGATATTGCGCTGCATTTATGGGATGATATTAAACAAAGAACTTTAAAAGAAACTTTCTCTCAATTCCAGGCCATCGACTTTGAAGAGTTTTTCATATTGGTCTATGAAACATGGCGACAGTTGAGAAAAGGCGAATATTTACAACAGGTTATTTTGGATGTTGTGGCGGTTTTTTATGATTATTTTGCCGATTACAACCTGCAGGAATTATTGCAGTCTGTTGGACTAAATGAAGCTGATTTGCATCAGGAAGCCCTGCGTTTCTTGCCGCATACCATTCAGGCTCTAGAACAACAGGGATTATTAGACGGGATTCTGCAGCAACTGATCTCGCCTTTTTATTTAAGCGAGACCACACATCAATTTATTGAGCAGTATATCCACGATAAATTGTAATTCTTTTCTCGTCTTTTTTATTTTTATATAAGCCAATACTTTTTTGACCCACAAAAAAAGAGACCACGCTGAGAGCGTGGTCTATAAAAATGGTGGCTATGACGGGACTTGAACCTGTGACCCCCGCATTATGAGTGCGGTGCTCTAACCAACTGAGCTACATAGCCATAAACTGTGTGCGCATTATCTAAATTTCAGCGAGTAGCGTCAAGCCCTTTATTTTACAAGTGTTCAGACTTTAAGCAATTTAAAATTTTTCAGTTAATATTTAAACAAAACGGCTATTTATTCATGCTATTTTCTAATTTAACCGCAAAATTAAAACACCGAAAAATTGAGATAAAGATGAACCCATGCAAATTAATCGCTATCGGTTTAATGACCTTCATCACTACCTCCTGCCAAGTAATTTCCCCAATATTCGTAGATTATAATGGGGTACGCATGGATGTGGCACGATGGATCAACAATCAACAACTTTTGACCATGCAACAAAAACGCAGCTTGGTACAGCTCAGTAAAGCACAACAAAAACTCTATCGACTTGAATACATTCCAGAAGATCAAAAATTAGCGATTGCCACGCAAAACCAGATTGCATTCCATTGCGCATATCAGCATTTAACAGAACATAAAATTAGTCAATTACAATTGATGGTGTTCGGTCCAGAGAAGAAAGACGCTATTCTAGAAAAATATGATCAGGAATTTCCACACATTAAATTAGCAGCAAGCGCCATCCAGTGTGAATAAATTATTTCAAATACAAATTTTAGGCATAAAAAAAGGTCACGCTTATAGAAGCGTGACCTATTAAAATGGTGGCTATGACGGGACTTGAACCTGTGACCCCCGCATTATGAGTGCGGTGCTCTAACCAACTGAGCTACATAGCCAAAACTGTGCGCGTATTATCTATTTCAACATACTGCATGTCAAGAAATATCACACAATAATTGTAAAAAATTTAGTGAAGTGAGCCGATAAGCCGGGTTCTGTCGTGAACGATCATTCCTCTAGGCGCACAATCACTCGTACGCTCAAGCGACCTACCCGAATCCAGCACGGGCCGTGCCTCAGGATTCCTATTTGGTCTTGCTTCTGGTGGGGTTTACCTTGCCGTGAACTGTTACCAGACACGCGGTGCGCTCTTACCGCACCCTTTCACCCTTACCATCTCTCTTGGTCTCCCCGAAGGGAAATTGCAAAGATGGCGGTCTACTCTCTGCTGCACTTGCCGTCGGCTTTCACCGCCCAGGCGTTACCTGGCACCCTGCCCTATGAAGCCCGGACTTTCCTCCCCTGTTTCAATCACGAAGATCTACACAGCAGCGATCGTCTAGCTCACTTCGGGGCGCATCTTATCAAACTTCAGCACTAATTGCTTGTGCTTTTTTGAGCAATCAGTTTTTTATATTTATCCAGCAATTGATCTTGCGACTCCACATGCTCTGGGTCATTCGGAATACAATCGACTGGACAGAATAATTGACACTGTGGTTCATCAAAATGCCCGACACATTCGGTACATAAATCTGGGTGAATTTCATAAATGATTTCACCCATGAAAATGGCCTCATTCGGACACACCGGCTCACACACATCACAATTGATGCATTCATCGGTAATATATAAAGACACGCTACCAACCTTGTTGCTGTTTCCGTTTAAAGGCCTCAACCACAGCTTGCGGTACAAACTGGGTCACATCACCATTTAAACGGGCAATTTCACGTACCAACGTAGATGAAATAAAAGAATATTGCTCTGAAGGGGTTAAAAACACCGCTTCAAAATTTGAATCAAGTCGACGATTCATATTGGCCAGTTGAAATTCATATTCAAAGTCCGATACTGCACGTAAACCACGAAGCACTGCAGTCGCTTTTTGTTCGCGGAAAAAATTCACCAACAAACCATCAAAGCCGACAAACTCTACATTGGGCAAGTGACTTAACGATTTCTGCGCTAAATCCACTCGCTCTTCTAAACTAAAGACTGGATTCTTATGATGACCAATGGCAATGGCAACCACCACTTCATCAAACATTTTCGCTGCACGTGACACCAAATCGATATGACCATTGGTAATTGGATCGAATGTGCCCGGATAAATAACGCGAGTTTTAGACATCCATTTGTACTCTAGTTTATTGTGTAGATGCTTATTTTAACAAAAACTTGTTTTTTTAGTGAATAATCCTCATAAATTTAAAAAACTTCATCTTGGTTCGAGTTGCGGTACAATAGCAGTAAGATTGGAAGTATCAGATTATGGCGAAAGCAAGTATTGTAGTTAAAAAAAATAACGGCGGAACTATTGCACTCAACAAACGTGCCCGCCACGATTATTTTATTGAAGAGAAGTTTGAAGCTGGCCTTTCATTGCAAGGCTGGGAAGTCAAATCAATGCGTGCAGGTCGTATGACCATCGTAGAAAGCTATATTACCTTTAAAAATGGTGAAGCTTTCTTGTTTGGTGCACAGGTTCAGCCTTTACTGAGCGCATCCACACATGTCGTCCCTGAAGCTACGCGTACACGTAAACTTCTGCTGAACCGACGTGAAATTGAAAAGCTGATGGGTGCGATTAACCAAAAAGGTTATTCATGCGTTCCACTGGCCTGTTACTGGAAAGGGCCAAATGCCAAGCTTGAAATTGCTTTAGTCAAAGGTAAACAACTTCACGATAAACGTGCCACTGAAAAAGACCGGGACTGGCAACGCGATAAGGCACGCATTTTCCATAAATAAATTTTTATCTATAAAACAAAAAAACCTCCAGATGGAGGTTTTTTTAATATTCAAATCAACCTGCTTTTATTTTAGCTTATTCAGCAATAAGCCGATATATTCACCAAACCAGATTGCTGTATCTAAATCACCTTGTGGCGGAGTTATTTCTACAGGGGCATTATCAGACTGGGTCATTAAGCCTAAAAAGCTCGACATCCGGTTCAAATCCTCTGCACCACGCCCGGTGGGCATCATCGGCAAGCCTGTCCACAACATGCCATGCTGCATGGCAAACAAATTGATCTGTTGCAATACTGCTAACTTGTCACCGCTCAATCCACCACCATTGGTGAAACCGGCTGCAATTTTGCCTTGCCATGTGCGTGCCAACCAGCGTTTGGAAGACTGCTCCATAAATAACTTCAAAGCAGCAGTTAGACTTCCCATATAAGTTGGGCAACCGAAAACAATCGCATCAGCTTGATCTAGTACATCCCAATTGACATGTTCGATGTTCATGCAATGTACATGAATGCCTGTTTGCTCTGCACCTTGCGCAATAAAAGAGGCAACTTTTGCAGTATGTCCATAGGGGCTGTGATAAACGATGGCAAGAGATTTCGAAGATAAAGACATATCAATAAAAGCAGTAAATTTTAAGCAAGTTTAACAGTTTCAAGCCATAAACACGAATGTCGCCATACGTCCAGTCTTTGCTTCACGGCGATAGGAAAAGTATTCTTCCGCTTGTTGATAGCTACACTGGTCACCACCAAGTACAACATCAACACCGTGTTGCTGCAGAATAAATCGTGCGATAGCATACAAGTCGGCATAAAACTTGGCGGGTTTTTCACTGCATTTAAAAGCACGCTCCAGTTCAGGATATTTTGAACAAAAAGCGAATTTAACTTCTTCACCAATTTCAAAACATGGCTGACTGATCGCAGCACCTAACCATGCCCACGTTGGCTGACTTTGCATGGTCGCAATAGTATTTTCAACAATACCATTGGCCAAGCCTCGCCAACCGGCATGCAAATTCGCGATTTCCGTGCCATCTGCATTGCCGAGCACGACAGGCAAACAATCCGCAGTCATCATCATTAAAGCATGCGCTTTACGCTGGGTGACCAGACCATCACCTTCCAGTGCCTGAAAAGGAATTTCTTCATTGATGGTATGACAAATGGTGCTGTGCGTTTGCGTCATCCAGGTCACCTTATCGACTCCGAATTCAGCAAACTCCTGTAGTAACGCCATACGATGCTGCTGTACACGCTTTGCATCATCATGGACATGCAATGCCAGGTTAAATCCTGCAAGTTCAGGTTGAGCAGAGGGTTGAGTTTTTTGATGATGCACTCGTGTCTGCCCAACAAATACGCCTTGTGGAAGCCCTTGAACAAATTGCATGTCTCTTTCCTTATGATTCATAGCAAGCGATAAAATAGCTTAGTAGGCTTTGTTTTCGCTACGTAACACTTCAACCAGTTGAGCAAAGTCATCTGCCCAAGGTGCTTCAAACATCATCTCCTCACCTGAACGTGGATGAACCAAGCCAAGTTTTGATGCATGTAATGCCTGGCGTTTAAAGCCGCGTAAAGTTTCACCCAGCAATTCAGAAGCACCTGCAGGAACACGTACACGACTCATATACACCGGATCACCAACAAGACCATATCCAAGATAACTAAAATGAACACGGATTTGATGGGTACGACCTGTTTCCAAACGCGCTTGTATACGCGTGAAATGCTGGAAGCGCTCTTTCACATTGTAATGGGTTACCGCATCCTTACCGCCCGGCAAGATGGCCATTTTAATCCGATCAACCGGATGACGTTTAATTGGCTCATCAATGGTGCCACCGGCAATAATTTTGCCGTAAACCACCAGATCATAAATACGGTAGACGGTTTTCTTCGCCAACTGCTTACTCAATGAAAATTGAGATTCCAGGTTTTTCGCAACCACCAGCAAACCGCTGGTGTCTTTATCAATACGGTGCACGAGGCCCGCACGTGTCAACTCAGCAGATTTAGGATAATGATGCAACAAGGCATTCACCAAGGTACCCGAGCTGTTGCCCGCGCCTGGGTGAACCACCATGCCAACCGGTTTATTAATGACAATAATGTCGTCATCTTCATAAACAATATTCAATGGAATATCTTCAGGCAAGCTTTTGGTTTGAACTTCCAACTCAACATTGAGTGTTAAAAGCTCATCGCCCTCACATTTATACTTGGGCTTGACAGTGTTACCATTTACCAACAAATGACCATCTTTCAGCCACTGCTTCAATTTTTCACGGGAAAAATCGTTCCAAACCAGCGCTGCAACCTGGTCGATACGTTGCCCTAAATAGCTTTCATCCAATTGAAATTGCAACGATAAACGTGTTGCAGTTGAGTCTGAAGTATGGTTATCTGCATCCTCAGAATCTTCAAGTAAATTGAAATCAGTTTCAGGGAAATTAGAATTAGAAGATTGTGCTTGACTCATTTGCTCATTCAGACAAAAGTGGTTTAATAGTGCAATTGTAGCTCATTGCCCGTATTAACAGAGGAATTTTTATGTCGTTACCACGTTATAAAATGACAATGCTTGCTTTATCTTTAGGCATTGCGTCGGCAATAGTGGGCTGTAGCAGTAATCCAAAGAAAGATGTTGTGGACACAGGACCACAATCTAGCGAGCAAGTTTATATTCAAAAAGCTGAAAAAGCCCTTGAACGTGGTCAATATACTGACGCGGCTAAGCACCTTGAAGCGTTAGATACTTATTACCCTACAGGTGATTATGCACAACAAGCACAATTAGAATTGTTGTACGTTAAATTTCAACAAAAAGATTATGAAGGTGCCATTGCCCTTGCTGAACGTTTTATTCGTTTAAATCCACAACATCCGAATGTGGACTATGCCTACTATGTTCGTGGGGTCGCGAACATGGAACAAAACTATGATGGTCTATTACGTTATACCTCATTAAAGCAGGCCCACCGTGATGTCAGCTATTTAAAAGTGGCTTATCAGAACTTTGTGGATTTCATTCGTCGCTTCCCATCGAGCACCTATGCAGTCGATGCAGCACAGCGTATGAAATTTATTGGCACAGAGTTGGCTGAAGCAGAGATGAATGCGGCGCGTTTTAATATCAAACGTAAGGCTTGGTTAGCTGCAGTTGAACGCTCACTTTGGGTGGTTGAACACTATCCACAAACCCCGCAAGTGCCTGAAGCTTTAGCTACGATTGCCTATGGTTATGACAAATTAGGCGATACCCAAACTTCAAAGCAATATATTGAAGTGTTAAAGCTCAATTATCCAAACCTCGTTAAAGCGGATGGTAGTGTAAACCTTCGTGCTGCACACAGTGAAGGCAGCTGGATTAACCGCGCAACTTTAGGTGTGTTTGGACGTGAAGCACAGACTTCAACAGAGACAGAGCAGCAACAAAGCTCTGCAGATGGGGGAAAAAGTAGTCTCACCAATCGTTTAAGTTTCGGTTTGTTAGATCGACCACAAACTGAAAGCAGCATTCCTGCACCGAAACAGGAAACGATTGAAGAACCGACGACAGAAGAAGCTCCAGCAACTAAATAAGCCAAGCTTATTGTTCGCATTTTCATGAAGGGCAAGTTATCATACTTGCCCTTTTGTTATTTTAACGGATCATATTGATCATTTTGCGCAAAAGGTATACAAATTAACTTTTAACAGCTGATGCACTTTTAATTTACCTAAATTCTGACAGCCCATTTGTCAGCCATTTTTAATAGATAGATCACAACTCGATTGCATACGTATGGCTATTCCTCAACACACGATTGATCAAATATTAGATCGAACAGATATTGTCGATCTGATTGGTCAGCGCGTGAAACTTAAGAAAACTGGTCGCACCTATTCAGGCTGCTGCCCTTTTCATCAGGAAAAATCGCCCTCGTTCCATGTTTATCGGGATAAACAGTACTTTCATTGCTTTGGTTGTCAGGCTAACGGTAACGCCATTCGCTTTTTAATGGATATTGACGGTCGTAATTTTGTCGATGTGATGAAAGATCTGGCCAGTCAAACCGGCATTGAACTTCCTAAAGATAATCACGATTCAACCAAACTCAAATACAAACGTGAAGCAGCGAAGCCTCAGCCTGTTGCGAAAAAAATTGAAGCCAATACTCAAAATGCTTCGGTGAATTTACAACAAAATTCCAATGCCCCATCACCGATAGCAATGGATCACGACCCTTTTGCAGAATTCCAAATGCAAGAGGATGCATTCTATGGCAATGATCCATTTGCGGCGTTTGATCAAGCGCCAGCAGCATTTGAAGATCTTCCTCAAGACGGTAACTTATACGATTTATTGGAAAATATTGCACTCTATTATGAGCAGCAATTACCGCATAGTCAGACTGCACAGCAATATTTCAAACAACGCGGTTTAAGTGCTGAAACTATTGCGTATTGGCGTTTAGGTTATGCACCTGAAGACTGGCAACACCTTGAAAAAGCCTTCCCTCAAGACATAGAAGGTCTAAAGTTACTGGGGCTAATTCGTACCAGTGACAGCGGTCGTGGCTTCGACTTGTTACGTGACCGTGTGATTTTCCCGATTCGCGACTCTAAAGGCCGTGTAGTTGGCTTTGGTGGTCGTGCTTTAAATGACGAAATCAAACCCAAGTACATCAACTCACCAGATTCTGATGTCTTTCATAAAAACCGACTGCTTTATGGTTTATATGAAGGACGCAAGCAAAAAGCTCAAGACTGGTTGATGGTTGAGGGTTATATGGATGTCATTGCCTTGCAGCAATATGGCATCTATGGAGCTGTAGCAACACTAGGGACAGCCAGCAACACCGAACACCTGGATATTTTATTTAAGCAAAATCAACGTATTACTATTGCTTTTGATGGTGATGCTGCAGGACAAAAAGCGGCGCGTCGTACTTTAGAAATTGCTCTGCCATTATTAAATGATGGTCGTGAACTCAAGTTCTTCGTACTCCCCAATGATCACGATCCGGATTCACTCATTCGTCGTGAAGGTTTAGAAAGCTTCCAACGCATGTTGCAAGCTGCACCACTTTTATCTGAGTTTATTTTTGCCTATTTAACCCAGAACCATAACAGCACATCGCCTGAAGGTAAAAGTCAGGTCATGGGTGAACTCAAACAGCTCACTGAACTGTTGCCTAAACATGGTTCTTACCGTTATTTGTTGCAGCAATATTTCCGTGAAAAGCTCGGTTATAGCCGTAAATGGCAGCCGCAAGTCAACAATGACGCGTCTTTAAGCTTTAGTACCAAAATTGATGCTGAAGAATATGTAATTGCAATTTTGATGAATCATCCCTATTTGTATATTCATTTTGAACCGCTAAGTGCTTTAATTTCACAAGATCAATTGCTGTTTAAAATTTTGAATATCTTTAATGTGATTTTTGATGATTTACCGGATGATACTGAATTATCGCAATATTATGTCTTAGGTGCATGTGCAGCATACCATCATGAATTACAGCATATTTTACAGAATGCGAATGTCAGCGATTACACGTCATCACCCGAGCAAGCAGATAAGCTTGCAGCGGATTTATCAACAAAATTACAGTATGAATATCTCACGAAAAAGATGAAATCGAAAAAATTTAGCAGCATTGCAGAAATGAAGAATCTGAAACTGCGCATTTCTGAGATTGCAAAAAAAAGGGCACTTACTCTTATAGAAGAATAAGTGGCCATACGCTAAAACCAAAAAAATTAATCAATTATTTTTTGATTTTACGACGCTTTGCAAAGATATCTTCCAAATCATCACGCATCCATTCAAAACAACTTGGATCTTCAGCTTTCGCCGCTTGGCGTAATAAAATAGAGGTTGGATGAAGTAATTTTTGGGTTAAGCGATGCGAAAATTCCTGTAGAACCTGCTCGGCATTTTCGCCCGCGGCAATTCGAGACATCGCCAGAGCCAACTCTTCCTGTCTTAGCACTTCGCCTTGTTCACGATAAGCATGAATGGTATTGCCCGCTCTATTGATTTTTTGCTGGGTGAGCAATTCTGTGGCCAATTGATTGACCATCACTTCTGCTTCAACAGCCGCTTGGCGACGTTGTGCAAGATTGTCATCAATTACACTTTGTAAATCATCAACGCCATATAAATACACGCCATCTAATGATTCTACTTTGGGATCGATATCACGCGGAACAGCCAAGTCCACCAACAGCATTTGTTGATAACGACGTTTTTTTAATGCGGTTTTAACATCCTTGTAAGCGATGACTTGATGCAGACTTCCGGTACAGCTAGAAATCACATCTGCACGGTATAAGTTTGCCGCCAACTCGGAAAAATCGATAATTTCAACATCAACACGGTGTGCAATTTCCTGCGCCAGCGTTTCAGCACGGGCACGCGTTCGGTTGCAAATCAGCACTTTACCTACACCCATTTCAGCCAGATGTTTCGCCACCAGGGTATTCATTTCACCAGCTGCAACCACCATCACCGTCAGTTTTTCAGGCTTGCTAAAGACTTGAAGTGCAAGTTGGGCAACTGCATAACCCATGGAAACCGCATGACTACCGACCGCAGTTTCCGAGCGAACCCGCTTGGCTGCGTAAAAAGCATATTCAAAAATTCGGTTTAAATTTGGAGAAACGGTATGCGCATCTTTAGCCAGAGAAAGCGCAGACTTTACTTGTCCTAAAATTTGCGGTTCACCTAACATTAAGGAATCAAGACCGCTGGCAACCCGCATCAAATGTGTTACAGCCTGCGCATTTTCATAGCGATAGACATGATTTAACAATTGTTTAGCATCTAGGCCATTTGCCTGGGCGAGCCAATTCATTACCATGTCTGCATCTTCAGACATCGCATAAACTTCAGTTCGATTACATGTAGAAACCACGACCATATCATTCAAGTCATGGTTTTGGCTTTGCTCGGCAAGCAGTTGCGTTAACTTTTCAGGGTTAAAAGCAATCTGTTCACGCAGTTCTACAGAAGCGGTTTGATGGTTGACACCCAATGCAAAGAAAGACATATCAGATCATCATTTCGCTAAATTTATGCTATTGTGCAATATTGGTGTCATAAAAAGCATTACTTGGATCAAGAAAAATTGCGTCAAACAAATAGCCGAATAAGCGGCACGACAATTAAGCAATATTCTACCACATTCTTACTTGTGGGTAGCATGGCTTCGAGTGCTCATATTAGAGCATCCGGAGAAATTTATCATGCCAATTCAAACTATAATGCCATAAAACAAAGCATGATTGCTGAGTTTGCCCTGACGTATCACGACATTCCAACAGCATTACATAACTACACCGTGCTTGCAATTAAAAGCAGTTCAACCACGGTAAAACAGCGTGCTTTAAATATTGCACTGGAACAAAATGACCTAAAAGCTGCGCTCGACATTGCAACGCATTGGGTGGTTCAGGAGCCTACAGATGTTCCAGCTTTATTTTATCTTTCACATATTGCCCTGAAATCGCATGAGTATGAACTGGCCTCCGAAACACTCGATAAAATTTTAAATATTGACCCCAATGCAGACCTGGAAAAGATTCTGGTCGGAATTGCACCGGAACAACCTGAAGATCGAGAAGTTCTACTGGATGCATTAAGCAAAAGTAAAGAACGAGACAATCCATCAGTCTTGATACTGATTTCAGGCCTGGAAGCGCAAAATGGGCAGTTAGAGCAAGCGCTTGTTACGGTTAATCGTGCACTTAAAAAACGTCCTAAAGTCACCGGCTTTATCTTAATGAAAGCCAATTTACTCAGCGCTTTAGGTGATGAAGAAGCCACACTAAAATGGTATGACAGATCCAGTCACAAACATAAATCCAATCTAGAAGTTCGCTTGGCTGAAATTAAATATTTAATTAAAATTAATAAATCCAAGGAAGCCCTGGATAAACTCGAAAATATTCTCAAGAAATGGCCACATGAGGAAGAAGCCCTCTTCATTGCAGGCTTAACCAGTATCGATTTAGAAGAATATGAAAAGGCGGAAAAGTTTTTAGTTGAACTTCGATATTCCAACCAATATCAAAATGAAGCTTATTATTACTTAGCCGTGAATGCCGAAAGAAAACAACATTTTGAAACGGCAAAAGCCTATTACCGCTTGGTGGATGGCAGTCTCTACACGGTTTCACGCCGAAACATGATTAATATTTTTTCAGAGCAAAAACAGCTTAGCGATGCGCTACGGTTTTTAACCCAGGAACGGGTGAACTACCCACAACATGCCAGTTTCCTCTATCAGGCTCAGGCAGATATTCTAAAACGTATGGACAATAAAAAAGCAGCCATGCGCCTGTTAGATGAAGCCATTAAAAACATACCGGATGACCCTGAACTGATCTATTCAGAAGTGCTCCTGCTTGACCCTTATCAAGACCAGGATAAGCTTGATAAATTATTGAAAAAATTATTGGAAATTGAGCCAAATAGTCCAACCTACCTGAATGCCTACGCCTATACACTGGCGTTACAAAATAGACGACTGGATGAAGCCAGACAGTATGTTGAACATGCGTTGGAGTTTGCACCAGAACAAGCTTCTATTTTGGATACGCTCGGCTATATTACCTTTTTACAAAACGACTTTAAAACCTCGGCGCTAGTTTTAGAAAAAGCGTATGAGATTAGTCAAAGTGTTAAAATTGGTGTGCGCTATGCAAAAGCGCTCTATATGCAAGGCGATCTGACAAAATTTAATCAGGTGTTACAACAATTACAAAAAAATCACCCCAATGATCCTCAATTAGAACAACTTAAATCGTTATTGTTACCGCCACACCTGAAAAAGAGTTAATGATCTTTATGCGTATTTTTTCAAAATTCAGCTTAACCTTGATTGCCACAAGCACACTGGTTCTGACAGGTTGCCAGCAGTATACGCAACCTCAATCTCCCAACGTTTCCCAAATACCTGAAGCAGCAAACAATTTTAACCTGCAAGGTAAAATTGGAGTAAAAACACCAGGACAATCTGGCAGTGCATTTTTTACCTGGGTACAACAACAGGATGAATTTGACATCGAGTTAAGCGGAATTTTAGGGGTGGGTAAAACGCAAATTTCAGGTACTCCAGGTCAAGTCACCTTAAACAGCGCCAAAACGGGACTCATTCAAGCTGAAACCCCAGAAGAATTACTTGAACGTGCCACTGGCTGGCAAGCACCGATCACCCATCTGGTGGATTGGGTTCAAGCCAAGCCTGCAACCACACAAGCGACAATTAGCAAAGATGAAAGCAATCGTCCAATCCAGTTTTTGGAAGATGGCTGGACTGTTGATTTAAGCTATAACGCTCAAGCGCAATTACCGAATAAATTGATTTTGAAGCAGACGCTTGAATCCGGTCAGGAAAACCGTATTACAATGGTCATTCAAAATCGCTAAATCTTCAAAAAAAGTTCAAAATTCTATGATTCGTGTTCCCTCTCCTGCCAAGCTCAATCTTTTTTTGCATATCACCGGTCGTCGTGACAATGGCTATCATGAATTGCAAAGCATTTTCCAACTGATTGATTTAACTGACTGGCTAGAATTTACTCAAACAGATGACTTGACGATTTCAATTGATGGATTAAGCAGCGTCGATTTAGAACACAACCTGATTTTCAAGGCCACACAGATTTTAAAGCCGTATGCAAAAGCATGTTCAGGCTTAAATATCCGCATTGAAAAAAACATTCCGATGGGTGCAGGACTTGGCGGTGGCTCTTCAAATGCGGCGACAACCCTGATTGTGGTCAATCAATTATGGCAATGTGGTTTAAACATTGAGCAATTGGCAGAACTGGGGCTCAAACTCGGTGCCGATGTTCCCATTTTTGTTCATGGTCGTAATGCCTGGGCAGAAGGCATTGGCGAACACTTAACATTCATAGACTTAGATCAAAAACAATACATTGTGCTGAAACCTGACTGTTTTATCAGCACTCAACTGCTTTTTTCACAAAAAACGTTGACAAGAGACACGAAGCCTACTAAATTTTGCGCCTATCAGTTAACACCATTTAATTTTGGAAATAACTTTGAGCCTTTGGCAAGAAGTCTATATCCTGAAGTGAATGAAGCGATGCACTATTTAGACCAGTTCGGTATTGCAAAACTTACAGGTACAGGTGCTTGTGTTTTTACTGAAGTAACTGCTGATATGAATATTGATGAGATTTTAGCTCATTCACCTTGTAAAGCTTACTTGGTCAATAGTTTAAATGAATCACCATTACGTCATCTCAAGGTTATATGATAGGGGCGTCGCCAAGTGGTAAGGCACCGGGTTTTGATCTCGGCATCCGTTGGTTCGAATCCAGCCGCCCCTGCCATCATTTTCATCTGTAGATTACTGTATTAGGGGCGTCGCCAAGTGGTAAGGCACCGGGTTTTGATCTCGGCATCCGTTGGTTCGAATCCAGCCGCCCCTGCCATTTAAACCAGTCGTTTGAATGAAGACTACAGTGATCAAATTTAGGGGTATCGCCAAGTGGTAAGGCACCGGGTTTTGATCTCGGCATCCGTTGGTTCGAATCCAGCTACCCCTGCCATTTTCTCAAAAAAGACAGAACAAAGTTTGCATGTTCATTTGTTAATTTACCTTGACATAGAACAGTAAAAATATTAAAGTTCTGCCGCATTAGGGGCGTCGCCAAGTGGTAAGGCACCGGGTTTTGATCTCGGCATCCGTTGGTTCGAATCCAGCCGCCCCTGCCATCTATTTTCAAACATTCCAACCGCCAAGGGTGCTTCATGCCCAATCTTGTCGTTTTTAGTGGAACTGCACATCCACAATTCGCCCAAAAAGTCGTAAGCCACCTGCACATTCCTTTAGGTGCAGCATCTGTAGGTCATTTTTCTGACGGTGAAATTGCTGTCGAAATTACTGAAAATGTTCGTGGTAAAGACGTATTTCTCGTACAGCCTACTTGTGCCCCAACGAATGACAACCTGATGGAAGTCCTCGTTATGGCCGATGCTTTACGTCGTGCAAGCGCAGGTCGTATTACTGCTGTCATTCCTTACTTCGGATATGCTCGTCAAGACCGTCGTCCTCGTTCAAGCCGTGTGCCAATCACTGCAAAAGTTGTAGCAGATATGCTGACAACTGTAGGTATTGACCGCGTTGTAATGATCGACCTTCATGCTGACCAGATTCAAGGTTTCTTCGACATCCCTGTAGACAATATCTACGGTACTCCTGCGTTACTTGCTGATCTTCGTCAACAGCAACACCATAATCTTATGGTTGTTTCTCCAGACGTTGGCGGTGTAGTTCGTGCACGTGCTGTAGCTAAACAAATGGGTGATATCGATCTCGCAATCATCGATAAACGTCGTCAAAAAGCAAATGAATCACAAGTGATGCATTTGATTGGTGATGTGAAAGATCGTGACTGCGTAATCGTGGATGACATGGTGGATACTGCCGGTACTTTGTGTAAAGCTGCTGATGCACTGAAACAATTTGGTGCTCGCCGTGTGGTTGCCTATGCAACTCACCCTGTACTTTCTGGTAAAGCCCTTGAGAATTTGAAAAATTCTGTACTCGACGAACTTGTCGTAACAGACACTATTCCTCTTTCTCAAGAAGCATTAGAACTTGGTAAGATTCGCCAAGTTTCAGTCGCTAGTATGGTTGCTGAGACAATTCGTCGTATTAACAACGAAGAATCTATTAGCGCAATGTTTGATAGTTATCTATAATACAGCGCTAAATTTTAAAAGCCCTGCCCTCTGGTAGGGCTTCTATCACTGAACTGGTCGAAGGTTCAGTCAATTAAACTCAATGAGGAAATGTCATCATGGCAAACTTCGTATTAAATGCAGTAGCTCGTGACGAATCAGTACAAGGGAAAGGTTCGAGCCGCCGCCTTCGTTTAGAAAACAAAGTTCCAGCAATCATTTACGGTGGCGAAGCTGCTCCTGTAACTGTTACTTTAGAACTTCGTCAACTTATTAAATTTCTTGAAGACAATTCTTTCTTTGAAGAAGTAATTGAAATTCAAGTGGGCGACAAAGTTGAAAGCGTTAAAATCCAAGCTTTACAACGTCACCCAGCTAAAAACACGCCTATGCACGCTGACTTTAAACGCGCATAAGTGTTAACGGTATAATTAGTGTCAAAACTTTCGCTAATTGTCGGTTTGGGCAATCCTGGTAAGGAATATGCCCAAACCCGCCATAATGCAGGTGCCTGGTTCGTTGAACGGCTTGCAGAACAATATGGCATTCCCCTCAAAGCCGATCCTAAATTCCACGGAATCAGTGGTCGCGGTAATATTGAAGGTCAAGACGTTCGTCTGCTTTTACCCACAACCTTTATGAATGCCTCTGGCAAAAGTGTTGTGCCCTTCGCAAAATTCTATCAAGTTGCCCCAGAAACGATGCTGATTGCGCATGATGAACTGGATATGAATCACGGTGTAATTCGCCTAAAAACAGGCGGTGGTCACGGTGGTCATAACGGTTTACGCGATATCGTTCCGCATACAGGTCCTAATTTCCATCGTTTACGTATTGGTATTGGTCATCCTGGTGCAAAAGAACGCGTATCCGGACATGTACTCAGCAAAGCACCGAGCAGCGAACAAAATTTAATGGATGATGCCATTGATCACGCTTTATCTCGCATTAAATTGCTGGTAAACGGTGACATACAGCAAGCCATGAATCAAATCAATGCTTATAAACCAAACTGATCATTCCATAAATTGTTGAACAATCCTGCTTGCCATGATGCTTTTTTCAGAGCAAAATGCGTTTTCTGCGGATTACTGATCCAGTAAAAAGTGATTGATTTAACCATAAGATAAAATCTTAGCTCGACTAAGGAGACGCCAGCCATGCTATCTCGTTTATTAAAATGCAAAATTCACCGTGCTCAAGTTACTCATGCGGAACTTCACTACGAAGGTTCATGTGCAATTGATGGCGTACTTATGGATTTAGCAGGTATTCGTGAATATGAAGAAATCCACGTATGGAACGTCACGAATGGTAAACGCTTCACCACTTATGCGATTCGTGGTGAAGAAAACTCAGGCATTATTTCAGTCAATGGTGGTGCTGCACATCAAGCTGACGTCGGTGATTTAGTAATTATTGCAACCTTTGGTGATTTCACTGAAGCTGAAGCGAATGCACATAAACCACGTCTTGTGTATGCCAACCCAAATAATACTGTAAATCACACTGCGAACTGCATTCCTGTTCAAGTGGCTTAAGACTTAAAGATATTAAAAGCTCGCAATATGCGGGCTTTTTTATTGTCTGCTGATTTTCACTTTATTATTCGCAGAATTACTATCGATATGACTGATTGATCTATAGAAAGCTGCGCCCTTGATTAAAAACGGGTCTATAATAACTACACATCGCTTCAGGGCGGGGCGAAATTCCCCACCGGTGGTAAATTCAGCTTGCATGCGCAATGACTGAATCAGCCCACGAGCCTGTCAAGTTTATTAAAAGATTGACTCGCAGATTTGGTGAGAAACCAAAGCCGACGGTATAGTCCGGATGAAAGAAGACGACGTAACGGATATTTATATTTGATATATCGCTGCGACCCCATTTCTGCATCAGTCCTGAAATGTTCAACCGTATTTTATTTTACGAGAGCGTTTCAATGTCTAGTTTGATTCAACCCGAAATTTTCTTTTCAGCCCTTCCCCCAGCTGAACAACGTATTCAAAAAGCATTAGAAGATATCCGCCAAGGCAAACCGGTTTTGGTCATGGATGACTTTGACCGTGAAAATGAAGCCGACCTGATTGTTGCTGCAGAAACACTGACAGTTGAAACCATGGCACGAATGATTCGTGATGGTTCAGGTATTGTCTGCTTATGCTTGACTGATGAATTGGCTAATCATCTAGAACTTCCACCGATGGTGACAGACAATTCAAGCCAGTTTAAAACCGCATTTACCGTAACCATTGAAGCTGCGACCGGTGTAACCACTGGTGTTTCAGCCAAAGATCGTACCACCACAATTAAAGCTGCAATCAAAGATGGTGCGATCGCTAGTGACTTAAACCGTCCAGGTCATGTCTTTCCGTTACGTGCTCGTGATGGTGGTGTACTCACCCGTCGTGGGCATACTGAAGGTACGATTGATTTAGCACGTTTAGCCGGTTTAAAACCCGCAGGTGTTTTATGTGAGTTGACTAATCCTGATGGCACTATGGCATCGGGCATTCAAGTTTTGGCTTATGCACAAAGCCATCATTTAACCGTGATTACCATTGAAGAAATCGTGCAGTATCGCTTAGCGCATAATCTTTAAGATTAAAAAATAAAAGCCCCACTCTCGGGGCTTTTTTATTATTCGGAATATTTAGAACAAGCTCGCAATCATGATAAGGACAGCCATGCAGTACAACAGGTATTCTACGATATTCACTTTTTAAACCATTTTAACAATCAATCACTTTTAATTTTTTAAATTTCAAATAAAAACAATCTGTTTAATCTTCTTCCATCATCTGTAGTAAATTATGGCTAATACCATCGGCACGTAAAAAAGCGAAATCATAACTGGCTGTAGCCAAAGCCAGCACCCGACGTTCAAATTCCTGCCAGAGCGGTTTCACCTGTTTACCCTGAATCCCTAAACCGCTTTCTTCAGCTAAATTTTTATTCTTTTCACAAATTTTAAGGGCGTGATAAAGCTTGCGTCCTTTAGAGGCATCATCACGTAAACGTACCCGTTTAGATAAGACAAAGCCTTCCACATGAGGTAAATCGGCATGCGGTAACATCGGCACTAAAATTTGATCCAGTTGCGCATCCAGACGCTTCCAAACCGCAGTGTGCTGTTCAGGCGTGTAAGTATTCCACTGAATTACCTCATGGTTAAAACGACGGCAACCACGGCATACTGAATCACCAAATACCGTAGAACAACGCCCTGCACATGGGGTCAAAGAAGCAATTCGACGGTCAGTACTCAAAACACACTCCTACATAATTTAGAAATCAACAAAATCATCTAACAAATGCTTTTCACTAAAGATCGATTTGATAAATGACAGCCTATAGCGGCATCTTTCGCTTAATAACCATATTTTAGTTATGGTTTTCTCGCTTATTCATACAATTCACGTTAAAATACGCGCCTTGAATTTTGTCCTATCATAATACATTTGGAGTATTCCATGAACGCTACTGTAGAACAGCTTGCACCTGTAGAACAGCAAGCGACCACAAGTTGGGTTGTTGCAGCACTATATCAATTTAAAGAAGTTCAAGATCCAGCCGATCTTCAAAAACGTCTTTTAGACTTGGTCAACAGCATTAACTTGTGTGGAACTCTAATTGTAGCCGGTGAAGGTATTAACGGTACTGTGGCTGGAGATCGTCAAGCGATTGATCAAATTCATGCCTTTCTGCTCAATGAAGGCTTTAACGCTATGGAGTACAAAGAATCTCATAGCGATGAAAAACCTTTCCGTAAAATGAAAATCAAGCTCAAAAAAGAGATTGTGACTTTAGGTGTAGAGGTTAAACCACGCGACTTAGTAGGTCATTACCTAGATCCTAAAGAATGGAATGAACTGATTGCACGTGATGACGTGATTCTGGTGGATACGCGTAATGACTACGAATATAAAGCCGGTACATTTAAAGGTGCGGTTGACCCTAAAACAGAAACTTTCCGTGAATTTCCAGAATATGTAAAACAAAACCTTGCACAACATAAAGACAAGAAAATTGCGATGTTCTGTACAGGCGGGATTCGTTGTGAAAAATCAACTTCGCTATTGCTTCAAGAAGGCTTTAATGAGGTCTATCACCTGAAAGGCGGTATTTTAAAATACCTAGAAGAAACCCCTGTTGAAGAAAGCATGTGGGAAGGTGAATGTTTCGTATTTGATGGTCGTACTGCGGTTACTCATGGGGTAGAAGAAGGTCAGAACATTAAATGTCATGCATGTGGATGGCCCTTACTTCCTGAAGAAGCTGAACTTCCAAGTTACGAACATGGTGTATCGTGCAAATACTGCATCGAAAAAACCTCAGAACAACAGAAAGCCGGTTTCCGCATGCGTCAGTCTCAAATTGCAGCAGCTAAACGCAAACGTCTGTAATTACTGATTTGTAATGTTATATAAAAAAAGCCCTCTCTTGAGGGCTTTTTATTTACCTAAAATAAACAATAGATAAGAAAAGATCACCAAGTTTCACCATTAATGCATGCTAAGTCTCAAATAATTTGATAATCTGGGGTTAAAATTAAAAATAAAAACATAACCCATTAATTTTTAACGAAAAAAAGTTAATTTATAACGTGAAAAAGGAGTTAAATTATGCCAAGACCAATTAGCCGTTCAGTCAATTATTCGAAACGTGTTCACCTTATTCGTGAAAAAAACCATCAAAAACTAGAAGAAATAAAAATGCTTTTAGATAAACAATCACATCTTTTTATTGTGATCTTAGGGGCTGTTATTGGCACTATTTTATCTATCTTTATTGCCTACCACTTAAAGCCTAATCTGTTTGAATATGCATTGCTTAGTGTGATTCCTTTTGCGCTTTCATATAGCTTAAGAAAGGTCTATATCCACACACTGGTTCATAGCCAAGAATAAGCAAACAGATTACTTGGCTATACTTTACCCTGCAATCAATACACTTTAGGATAGTTTAGATATCATTATTATTTTTATAAACTTATGAATCTGACTGAATGGATTATTTCCATTATGGAACAATTGGGCTACCTTGGTATTGCCCTACTCATGTTTCTCGACAATATTTTTCCTCCCATCCCCTCTGAAATCATTATGCCATCCGCTGGCTATTCTGCATCACAAGGGGAGCTACTTTTAGTTGGCGTGGTTATCGCGGGTTGTATAGGCTCTCTGATTGCTGCCGCTATACTCTATTGGATTGGCTATAAGTTTAATCACGACAGTATTTTTCGTTTTGTAGATCGCTACGGAAAATATCTTTTTATAAAATCTCCAGATGTCAAAAAGTCACTCGACTGGTTTGAGCACTATGGTCACCGGATTGTCTTCTTTGGCCGTATGATTCCTGCGGTACGTTCACTGATTAGCATTCCTGCTGGCATGAGTCACATGCCCTTCTGGAAGTTCATGTTCTACAGTGGTCTAGGTACGATTATCTGGACGACATTCTTAGCTTGTGTGGGTTTTTATTTTGGCGAAAACCAGGCCTTGATGCAGAATATTTTTAGCCAAGTCAGCCATTTTATTATTATCGTTGTCATCACCGTTATTATCTGGATTCTATACCGCAGGTATAAACATAGAATTAAAGCATAGTCATTATTTTAAAATTGGTATTTGGGGTCATGGGTTCATGAAACATTATTTATTGTACTTTGCTGCTGTATATAGCATTGCATTAGTGCTACTCATTACAGTATTTATTTTTGGTTTAAATTTAGCAGGTATTGCTCTTCTACCCACGCTGATTGCTACAGCACTTATTTCGGCAGGTCATTTTGTTAAACGTCAACATCGACTCCCTACCACTGATGAAAAAATTCAACTGGTTTGGGGTTCAAGTGCAGTTGCCATCATTATTGGCAGTTTTTTCATGTTTTTCTTAGTGCTCATCAATCCAAATGCTGAGCAAATTTTAAATTCGGCTGATAATGCAGGTTTAGGACTTTCAGCCCTCATTATGTTGTGTTTAGTCGCCATACATGGCGCTGTATTTCATTTGGCTTATGGCTGGTATGCGAATTTGACCGCACGCAAGCTTAATTTATAATTTGGTTATAATCGGTCTAAATAAAAAAGCACCATAAGGTGCTTTTTTATTTAACGAATTAATTTGGTGTGTGATACATCAAATAAATTTCATTTAAATTTTCTGGAATTTCTTCAGCAATTTCGTCCATAAGCTGACCATTGCGACGGAAAGATTCCATTTGTGGGTCTTCGTCATCCACACCACTAAAGACCATCATTGGTAACGTTAAATCTACCAACTGTTCTTCATGTTCAGGTGTGAACCAGGCATCTTCGTTTAAGAACATTGCATCAACGAAGCCAACACTCCAGTCGCCTAAACTTGATTCAACATCCGCTTCTTCAATTTCAAAAGGAAATTCAATTCCTTCTTCATTGGCTAAGTTTTGACGAATTGCTTCTAACCATGCTTTTACTTGTGCAATCATTTCAGCAGGAACTTTCTTTTGATTGTTATCGAAAAGTTCATCGAGCCATTTATCAAAAGCTGGTCCAACTGCAGTTGCACATAAAAAACCATGAGTTGCCGCAAAATCTAGACCATGTTCATTTTGGTCGCCGTCTAGATATTCGCTCAATAAGTCTAAATCTAAAGCACTCATTTAAAATCCAAGTTCAGTAAAATAACTGCGGATAGCATAGCATTTTAGCCGGCTATGCTAAATCACAATTTAGTCTTCTTCATCGTCAAAGTCGTCGTCATCATCCAGATCATAATCAAAATCCTTCAGTTCACGCTCCAAACGACGTTGTGCGAGAAGGTCATCAATGAGACGACGTTTTTCCAAAGACTCTTTAGCACTAATTTTGCTTGAGGCTTCATCAAAGCTTACATCATCATCACTGAAGCTATCGTCTAGTTCAAAATCTGTAGAAGACACTAAAACTACCTCATGGTGAAAAAAAGTGAATGGGTCTAGGCGCTATTTATCTTTGTTCCGAATTCTTGTCAAGTTTTTTTTATTTTTTTTATAAAATAACCTCAATTTACTCTTGTTTTTTGACCCTAAAATTGTGTATTTATTAGCATGTAAAATTATATTCAAAATGTGGACGGAAAACCTAGTATATTTTGAATGCAATCCTTTAGCCGGACTTGAAAAAAAAAATTCCAGCCCAATATTGAAAACAATTGTTAAATGAAAGTCATCTTTCCAAATGATACTTGAGCAATCAATTCAAAACAATTTTAAGCGAATTGTGCTATCATGCACGGTTTTTCACTGCCACAGATTCAACGAAGAGTAAGCAAAGATGAGCGATATGACTTCCCCTACTTCGCAAGTAGCGGCTCTGATTAGCCGAGGCAAAGAGCAAGGTTACTTAACTTACGCTGAAGTTAACGATCATCTCCCAGACTCGATTACGGAAAGCGAACAGATTGAAGACATTATTCAAATGCTTCAAGACGTCGGCATTCCAGTGCATGAACGTGCGCCTGAATCTGATGACACCATGTTCGACGGTAATAATGCGGAAGCAACCGATGAAGTCGCTGAAGAAGAAGCGGCAGCGGTTCTTGCTTCAGTTGAAAGTGAACCTGGTCGTACCACGGATCCAGTACGTATGTACATGCGTGAAATGGGAACGGTTGAACTTTTAACGCGTGAAGGCGAAATTAGCATTGCTAAACGCATTGAAGAAGGTATTCGTGACGTTCTGCACTCTATTGCGTATTGGCCAAATGCAGTTGAAGTTGTATTAAAAGAATATAACGATGTTGCCGAAGGTGAACGTCGTCTTGCTGATATTTTATCTGGTTATTTAGACCCAGAATCTGATGAAGAAATTCCAGAAGTTTTAGAAGAAGCTGAAATTATTGTTGAAGAAACTGAAGCTGCGTCTAAAACAACAAAAGATGTAAAATTGGATGACGACGACGAAGAAGAAGCTGAAAGTGATGATGATTCTGAAGCCGAGTCAGGTCCAGATCCAGAAATTGCCCGTGTTCGTTTCACCGAATTGGAAAATGCGTGGAAACTAACCAAAACTGCCATTGAAAAGCATGGTCGCGATAGCAAACAGGCTGAAGAAGCGCAGCAAGCACTTGCAACCGTATTCATGATGTTCAAGTTTACGCCGCGTTTATTCGACATCATTTCTGAAATGATCCGTGGTACGCATGAACAAATTCGTACTTCTGAACGTGAAGTGATGCGTTATGCAGTACGTCGTGGTCGTATGGATCGTAACCACTTCCGTACTTCGTTCCCGGGTCAAGAATCAAATCCAGCCTGGTTAGATGAACAAATTGCCAAAGCACCTGCTGAGCAAAAAGTTTATTTAGAAAAAGTACGTCCAGATGTGCTTGCATTCCAACAAAAGATTGCAGACATCGAAAAAGAACTTGGTCTTGATGTTAAAGGCATTAAAGACATTTCTAAACGCATGTCGATTGGTGAAGCCAAAGCACGCCGTGCGAAAAAAGAAATGGTTGAAGCAAACTTGCGTCTGGTGATTTCAATTGCGAAAAAATATACCAACCGCGGCTTGCAATTCCTTGACTTGATTCAAGAAGGCAACATCGGTTTGATGAAAGCCGTAGACAAGTTTGAATACCGTCGTGGTTATAAATTCTCGACCTATGCAACTTGGTGGATTCGTCAGGCGATTACCCGTTCGATTGCCGACCAAGCACGTACCATTCGTATTCCAGTACACATGATCGAAACCATTAACAAGATCAACCGTGTATCACGTCAGCTTCTTCAAGAAATGGGTCGTGAACCGACGCCTGAAGAATTGGGTGAACGTCTGGAAATGGACGAAGTTAAAGTGCGTAAAGTACTCAAAATTGCCAAAGAGCCGATTTCTATGGAAACGCCGATTGGTGATGATGAAGATTCGCATTTGGGTGACTTCATTGAAGATGGCAACATCACATCTCCAATTGATGCTGCAACTTCAGAAGGCTTAAAAGAAGCGACTCGTGAAGTACTTGAAAACTTGACTGAACGTGAAGCAAAAGTCTTGAAAATGCGTTTTGGTATTGATATGCCAACCGACCATACTTTGGAAGAAGTCGGTAAACAGTTTGACGTAACACGTGAGCGTATTCGTCAGATTGAAGCCAAAGCATTACGTAAATTACGCCATCCTTCTCGTTCTGAACACTTACGTTCATTCCTGGAAAATGACTAATTCTTGATGATACCAATGGGGGCTTGAAAACCAATCGAGCATCCCCATTTAGTATTCAGAAGACATATAACGCCTGCATTCATGCAGGCGTTTGATATAAGGGGACTACTATGACCATGTTAGACCGTACGCCATCTCGCGAACTTCGAGAAGATCTTTGGGTTTTCCCTATGGATTATCCAATCAAACTGATTGGCGAAGCGAGTGATGATTTACATGTCGCTGTTGTAGAAATTTTAGTGAAACACTTCCCTGACTTTGATAGCACGACGATTAAAATTCAAGCATCTCGTACAGGCAAATATCACTCTTTAACTGCACAACTGCTTTTCTTGGAGCTTGAACAAGTTCATGCGCTGTATGCCGATTTAGCCGCATGTCCATTGATTAAAACTGCACTTTAAGAAAATTAAAAAAACACGCTCAGAAGCGTGTTTTTTTATATATAGAAAAAGATTTTCTTCCTTCCAATAAAAATGGCAAATCATGGGTGGATCACCCCCTATCCAAGCATGATTTCATTATAATCATTCACAATATTTAAAAATTTTTAAGGACGCACTTTACGTGACTGATGCTGTTCTAAAGCCCACACTGATTATTCGTCAATTTAACCAACTTACGCCCTATCTTGATCGTTTTCAGGACATGAAAAGTCTGACTGAAAACCGTGATGAAAACACCCCGGATGAACTGTGGATTTTGCAGCATCATGAGGTTTTAACTCAAGGTCAAGCCGGAAAGCCTGAACATATTCTGATGCCCAGCAACATTCCTGTGGTACAAACCGATCGTGGTGGTCAAGTGACTTGGCATGGGCCGGGTCAACTGGTTGCTTACTTCATGTTTGACCTAAACCGTTTAGGTTGGAATGTCCGTACTTTAGTGTCTTATGCTGAAAATCTAATGATTGAACTGCTGAAAAAATACGGAGTTGAAGCCTATGCTAAACCGGATGCACCTGGAGTCTATGTCGCAGAACGTAAAATTGGTTCTTTAGGCTTTAAAATCCGTAAAGGACGCAGCTATCATGGACTCGCACTGAATATTGATTGTGACCTGTTTGGCTTTCATACCATTAACCCATGTGGTTATGCAGGACTGGAAATGGTTCGTGTCATGGACTTGGTTCCGAACTATCCGCACTTTAATGATTTATGTACAGATATCATTGAAACTTTAAACAACAGCGGTTACTTTAATCAAGTCCAAGTCATGCAACAATAACTTTGCTTTTGACATAAAAATAAATTAGAGTATTTACTCTAAACTAATAAAATATTTTTTAGATAAGGGATGCGCGAGTGATTTCAACCAAATCCGTAAAGCCCGCTTTACAACTGACCTACGTCAAACTCATGATGGATGTGATTGGCAGAGGTCTGGTAATGGCGAGTCAAGTCGATGATGAAGTAAAACAGGAAGTCTCTAACTTCCCTGTGGGTTTTGTTCTATCGATGAAAGTATTTCCCCATGGCCCAGCTTTTATTGCGAAAGTCACGGAAGACCATCAATTAAAATTACTACCATCTGTAGACATCAAACCTGATCTAACCATTACTTTTAAACACTTAACCCATGCTTTTTTAGTTTTTTCTTTCCAGGAAAGTACTGCCCAAGCTTTTGCTCACGACCGCATGATTGCCGATGGTGATATTTCCTTCGCCATTCGTTTGGTCCGTTGCTTGAATAAAATGGAATCGCTGATTTTACCTAAACTCTTGGCCGAGCTTGCTGTAAAACAATATCCAACTGAATTGAGCCTAAAACAAAAACTCACTGGAGCTGCAAATATTTATTTGAAACTAGCTCAATCTTATTTTAAACGGAGCGCATAACATGGCTAAGCCTTATTACGAATTTTTCTGTCCAGTAAAAGTCATCGCAGGTCATGCCGCGTTAGAACACATTCCATTTGAACTTGCGACTTTGGGTGCAAAACGCCCACTGATTATTACCGATAAAGGTGTACGCGCAAATAATTTACTGACTCCGATCGAAGCGGCATTTGAATCTACAGATGCGGTGATTGGTTATATTTTTGATGATGTACCGCCCGATTCAAGCGTACAAACTGTTCGTAGTGCAGCAAAAGCGTATCGCGACAATCATTGTGATGCGATTATTGCCGTGGGTGGCGGTTCGGTGATTGATACCTCCAAGGCAACCAATATCTTGGTCACTGAAGGTGGTGATGACTTACTGAAATTTTCAGGTGCGCATAATCTTCCAAAACCGTTAAAACCATTTTTCGTGATTCCAACCACTTCGGGCACTGGTTCAGAAGTGACCATGGTGGCTGTGGTTTCTGACCTTGAGAAAAATGTCAAAATGCCGTTTGCATCTTATTACCTGATGCCGCATGCAGCAATTCTTGACCCGCGTATGACGCAAACCTTGCCACCACACTTAACCGCCATGACGGCAATGGATGCCCTAACGCATGCGGTTGAAGCCTATACCTGCATGGCTGCAAATCCAATTAGTGATGCCTATGCCACTGCTGCAATTAAAAAAGTCAGCAACAGTTTGTTCAATGTACTCGACAACCCAACCGATGAGTTTGGTCGCCTGGAACTGGCTCAAGCCTCTACTATGGCAGGAATCGCCTTCTCTAACTCAATGGTGGGCTTAGTGCATTCATTAGGACATGCCTTAGGTGCCGTTGCGCATCTTCCGCATGGTTTATGCATGAACCTGTTCCTACCTTATGTACTTGAATACAATAAAGAAGTGAATGGCGACAAAATTGCAGAGCTCTTGCTTCCTTTAGCGGGTCCAGATATTTACGCCCAAACCCCTGCTCACTTACGCGCAGATAAAGCGATTGCAACCATTCTGACGATGCGAGATCGCTTAAATACCCTGACCAAGTTACCACGCACTTTACGTGAAACTGGTAAAGTATCTGAAGCACAGTTAGCGGAAGTGGCAGAAAAAGCATTAAATGATGGTTCCATTATTTACAACCCTAAAGAAGCAACCTTAAGCGATTTAAAAGCGATCTTAAAAAAAGCTTGGTAAATATTGAAAAATAAGCGAATATAGCAAAAAATCAGCCTGGTGTTTTTTTAAGCATCGGGCTTTTACTTTGTGGAAAATTAAAGCTCTATTTTTATATCGAATGGCATATTTTCTGCATTAATAATTCATAAAGATACTGGCAAAAGATACCAAACTAGAGTAGATTGGCGCACTTTTGTTTTATTCGTATAGGGGGGATCGTTCGTCTCAAACGATCCTTGTAAACATGACTGATCCTTGATCAACGATAAGAGGATAACGCCGTTGACAAATATCTCTGGGACTCAATCGGCAGCTAAACTGCAAAAAACGCTTGGACTCTGGCACATCATTATTATTGGTTTAGCTTATATTCAACCAATGACACTATTTGATACGTTCGGTCTGGTTTCTGAAGAAAGCCATTACCACGTACCAACTTCGTACATTATTGCCTTAATTGCAATTCTGTTTACGTCTATCAGTTACGGACATATGATCCGCCGTTACCCGTCATCAGGGTCGGCATATACTTATGCACAAAAATCGATCCATCCTAATGTCGGTTTCATGGTCGGCTGGTCATCATGGCTAGATTACCTATTGTCACCAATGGTCAACATCATTTTGGCGGTCATTTATCTGGAAGCCCTTTTCCCTGAAGTTAACCATTGGGTTTGGGTGGTCGTACTGACTGCATTCATGACCGGGGTAAACTTACGTGGTGCCAGATTCGTTGCCAACTTCAACGGCCTGATTGTATTGGTTCAGCTGGCAGTCATCGCTTACTTCACCTGGATGGTTTACACGCTGCTTGCAGGCGGAGTCAATGCCGATGGTACATTAGCGAATGCCAAGTACCAGTTGTGGAGCCTGGAACCCTTCTGGAATGAAATGACGGCTTTAGGTCCGTTAATTACCGGTGCAACATTACTTTGTTTCTCTTTTACCGGTTTTGACTCACTCAGCTCACTGGCAGAAGAAACAAAAGATACTGAAAAAACCTTACCTAAAGCGATTTTCCTTACGGCACTGCTTGCAGGTATTATCTTCATTATCAGCACCTATTTCATGCAAATCTACTTCCCGAATGATCCCAAAACTTACTTTGAAGATGTCGCTGCAACCCAACCAGATATTCTTTTAGCAGTAGGCGGGGTAGCGTTCAAAACTGTGGTGCTTTACTTTGCAATCGTCACCGTGATGGCATCAGGTATTTCTGCGCATGCAGGGGTTTCACGCCTCATGTATGTAATGGGCCGTGATGGCGTGATCAATAAAAAGATCTTTGGTCATATCAGTCCAAAAAGCTACACTCCGGTTTACAACATTCTGATTGTAGGTGCGGTGGCTTTAACTGCTGGTTTCATGGATTTGGACATCGTGATTTCGATGATCAGCTTTGGTGCTTTAACTGCTTTTACTTTCGTAAATCTGTCAGTGATTTCACGTTATGCACTACGAGATGGTCGCACCAAAAACATCAAAGACATTTTCAGCTTTGTAGTGATTCCTTTACTGGGCTTCTTAAGCATTTTTGCGATGTGGCTAGAAATTGAAGATACTGCATTGAAATTCGGTTTATGGTGGGCAATGTTTGGTATTTTGTACCTGGGTTATAAAACCAAAGGTTTCAAACATGCCGCTCCGCAACATAACGAATTTGATGATTCTCATTAATCGGTTGATTCCATGCATAAAAAAGACGCGCAATGCGTCTTTTTTTCAGCCTTATATTAGACCAGTTCTTTAAAACCTTGCTGACGCCATGCTTCATACAAGATCACAGCGGTGGCATTCGACAAGTTCAAGCTACGGGAATTTGCTGCCATTGGCAAACGGATCCAGTGTTTTTCCGGAAACATCATGCGCACATTTTCCGGCAAGCCACGGGTTTCAGGACCCATTAATAAAGCTACCGGACGGTTTAAATCTGAGGTATGTGGTGTTTCAACACCTTTGGTGGTTAAGGGATAAATTGCATCACTTTCAATCCCTTGTTCTTTTAAATGCGCCACGCATTCTGTAAAGTTTTCCCAAACTTTCATATGCGCCCATTCATGATAGTCCAAACCTGCACGTCTGAGCTTTTTATCATCCAGCTCAAAACCCAGCGGTTTTACCAAGTGCAATTGCGCACCGGTATTGGCACATAAACGAATGATATTCCCTGTATTTGCAGGAATTTCTGGCTCGTATAAAACAACATGAATCACTGAATTTCTCTACTCTTTCAATGCAATAGGACTCGAATTAGCCTTGCCACTGTAATTGTTCGCGCAATTTCACCACCTCACCAATAATGGTTAGGGTCGGCGCTTGAATTTGATGTTCTGTCACTTTTGAAGCAATATCTGCCAAGGTTCCGACCACGACTTTCTGGTCTGGTGTCGTTCCTTTGGAAATAAGCGCAACAGGCATATTAGACCGTTGGCCATGTGCAATCAGTTGGGCACAAATTTTTTCCAATCCCACCAAGCCCATATATAGGACCAAGGTTTGATTTTCATAGACCAGTTCATGCCAAGGCAACTCAGGTGAACCTTCTTTCAAATGTCCTGTCAGGAAGCGGACACTTTGCGCATAATCACGATGCGTTAAAGGAATACCGGCATACGCAGAACAGCCAGAAGCCGCGGTAATCCCCGGCACTACCTGAAAAGCCACACCGGCAGCAAACAGCTCCTGAATTTCTTCGCCACCACGACCGAAGATAAAGGGATCACCGCCTTTTAAACGGCAGACACGCTTACCTTGCGCTGCATATTCCACCAATAAGGCATTAATACCGTCTTGAGGAACACTATGATTAGACCGTGCTTTGCCGACATAGATTTTTTCTGCATCACGGCGACACAAATCCAAAATCGGTGGAGATACCAAACGGTCATAAATAACCACATCGGCTTGTTGCATCAAGCGTAAAGCTTTTAAGGTCAATAGTTCAGGATCACCTGGACCGGCACCCACCAAATAGACTTCACCTTTAGGCGTTTTCCACTCAGTTAAGGCTTGTTCAATTAAACGATCCGCTTGTGCAATATTGTCATTAAACACCTGTTCTTTGAGTGGACTGGCATACAAGTCTTCCCAAAAAATACGGCGCTCATCCGGATTTGCAATTTTCGCTTTGACTGAAGCACGCCATTTTCCAGAAAAATCAGCCAGTTTCCCCATCCCATGTGGAATAGTTGCTTCAAGCTGAGTTCGGATTTGACGGGATAACACCGGTGAGGTGCCATTGGTGGCAATTGAAACCACTAACGGTGAACGATCAATAATCGCAGGAACCATAAAACGGCAATGCGGTAGATCATCGACACTATTCACCAGAATTTTTTCAGCTTCGCAAGCTTCAAAAACTTGAATATTGGTCGCTTTGTCATTGGTGGCCGCAATCACCAAACGGTAATTGCGTAACGGAATATCTGGACTAAAAGGTGCTTGGACATATTGCCCTTGGCTAGTTTCCACAATCTCAAGTAAAGAACTTTCAATTTCAGGTGCAATCACATGAATGACTGCGCCTGCTTTTGCCAGAAGTACAGCCTTACGATAGGCAATACGCCCACCACCGACAATCAGACAAGGTTGCTGTTGCAACTTTAAAGAGATTGGAAAGATATCCACGAATTACCTCAGTATTTTAAATCTGACTGTCTTAAGCAATTTTCATGCACAAAAATGTGCTATTTATCGATTTATTGATCAATCCGAAGATTAATCAATAAATTCTGCACCACCCATATATGGACGAAGCACTTCAGGAACTTCAATCGAACCGTCTGCACGTTGATAGTTTTCCATCACCGCAAGCAAAGTACGACCGACTGCCAAACCTGAACCATTTAAAGTGTGTAAAAATTCAGTTTTCTTTTGGTCAACACGGTAACGTGCTTTCATACGGCGTGCCTGGAAGTCCCCCATGCATGAACAGCTTGAAATTTCACGATAAGTATTTTGGCTCGGCACCCAAACTTCCAAATCATAAGTTTTGATTGAGCCAAAGCCCATATCACCACCACATAGAATGATTTTACGATATGGAAGACCTAAAGCTTGCAAAATGCCTTCAGCATGGCCGGTCAATTCTTCTAAAGCCTGCATCGAGTCTTCAGGTTTAACAATTTGCACCATCTCAACTTTGTCAAACTGGTGTTGACGGATCAAACCACGGGTATCACGACCGTACGAACCGGCTTCACTCCGGAAACACGGCGTATGTGCTGCATATTTGAGTGGTAAACGGTCTGGATCGACAATTTCATCACGCACGAAATTGGTTACTGGAACTTCTGCAGTCGGAATCAGGTAGTATTCTTTCTCACCTTGTAATTTGAATAAGTCTTCTTCAAATTTAGGCAATTGACCTGTACCACGTAAAGAATCTGCATTGACCAAATAAGGCACGTAGGCTTCTGTATAACCATTTTTTAGGGTATGAGTATCCAGCATGAATTGGGTCAAGGCACGTTGTAAACGAGCCAGTGGTCCTTTCAGCACACTGAAACGCGTACCGGTGAGTTTGGTCGCAGTTTCAAATTCCAAACCGCCCATCCATTCACCGAGGTCAGTATGATCTTTGATTTCAAAATCAAATTGACGCGGTGTGCCCCATTTTAAAATTTCAACGTTATCGTCTTCATCTTTACCCTCAGGCACAGATTCATGCGGCATGTTTGGAATGCTTAACGATTTGGTTTCAATTTGATTTTGCAATTCAGTAAGCGCAACTTCAGCTGCTTTAATTTCATCACCAATCGCTGACATACGTGCCATGATTTCAGATGCATCGCCACCAGATTTTTTAATTTGGCCAACTTGTTTTGCACCCGAATTACGTTCTGCCTGTAAAGCTTCAGTTTTCGACTGAAGCTCTTTACGGCGAGCTTCAAGTGAAGCCCACTCTTCTACATTCAGCTGTACACCACGTTTTGCCAAGGCTAAATTTACAGCCTCAATATTATTTCTGATTAATTTCGGGTCGATCATAGCCAATCTTTTGCAAAGAAAAAAACTGGCTATAGTGTAAGCGCTAAACAGCAAAAAAGACAGTGACCGAGCTTACAGCTGTGCCTTATTACAGCAAATTTCATCGAATTAACTAAAAATTAAGGTGTGGGATAGTGTGGCAAACTTGGCAGATATTCCGCTTTAACCAGTTTGGTCAATGTAACATAAGGCAAGTTCAGTTCTGTCATTCCTTCTGCATAAGAAGCCAGTTCATATAAGGGATAAACAAATACAATCCCATTGGCACCGAAGTAAAAATTATCGCTCAACTGTAACTTGGTTCGTTCAATACTATGTTGATCCAGCCAGATGCTATTTGAGTCATACAGGGTATCTAATACCTGCTGTTCTGTACCCTTCAGCAGAATATCCTGTAGCGCCAAGCGCTTTTTAGTTTTCAAATCAAAATTCACAAATTCCTGATGATACATGCCATGCGCTGCACCCGATGAATAAGTGTAAGTTTGAATGGCAAATGTCGCACGATCATATTGCTGATTCACAAAGCGCACATAGGTCGAACTTTGACTTAAGTTAGGATTAGCTCCCTCAGCGGTATTGATTTTTTGATTTGGTGCGGTTGAAAAAGCAATAGGATCTGCTTTTTTAATTCGATCAATAAAATAATCATCAATCCATTTAACATTGGTCTTTACGGTCTGAATGTCATATTGCATACAGCCATCTGCATCGCAAGCTTCTGGCTTGGTCAATTTGACCGGAACAACTTTGGCTTGAATTAATGGAATGGATTCAGACTTTTCCTGCTTCGTCGTTGTTGCCTGTTCAGTTTGCGGTGCAGGTCGCTCCTGACACCCCGTCATGACAAGTGCCGCGAAAGAAACAGGAAGTGCCCAGAGCCATTGTTTATTCGTGCATATTTCCATTTTAATTTTACAACCTAAGACCTTTTATAATGCCCCTGCACTATACAAAGCTCGGTAACCGAATGAAATTTAAAATATGTATCTTTTAAAATATATAGCCTGATAGTTATAAACAAGAAAATCCCATGATTTTAAGATAAATCCACCCAATTTCCATGAAAGCCCAATGGCACATGTACGCCAAGGACAATCTCTGCCTGAGGCTGAATATTTAAACATTGGGCTTTTAAAATCACGACTTTGGAGGATTCTTTATTAATATTATGCACATAAGATAGCAGGTAACCATCCCCCTCAGCCGCATCCGATGACTCAGGGATAAAGACGACTTCTCCCGTTACCCATTGCTCACCAAATTCATATGTAGTTTTTTCACGAGTTTGCAGGTCATGACAAATCAAATTATTGGCTTTACTCATGTTTAAAGGGTCAAAACTGACACTATAAATATAACGATGCTGCTCACCGGTATAGCGTTCATCAATTCTTGGAAATTCTTGCGCCTGCTCATCCAATACATGTCGATCGACAGTATTCTGCTTCAGATCAATCGCCCAGCGTTCCAATTGAGTCTTTTGCTGCTCAAATGGACCTTGATGGGTTTTCTTAAACATTGACTGATGAACGACGACATCCAGAATGATTTGCTGTTGCTCATTTCGATAAGCATTTGCGGCATGAAAAATAAAACAAGGGGCTATAGGGATCCACTGTACCTCATCGGCACGACCATATTTAGGTAAAATGCCAATGCGTGCCGCATGCTGTTCATTCCATTCATAAGGCAAAGGATTGCCTTTGATGAGTTGCTTGAAAGAGAACGTCACCGGTAAATCAAAAATTAAAACCTCCTGCTCGGTGATGGCACAATCATGAATCATGGGACCATGTTGCACGGGAATTTTAGCCCAATGCAGCAAAAGTCCCTGCTCATCAATCACTTCATAATAGGCGTGTTTGATATCCAGCGCATCATAGCAAATGGCATGTAAATATCCGGTCTTATTATCTTTATGTGGATGTGCGGTAAAAGGCAGATCGGCATCTGTATCAAAAAGACAGTGTTCTTCCGTATTCAGGTTTAAGTCTAAACATACCGGCAAAGTGCCCGCTTCCACACTTGCCCAAATTTTATTGGCATGATAAAAAGCATTGGTATTGACCACATCACCGGGACCCCGACGAAACCCTGCTTTAACAGCTTTATTCTTGTACTTTTGTACGGAATCCGTTTCGATATAATGACTTTTAAACCAGACTGCTTTTCCATGTTCAATTTTTAAAGCATGTAGCATTCCATCGCCTGTGAACCAGTGATAAGAATCCGGATGTTCAATATGAACAGGATTGGGTCCAATTCTTAACAATAGTCCATTGAGTTGCGCTGGAATTTCACCCATGACTTTGAATTCGCGCTTTTCCACTTCATCTACAGGAGCAAATATCCCATCGAGATAAGGATTTTCTGCTTTATTTTTAGATGAATTTTTTGATCTTCTTTGTAGCCAAGTCACACCCAGACCCATGACTTTCTGACGATAAGTATTAAATTTTGATTTTACTTTTGTGAAACGCGGATAATCCACCGATGGGGTCACTACCTTGTTATTTTGCACTTTTTTAATTCTCCTGAGTTTTTTTGTGGCTTTAGTCTTTGTTATTTTTTCTTTGTTACTTTTTCTTTGTCTTAGGGAGGCATTGATCTTGGTTATTTTGCCACTCACTTCTGATTACTGAATTTTTGTCTTTATGTATTGTGAGTTGTAACACTTATTCTGCAACTTAGAACTATTTTTGCATAAAGGCACTTTGCCTATAAAAGCATCGCTATATTTTTAGCAGAATATAAACTAAAAAAGCAGTCACGTATGACTGCTTTTAAATAAACTTTGCGACTTAATTTAATAATTATAAATCAATTCATTATTGATCAATAATATCGGTGCCTTTAGGCGGTGTAAAGTTAAAGGTTGATGCCGGAATTGAAGGATTCAATTTCACGTTATTAAATCGAACATAAGTGGTTTGACCGAGTGAGTCTTCCAAAATCATCAAACTTGGCGCTTTGTTTACCCCAAAACTAATGGTCAAACTTTGGAAAGCCCCATCACGGTCTTTAGGAAGCAAGGTGTAATAAGTCTTGCCTTTATCCGGTTGCGTCACACGGTAAGACTTCATAATTTGGCTAGTATTCCCCGACAATAACAAAGCTGGCGTATTGGCTACTTGATCATCCAGACTTTGACGAACGGCTTGTTGCAAGTCAGGGTCATAAATCCAGACGGTTTTACCCGAAGTCACAATGGTTTGTTTTGACGGGCTTGTGGTTTCCCAAAAAAACTTACCAGGACGAGCAACCTTCATCACCCCTTTAAAGGTTTGATTCATATGTTGCCCGGTTAAGCCTTTTTTCTGAGCCACTTTACTACCAGAAGTCGCTTTTGTGGTTTGTTCAAAATTTGCTGACAAACTACGGATATTACTTAACTGTTTGACCAAATTGTTGGTTGCTTGTTGCTCCGATGCTGCAACAGGCGCAGCAAAAACAGTAGTACTTATTACCGGTGCAAGCGTTGCTGCACCTAATGTCATAGCACATAGGGTTTTACGAAGCATTTTCATCTCATCACCTTTTTATTTGCTGTATCGCAATTTCTTCAATGTCCCATCTTAAACCAATTTTTATTCCTAATAATTGAGAAAATAAGAAGTTTTGTATTGTTATTAATGCTCAATGTAGATTTTTCTACATCATGATGAAGAACCCAGATTGTTTTTGACCCATTTACAGGCATAAAAAAACCCACATCAGATGTGGGTTTTTTTCTATTAAAGCTTACGCTTCAACAGATACGTAGCGACGACCGAACTGGCCTTTCACTTCGAATTTGATCACGCCGTCAGCGGTAGCAAATAAAGTATGGTCACGGCCCATACCTACGTTTGTACCAGCGTGGAATTCTGTACCACGTTGACGAACGATAATGTTACCAGCAGTCACAGATTGACCACCGTACATTTTAACACCTAACATTTTAGGGTTCGAGTCACGACCGTTACGTGTCGATCCACCAGCTTTTTTAGTAGCCATGTTTCATAATCCTCGTAATTAGCCTGAAATAGCAGTAATTTTCAACTCGGTAAACCATTGACGGTGACCTTGTTGTTTACGGTAATGTTTACGACGACGCATTTTAACAATACGGATTTTGTCGTGACGACCGTGGCTAACTACTTCAGCAGTTACTGTAGCACCAGCAACAACTGGAGCACCAATTTGAATGCTTTCGCCGTTTACAAGCATTAATACGTCATCAAACGTAATAGTTGTACCAGTTTCAGCTTTCAACAATTCTACTTTAAGGGTTTCACCCTCAACAACACGGTGCTGTTTACCACCGCTTTGGATTACTGCGTACATAATGTACTCCAAACATGCCCGTGTCGTCGTGCCGATAAAGGAATATACCGATCTTAATACGAGCGCCACTGGGGTATATACAAGGGCAAACATATTAAGTGATAATAAATCAAACGACAAGCCATTTTAGCGTTTTTTTGCGCTGAGCGAATGTTTATTTTATAAACAATCAAAATCTAAAAAATAAATTAGTTTTTACATCGCAATCTTGGATTTTATAAAATGAAATAGATTTTTAAAATCAATTCGCTACTATAAACCACGAAATACCAATTCAATCACATATAGAATGAGTTGTCAGAATTATCACTCACTTAAAACCATTTGCTTAATCAGGTTTTAAGCAACTATATTAAGATCTTAGCTCATAACATGAGATATAGTTGTTACACTATAGAATAAGCAATTCAATTTTTAGAGGTTTCTCTTCACATGGCCATCGACTTTAAGCAAGACATTCTCGCTCCTGTTGCTTCAGACTTTGCTGCGATGGACACTTTTATTAATGAAGGGATTACTTCAAAAGTTGCCTTAGTCATGGCAGTCAGTAAACACGTGGTTGAAGCGGGCGGTAAACGTATGCGCCCGATTATGTGTTTATTGGCGGCAAAAGCCTGTGGCGCAGAAGATATAGAACGTCAGCGTAAATTGGCGGCTATTATTGAAATGCTGCATACGGCAACGCTGGTTCATGATGATGTGGTCGATGAATCAGGCTTACGTCGTGGCCGCCCTACAGCCAATGCCACCTGGAATAACCAGACTGCGGTTTTAGTCGGTGACTTCCTGATTTCGCGTGCTTTTGATTTATTGGTCGATTTAAACGATATGACCTTACTCAAAGATTTCTCGACAGGAACCTGTGAAATTGCTGAAGGTGAAGTTCTACAACTTCAAGCACAACATCAGCCTGAAACCACAGAACAGACTTACCTCGATATTATTCACGGTAAAACTTCGCGTTTATTTGAACTTGCCACTGAAGGTGCTGCCATTTTATCGGGTACACCGCAATACCGTGACCCCCTGCGAATCTTTGCCGGTCACTTTGGCAATGCGTTCCAGATTATTGACGATATTTTAGACTACACCTCAGATGCTGAAACATTAGGTAAAAATATTGGTGATGATTTAATGGAAGGGAAACCCACTTTGCCATTAATCTCTGCACTGCAAAAAACCACCGATGAAGAACATGAAATTGTTCGCCGCAGTATTGCAACGGGTGGTACAACCCAATTAGAACGTGTCATTGACATTGTGCAAAATTGTGGCGCACTGGATTACTGCCGCCAACGTGCCACTGAAGAAACTGAATCTGCACTGCAGGCTTTAGATGCGCTGCCTCATAGTGAATATCGCCAAGCACTGATTAACCTGACCCAACTTGCCTTAAACCGAATTCAATGATGGATGTTGAAAAAAATAGACTTAACCTTCGCCTATGCATATAAATTTTAATGATCTATTTTTAAAAATGCAGGAGCAGCTTGAATCTCATCAAGCTGCTCTTGATGACTCACTGTTAATTGAACTGGTTAACCGGATTCGACCAAGCGACTCAACCAATACTGAAGAAATTAACTGCAAATTTCGTGCACTCATCCAAGCACTACTGATTACACCCGATGCAGTTTCTACCTTACAAAGTTTTATCTTAAAACTGATTAGCCAATACAAACAGACCAGTTTGTATGCCGATACCGGTATTTTATCTCTCGATGGTTTTTGGAATCAGCTCGCACAACGCATAGGCGCTCATTTTTTACCGCTGATTAATGACGAAAGTCAACTGCAGGATTTAGTCCGTTGCGTCTTTTATCAACGTAGTGATAAATACTGGTTGGACAGCATTTCTAATGAGGATTGGCAAAAGTTATTTGCCTTACTCAATCAAGGTCACGGTAATCAGGCTGAAAAGCTTAAGATTAACAATGAGCTGATCAAAGCCATCACCGTGCTGTCTTACCGGATTAGTGGGATTGGACTGTATCCTGAATTTATCAATGCACAACCCGAGTTAACTGAATACGAATCGCCTTTTCTTGTTCAGAACCGTGAAATTGTCGAATTCATTCAGCATTATAAAAAGCTGCATCAAAATACCGATCCTCTGGCAGTGATTGCCCCACCGGATGCCTCACAAGCCTTGGTGATGATTGAACAATGTCGGGATGTGGCTTCAAAAATTCGTCGTGCCATTAAACGCACTGGCGTGAGTATCAGTCTGACTTATTTATTATCCCTTTTGGAACAATGTCTGGATCGGATCGAACTGTTAATCAACTTAATTGTTGAAGAAAATGAAGTTTGTTATGAATCCATCAGTGCCTTACTGGTCGATATTACCTCCGCCATTTATAGTGAACGGAGTGTTCGTTCTTTACTTGCAAATAACAGTGAATTAATTGCCTTACAAGTGACCGAAAATGCCAGTAAAACCGGTGAGCATTATGTCAGTACCGACAAAAAAGGTTTTTGGTCGATGTACAAGGCAGCTGCTGGTGCTGGCGTCATTATTGCCACCATGGCAACCTTCAAGATTCTGGCTGCGCGTCTGGTCATGGCTCCCTTGATGCAGGCATTTATCTTTAGCATGAACTATTCACTCGGTTTCATGTTGATTCACGTGCTGCATTTCACCGTTGCGACCAAACAACCGGCCATGACGGCAGCTGCACTTGCAGCCACGGTACAGCATCAAAAAGGCTCTAAAACTGCGCAAATTGCCGAACTTGCCGCACTAATTATTAATATTATCCGAACCCAGTTTATTGCCATTCTCGGCAATATCTCGATTGCCATTCCTACTGCGGCAGTGATTACCCTGCTCTGGCAATACGGAATGGATGAACCATTGCTGTCCCATGCCAAGGCGACCACAACCTTACACTCACTGAATCCGTTTACCTCATTGGCTATTCCCCATGCTGCCATTGCCGGTGTTTGTCTGTTTTTCTCCGGCTTGATCGCAGGTTATTTTGACAATATGGCGGTGTACCGCAAAGTGGGTCCGCGCTTACAGGCCCATGCCCGTTTAAAGCGGTTATTAGGTCAAGAACACTTAAATCATTTTGCTGCATATATTGAACGGAATTTAGGGGCGTTAGCAGGGAACTTCTTATTCGGGATTATGCTCGGAAGCATGGGAACCATTGGTTTTATTTTCGGTCTGCCACTCGATATTCGACACATTGCATTTGCTTCAGCCAACTTTATTCAAGGCTTGATCAATATTAACGGCACTCCAGAAGTTGGCCTGATTTTTGTATCTTTTTTAGGGGTGTTGTTGATTGGCCTGACTAACTTATTTGTGAGTTTTAGTCTGACCATTATTGTGGCACTACGCGCACGCCGGGTTCGTTTTGAACAATGGAAGCCATTAGCCAAACTGGTGCTGACCCATTTCTTAACCCGTCCGAGTGACTTTTTTTGGCCACCGAAAATTCCATTAGAAGTGGATGAATCCTTGCCATCACAAAAATCGGCTTATAAGTAATTGGTTATTTTTATTTTACTTCATGTTAAAAAATCGGTAAAAAAGAAATTAGCATAATTTACACACACTTGAAATAAAGTGTACTGATGAGTACACTTTAATCATTCATTAGTCATACTCCAATCGACTAAGATAACAAAGGTTCCTTACATGCCGTACCTATTGCTTGGTGTAGGATTTTTTTTATTTATTTTCAGTGTATTAATGCTTTTCATCCCATCACTTAACCAGTTCGATTTAGCAATGGTTGAATGGATGAGTCAGCATCGTACAGCGCATTTGAATACGATATCTATCACACTTTCAACTCTAGGCGGCATGCCATTTGTGCTATTTTTAACCGCAATCTGGTATTTACACCAATTATGGTATAAAAAATACACAAATATTATTTTTACAAGTTTAGGGCTTATAGGAAGCATTGCCACGGTTTGGCTGCTCAAATATATAATTTCAAGACCTCGCCCACCCGAAATGTATCACCTGGTTCAAAGCTATGGTGCGTCGTTTCCCAGTGCGCATAGTGTTTATGCAGCCACTCTGGGTTGTCTTGCAATTTATCTAAGTCTCAGACATCCAAAGCACCAACTGATTTGCGTGTGTGCTTTTATATGGTTGTTTATCATGGGAATTTCAAGGGTTTACCTTGGGGTACATTTCCCCTCTGATGTCTTGGCAGGTTGGAGCATAAGTTTTATTTGGATCACACTACTTTATCTGCTGTACGCCAAATTCAGTAGAGCGAAAACAAATTAATTTTTAGATAAAAATCTAATCGAGGTGGAACAATGATGTCTGCAAAGCTATGGGCACCTGCCCTTACCGCTTGCGCATTAGCAACGAGTATTGCACTTGTTGGTTGTAGCAAAGATCCAAAGGATGCGCAGCAAGCTGCAGCAGCCCAAAAAATGCCACCGACTGAAGTCGGTGTCATTGTTGCTCAACCACAAAGCGTTGAGCAATCGGTAGAACTTTCAGGTCGTACCACGGCATTTGAAATTTCTGAAGTCCGTCCACAAACCAGTGGTGTGATTCTCAAACGTCTATTTACCGAAGGCAGTTATGTTCGTGAAGGTCAGGCGTTGTATGAAATTGACTCACGCACCAATCGTGCTGGCGTCGATAGCGCACGTGCTGCACTCAACCGTCAACAAGCCAACTTGAACGTATTGCGCGTGAAAGAAGGACGTTATCGTCAACTTGTCGGCAGCAATGCCATTTCAAAACAAGAATATGATGATATTGCTGCACAGGTAAAACTGGCTGAAGCCGATGTTGCTGCAACACAAGCTGAACTCAAAAATGCAGAAATCAACCTCGGTTATTCAACAGTTCGTTCGCCTATTTCAGGTCAAACCAACCGTTCAACAGTGACTGTGGGTGCTTTAGTGACTGCTAGTCAAGCAGATCCATTAGTGACTGTTCAGCGTTTGGATCCAATCTATATCGACATTAACCAGTCGAGTGCTGAATTATTGCGTTTACGTCAGCAATTGAGCCAAGGCAGTTTAGACAGCAGTAACAATACCAAAGTCAAACTTAAGCTTGAAGATGGTAGCGACTACCCTGTTGAAGGTCGTCTTGCCTTTTCCGATGCAAGTGTAAATCCGGAAACCGGTACCGTGACTTTACGTGCTGTGTTCCCGAACCCGAATCATTTATTGCTTCCAGGTATGTATGCCACTGCTAAAATTGTACAAGGTGTGATTCCAAATGCCATCTTGATTCCTCAGGCAGCGATTACCCGTACTCCGACTGGTCAAGCAATTGCGATGATCGTGAATGCCAAAGGTGCTGTTGAAACACGCCCTGTTGAAACTGCTGGTGTTCAAGGTAAAGACTGGATTGTGACCAAAGGTTTACAAACGGGTGAGAAAGTGATTGTTGATGGTATTGCCAAGGTTAAAGAAGGTGCAACTGTGGTTGCTAAACCTTACCAACCTCAAGCTGCTGCGCCTCAAGGTGCGGGTCAACCTGCAGCAGAAGCAAATAAAGCAGCTCAACCTGCTCAGCAAGCTCAACCAAAAACTGAACAAAAATCTACTTCAAATACATAAGGGGTAGACTAAATGGCTCATTTTTTTATTCATCGTCCGATCTTTGCATGGGTGATTGCATTGGTGATTATGCTGGCGGGTATTTTAACCCTCAGCAAAATGCCAATTGCACAATATCCGACCATTGCTCCGCCAACCGTGACCATTGCTGCAACATATCCTGGTGCATCTGCTGAAACTGTAGCCAATACAGTGACTCAGATCATTGAGCAGCAAATGAACGGTCTTGACGGTTTACGCTATATTTCTTCAAATAGTGCGGGTAACGGTCAAGCATCTATCGCTTTGAACTTTGAACAAGGGATCGATCCCGATATTGCTCAAGTTCAAGTACAGAACAAATTACAGTCGGCGACTGCATTACTTCCTGAAGATGTACAACGTCAGGGTGTAAAAGTCACTAAATCAGGGGCGAGCTTTCTACAAGTACTTGCATTCTATTCGCCAAATGGTGAACTGACGGATGCCGACATTAAAGACTATGTAAACTCAAATATTTCTGAACCGCTCAGCCGTGTAGCGGGTGTAGGTGAAGTACAGGTATTTGGTGGTTCATATGCCATGCGTATCTGGTTAGATCCTGCAAAACTCAGCAGTTATCAACTCACTCCAAGTGATGTGGTTGCTGCCTTACGTACTCAAAATGCGCAAGTCGCTGTGGGTCAACTCGGTGGTGCGCCTGCTGTTGAAGGTCAAGTACTAAATGCAACTGTAAACGCACAAAGTCTTTTACAAACGCCTGAACAGTTCAAAAACATTTTCTTGAAAAATGTCGGTACTGGTGCAAAAGTCACTGTTGGTGATGTTGCTAAAGTTGAATTAGGTTCGGACAACTATCAGTTTACCTCTAAATTTAATGGTAAGCCTGCTGGTGGTGTAGCGATTAAATTGGCCACTGGTGCAAATGCATTAGACACGGCGACTGCCGTAGAAGAACGTTTAGTACAGTTACGTAAAAACTATCCAAGTGGTTTAAAAGATCAGTTGGCGTTTGATACCACACCGTTTATCAAACTTTCAATTGAAAGTGTGGTTAAGACCTTGGTTGAAGCGATTATTCTGGTCTTCATTGTCATGTTCCTGTTCTTGCAGAACTGGCGTGCAACGCTTATTCCAACCATGGCTGTGCCTGTGGTGGTATTGGGTACATTCGCGATTATCAACCTGTTTGGCTTCTCGATTAACACGCTCACCATGTTTGCCATGGTACTTGCCATCGGTCTTCTGGTGGATGATGCGATTGTTGTGGTCGAAAATGTTGAACGTATTATGGCGGAAGAACACCTAGATCCAGTGGAAGCGACTGAAAAGTCGATGAGTCAGATCTCTGGTGCGTTAATTGGTATCACTACTGTATTGTCTGCAGTGTTCGTCCCAATGGCGTTCTTTAGCGGAACCACCGGGGTAATTTACCGTCAGTTCTCGATTACCTTAGTGACCGCCATGATTCTGTCACTGATTGTAGCCCTGACCTTTACCCCTGCCTTATGTGCGACATTGCTGAAACAGCATGAAAAAGACAAGCCACAAAGCAACAGTGTTTTTGCCCGCTTCTTCCGCTGGTTTAACTATAGCTTTGACCGCATGTCGAGTGGCTACCAAAAATGGGTAGGAAAACTGCTGATTCATAAAGTCATTGCAGGTGTAATTTACGCAGTTGTAATCGCAGGCTTGTTATTCCTGTTTAAAAGCTTGCCGAGTTCATTCTTGCCGGACGAAGACCAAGGCGTGGTCATGACCCTGGTTCAGCTTCCACCAAATGCAACCCTTAATCGTACCGAGAAAGTCATTGACCAAATGACTGGCTTCTTTATGGAAGGTGAAAAAGCCAATGTCGACTCTGTATTCAGTGTCGCAGGTTTCTCATTTACCGGTGTCGGTCAAAATGCCGGTCTGGCTTTCATTAAGTTAAAAGACTGGAGCGAACGTACTACACCTGAAGCACAGATTGGTTCAATTATCCAACGTGGTATGGCGTTAAATGTGATTGCTAAAGATGCATCTTATGTCATGCCGTTGCAGCTTCCTGCAATGCCAGAATTGGGTGTTTCTGCCGGCTTTAACTTGCAGTTAAAAGACGCTGCGGGTAATGGTCATGAAAAACTCATCACTGCACGTAACATGATCCTGGGTATGGCTGCGCAAGACAAACGCCTGGCTGGTGTGCGTCCAAATGGTCAGGAAGATACGCCACAGTACAAAATCTATGTAGATAATGAAAAAGCCAGCGCTATGGGCGTGAGCATTTCTGAAATCAACAGCACCATGAGCATTGCTTGGGGTGGTTCATACATTAACGACTTTATCGACCGTGATCGTGTGAAGAAAGTGTATGTTCAAGCCGTTCCTGATGCACGCATGATGCCGGAAGATTTAAACAAATGGTACGTACGCAGCAACTCTGGTCAAATGGTTCCATTCTCGGCATTTGCCACAGGTGAATGGACTTACGGTTCGCCACGTCTTGAACGTTATAACGGTATTGCATCGGTTAACATTCAAGGTACGCCTGCTCCGGGTGTCAGCTCGGGTGATGCGATGCTGGCAATGGAAGAAATCATTACCAAGCTTCCACAAATGGGCATGCAGGGCTTTGACTATGAGTGGACAGGTCTATCTTTAGAAGAACGTGAATCTGGCTCACAAACCATGGGACTTTATGGTCTTTCCATGCTGATCGTGTTCCTGTGTCTTGCCGCATTGTACGAGAGCTGGTCAATTCCATTCTCAGTCATGCTGGTCATTCCACTCGGTATTGTTGGCGCAGTAGGTCTGACTTTCTTGGGTATGGTTCTGTTTAAAGATCCAAACCTGTCGAATAACATTTACTTCCAGGTTGCGATTATTGCCGTCATCGGTTTGGCTGCAAAAAATGCGATCTTGATTGTAGAATTCGCCAAGGAACTGCAAGAAGATAAAGGCGAGCCTTTACTTGAAGCAACTCTTCATGCAGCAAAAATGCGTTTACGTCCAATCATCATGACCACTTTAGCCTTCGGTTTTGGTGTACTTCCTCTTGCCCTTTCTTCGGGTGCGGGCGCAGGTAGCCAACACTCAGTCGGTTATGGTGTACTGGGTGGCGTAATCAGTTCGACGTTATTGGGTATCTTCTTTATTCCTGTGTTTTATGTCTGGATTCGAAGTATCTTTAAATTTAAACCTAAAAAAACAAATAATCAGGAGCAAGCATCGTGATGCAAAAGGTATGGTCTATTTCAGGTCGTAGCATTGCGGTATCTGCACTTGCGCTTGCTTTGACAGCTTGTCAAAGCATGCGTGGCCCAGAGCCCGTAGCTCAAGCGAATATTCCAGAACAAGGTTATTTAACCTCAGCTTCTGGTCCTTCAATTGCTGAGCAAGGTTATAAAGACTTTTTTGCCGATCAACGCTTACTCCAAGTGCTTGATTTGGCATTAGCCAATAACCGTGATTTGCGTACTTCGACATTGAATATTCAACGTGCGCAGCAACAGTACCAAATTACCCAGAACAACCAGCTTCCAACCATTGGTGCCAGTGGCAGTGTGCTTCGTCAAGACACGCTCAACAGCGGTGCCATGACCAGCTACAATGTTGGTCTAGGTGTAACTGCCTATGAACTGGACTTTTGGGGTCGTGTTCGTAGCTTAAAAGACAATGCTTTAGATACGTATTTAGCAACGTCAAGCGCACGTGATGCCACTCAAATTGCGCTGGTCGGTCAGGTTGCTCAAGCATGGTTAAACTACTCGTTTGCCAATGCAAATTTAAAACTTGCAGATCAAACATTAAAAGCTCAACTTGAGTCTTATAACCTCAACAAAAAACGTTTTGATGTCGGTATCGACAGTGAACTCCCTGTTCGTCAGGCACAGATTTCTGTAGAAACTGCGCGTAACGATGTTGCCAATTACAAGACTCAAATTGCTCAAGCACAGAACTTGCTTAACCTGCTGGTAGGTCAAGCAGTTCCTGCAAACTTGTTACCGACTCAACGCGTAACCCGTATTAGCAAAAGCAATGCCTTTAGTGCTGGTCTACCAAGTGATCTGCTGAATAACCGTCCTGATGTACGTGCTGCTGAATACAAACTTTCTGCAGCGGGTGCAAATATTGCTGCGGCTAAAGCACGCTTGTTCCCGACCATTAGTTTGACCGGTAATGCAGGCTATGCTTCAACCAGCTTAAGCGACCTGTTTAAATCAGGTGGATTTGTCTGGTCAATTGGTCCAAGTATTGATCTTCCAATCTTCGATTGGGGCACACGTAAAGCCAACATCAAGATTTCAGAAACAGATCAGCAAATTGCATTATCTGACTATGAAAAATCGATTCAGTCCGCTTTCCGCGAAGTGAATGATGCTTTAGCAGTACGTCAAAATATTGGCGACCGCTTGGCTGCACAACGCCGTTTGGTTGATGCAACCAATACCACCTACCGACTTTCTAATGCCCGCTTCCGTGCCGGTATTGACAGTTACTTGACGGTATTGGATGCGCAACGTGCATCTTATGCTGCTGAACAAGGTTTATTATTGCTTGAACAAGCCAACATGAATAACCAGGTTGAAGTCTATAAAACACTCGGTGGCGGTATTAAAGCCAACACCGGTGATGCGGTTCAACAGCCAGCATCTACTGCTGAACGTAAAGCTGCAAACAGCGCTGAATAATTATTTAGCGTTGTTAAAAAGCCTGCACTATGCAGGCTTTTTTATTGCTTTTTAAAGCCTGATTTCCTATCTTCACTACAACCTCTCTTATTTGAATATCAAAAAATGCTTTTAAGTAATCTAGAATCTGTTCCGGGTCATACTATTATTCGCCAAATTGATGTGGTGTATGGCAGCACCGTTCGCAGTAAACATGTTGGACGCGACCTGCTTGCCAGCTTAAAAAATATAGTCGGTGGTGAACTGACGGCGTATACAGAATTACTGGAAGAATCACGCCAGGAAGCCATGAGCCGTATGATTGAAAAAGCCAAATCAATCGGTGCAAACGCTGTGGTGGGTATTCGTTTTTCAACTTCGAATATTGCCCAAGGCGCATCTGAACTTTTTGTTTATGGCACTGCGGTGGTGGTTGAAGCAAATGCACAAAAATTGCCTAATCCCTTCCCGACTCAAGGCTAAGCTATGGATGCCTTGATCTTAAAAATTGCCATCTTTGTGATTTTATTTGCGGTTGGCTGGGGCTTTGGTCGCCATGTTGAAAGAAAGCATTTAAATGAACTGGATGAACAAGAACATCGACTAGCTTATATCACGCTGGATAACAGTCGCTTTAAAACCTCCCCTCATGAGGGACAATTGGTGAGTAGCAATGTGGTCATTTCACATGACTATTTTAAATATGTGATTGCCAATATTGAGAACTTTTTTGGTGGGCGTTTAACCAGTTATGAAAGTATAGTTGAACGTGCGCGACGCGAAGCCATTGTGCGTTTAAAACTGGAAGCTGAAAAAATGGGTGCAACGCATATTATGGGCTTGCGATTGAGTACCACTGAACTGGGCATGCAAGGCGGGATGGTCGAAGTGTTTGCTTATGGAACGGCGATTCAATCGTAAATTCTCACCAACTCTCTCTATATTTCATTAACTTTTTTCAAATAGCAGAGCTCCTCCCTTTTTTAAAGGGCGGTTGGGAGGGATTATATCGTGACTAACATTTTACTATTTAGAATCCCCCTAAAATCCCCCTTTTGCAAAGGGGGACATTAAAGCTTCTTCCTTTAAAAAGGAGGGAGCTTTAATTATTTCACCTTGGTTTTCCGAATCATTTTATACAGTGTGCTTGGAGATAAACGTGACACCCATACCCCCAATTTTTCTTTAGTACCGCCAACTACAATATATTCTTCATCATTCAACAGAGACTTGACTACAGTTTTAGCGAATTCATCAGGCTGTAAACCATTTTCAATCGCTTCATCTTGATGGCCCTGTGGTTTGCCTTCGCCATTTAATGCATTGAATGACACATTGGTCTTAACAAAACCCGGGAAAATAACAGAAACACCGACCCCTTCGTCAGCCACTTCGGCACGTAAGCTGTTTGCCCACATGTGAATCGCGGCTTTCGCTGCTGAATAGCTTGCACGGTATTGCGTACCCAATAAACCGGCCACACTGGAAACAAAGATAATTCGACCTGTTTTTTGTTTTAAGAAAGTTGGCAAAACGGTTTTAGTCAGAAACACTTGTGAGAAGTAATCGACTTCCATGATGGCACGTTCAGTTTGCATAGTCGTATCGGCAATTAAGGCACGCTGACTGAGTCCTGCATTATTGATTAGCCAGTCAATACGCCCTTTTTGATTCAATACTTGTTCATAAGCATGGCGAACTTGATTTTCATCCGTAATATCGGCACTAACACAAATATGTCGATCTGGGTTAACTAAACTTTGACGCACATTTTCCAGTTCATCCATACGACGAGCAGTGAGTACAATCTGTGCCCCTTGCAAGGCACACTCTTGTGCAAGCGCCTTACCCAAACCTGAAGATGCACCGGTAATCCATACCACCTTATTGTTCAAACTGTCCTGCTTCGCCATGTTGCTGTTCCTATTTACACTTACAATTAATAATGCGTTGATCTGTTATTGATTTTTTTGCTCATGATTCAAAAACATCAAAAAATGATCAAAATAACGAGGGGTCATTTGCGAATCATACTGTGTCCCCAGTTTTTCCAAACGCTTATAGCCCATCTGGGTGGTCAAATGAATCACGCCATTTAAAGTTTTATCCACCACTAAATTGAATTTCAACATGTTTTTAGGTTCGCGAACCAGACTGGTCACCCCTTGATCGACCAACTGGGTAAATGCTTTTAAGCCTGGCGAAACATAATGCGTATTTCCCTCTTTCATTTGCTCCACACATTCCAGCAATTCCACCACCAAGACATGATCGACACTATAAGAAATATAATTTTGTCCATTTTTCTCATAGGCCCTATCTTTCAGATAATTCACCATCGGAATTAAACGCTCATTGCCAAAGAATGAAACCGACCATGGCATATATTTACGTACAGTCTCTAAAATTTGTTTAACCATTTTTTCAGATTCTCGATCGCCAGAAGTCGATAAACGCGCAATTTCACCAAAAACCTGATCGACAATTTCACAGGAAATATCTGCCAAAACTTCACCTAAAGGTTTGGCTAAACTTTGAGTTTCACCCTGATTCAATTGCTGATGAATCTGATGAAAACGCTGATGGGTTTCTCGGGTTAATTTTAAAGAAATGAAATAGCTCATACCGATAATCTCCTTTTTAGAATTGTTCTGCGACCATTCGTGCTGTTTTTATTCCACTCTTATCATAAGATCTTATTCAGTCTATGCCAATTGCATAAAGTTTGCATTTGGTGAAGCTGCCTCATTCCGTAATTTTTTTGCTACAATAGCCCTAATTTTTTATTCACTTTTGATCTGTTCTGACTATGACTGATTCTGCGCAAAATATTGCTACGACATACGATCCTACCGAGATCGAGAAAAAATGGTACAAGACCTGGGAAGAGAATGGCTACTTTAAGCCGTCTCAAAAAGGCGACTCATTCTGTATCATGATTCCGCCACCAAACGTCACTGGTAACTTGCACATGGGTCATGGTTTTAACAATGCCATTATGGATGCCTTGACGCGTTATAATCGTATGTCTGGTAAAAATACCTTATGGCAACCGGGGACTGACCATGCCGGTATTGCCACCCAGATGGTGGTTGAACGTCAATTGGCAGCACAGGATATCAGCCGTCATGACTTGGGTCGTGAAAAGTTCATTGAAAAAGTCTGGGAATGGAAAGAACAGTCTGGCGGTAACATTACCCGTCAAATTCGTCGCCTCGGTTCTTCTGTAGACTGGTCACGTGAACGCTTCACCATGGATGAAGGTTTATCTAACGCGGTTAAAGAAGTCTTTGTACGTTTGCATAAAGAAGGTTTGATTTACCGCGGTAAACGCCTGGTCAACTGGGATCCTAAACTGCAAACTGCCCTTTCTGACCTTGAAGTTGAATCAGTAGAAGAAAAAGGTTCACTTTGGCATTTCAAATATTTCTTTGAAGATAAAGACCTTCGCACCAAAGATGGCAAAGACTTCTTGGTTGTTGCGACAACACGTCCTGAAACTTTGCTTGGTGACTCGGCTGTTGCGGTTCATCCTGAAGATGAACGTTATGCACATCTTGTAGGCAAAAACATCGTTCTGCCAATTTCAGGTCGTTTGGTTCCTGTGGTTGCGGATGAATATGTTGAAAAAGATTTCGGTACAGGCTGTGTAAAAATCACCCCTGCACACGACTTCAATGACTATGAAGTGGGTAAACGTTGTAACTTGCCAATCATCAACATCTTCAACAAAAATGCTGAAGTGTTGGCTGAATTTGAATACATTGCCAAAGCAGGTGAACAGATTTCTAAAACCATTGCTGCGCCTGCAGACTACATTGGTTTAGAGCGTTTTGCTGCACGTAAAAAACTGGTTGAACAAGCTGAAGCTGAAGGCTGGTTAGATCAAATTCAACCATACGACTTGAAAGCACCTCGCGGTGACCGTTCAGGCGTAATCGTTGAGCCATTATTGACTGACCAATGGTATGTGAAAATTGCACCGCTTGCGGAGCCTGCAATTAAAGCGGTGAAAGATGGCGACATCAAATTTGTACCTGAGCAATACAGCAACATGTACATGGCTTGGATGAACAACATTCAAGACTGGTGTATCTCACGTCAATTGTGGTGGGGTCACCGTATTCCAGCTTGGTACGATGTAGATGGCAACGTTTATGTGGGTCGTAACGAAGCGGAAGTGCGTGAAGAAAATGGCATTGCTGCAGATGTTCAATTAACACAAGATGAAGATGTATTGGACACCTGGTTCTCGTCTGGTCTTTGGACATTCTCAACTTTAGGATGGACTGGCGACGCCAAGAAAGATGCGGAAAACTATTTCCTCAATACCTTCCATCCAACAGATGTATTGGTAACCGGTTTTGACATCATCTTCTTCTGGGTTGCCCGCATGATCATGATGACCATGCACTTCATGAAAAATGAAGATGGCACACCGCAAGTTCCGTTTAAAACTGTGTATGTACATGGTTTGGTACGTGATGGCGAAGGTCAGAAAATGTCTAAATCTAAGGGTAACGTGCTTGATCCTTTAGACTTGATTGACGGTGTTGATCTTGAAACTTTGGTACAAAAACGTACCACCGGTTTGATGAACCCGAAACAGGCGGCGAAGATTGAAAAATCGACCCGTAAAGAATTCCCGGAAGGCATTCAGTCTTACGGTACAGATGCAGTTCGTTTCACCTTCTGTGCACTTGCAAATACTGGTCGTGACATCAAGTTCGACATGAAACGTGTTGAAGGCTACCGTAACTTCTGTAACAAAATCTGGAATGGTACACGTTTCGTTCTGATGAATGTTGAAGGTCAAACTGTGGGTCAAACTGCACGTCCTGATCTTTGGGAATTGCCTGAACAATGGATTGTGAGCCGTCTACAAAAAGCGGAACTTGCAGTTCAACAAGCATTTGCTACTTACCGTTTAGACTTGGCTGCTCAAGCGATTTACGAGTTCATCTGGAATGAATACTGTGACTGGTATGTCGAGCTGACTAAGCCTGTTCTGAATGATGAAAATGTATCGGAAGAACGTAAAGCAGAAGTTCGTCGTGTTCTTCTTGCAGTGATGGAAGCATCTTTACGTCTTGCGCATCCAATCATGCCGTATTTGACTGAAGAAATTTGGCAAACCCTTGCGCCGATGATTGGTTTGGGCGGCGAAACCATTATGACTGCGGCTTACCCTGTTGCAGATCAAGCGTTGATTAATGACCAAGCTGAAGCTGATATGCATTGGCTTCAAGGTTTGATTGGTGCGGTACGTAACATCCGTGGTGAAATGGGCTTAGGTAATGCGCGTTTACTTCCAGTATTGATGCAAAACATCACTGATGCTGAAATTGCGCAAATTTCACGTATCGAACCATTGTTTAAAGCCTTGGCGAAAGTTGAAAGCATCACCTACTTGGCAGAGGGCGAACAACCACCATTGTCTTCATCATCTGTAGTCGGTCACGCCTCTGTATTTGTTCCAATGAAGGGTTTAATTGACCCTAAAGCGGAATTGGGTCGTTTGCAAAAAGACTTTGATAAAGTTCAAAAGCAACATGACCAAATTGCAGGAAAACTTTCAAATGAAGGTTTTGTGGCAAAAGCACCTGCTGCGGTAGTTGAAGGCGAAAAAGTCAAATTGGCTGAATTTGCTGACCAGTTAGTGAAGATTAAAGCGAATATGGAACAGATTGCGGCGCTTTAATGCTGTAGTTTGATTCAAAAAATCCCCTCAATTGAGGGGATTTTTTAATTAGTCATCTTCCCAATTAAAATCATCTTCGCCATCCCAATCTACATACGATGAATGATTTAAATAGCGACTAAAAGTAAATTCATTTAAGTTTTCATAAAATTTAATCAAATTTTTCACTTCTTGATTAACTATATTTTCTTGTTCTAATGTTAGTTTTGATAAATTTACATCATGCCGACCACTTTCAGCAGCAAAAATATTACCCTGATCGTATATCGCTGTTGTTTTATAATTGCCTTTCGCTAAATCATAACCCAAATATTCAGCAAATTTCTGCCATTTCCATGCTTCAATTAACTCATCCTCAGTTAATTCTTTGATCTCCTCATAATTACCACAGTAGACTATCCGATCAAATATTTCTCTTAGACATTCTTTATCACCGCGCTTTGCTAGTGCCAATTCAATATTTGGTGCATAGGTTGAATAAATATAGTGTCCTGTATCTTCCTCAAAATAATGATTATTATTTTCAAATTGATAAAGTTGCAATTGAGCAGGAAAACTTCCCAATTCAGCAGCTTTTTTCAAATACATCATGTAATTTTCTTTATATTCATCATTACGTTCTATTTCTTTAATGAAGTAATCTAAGCTTGGCTTCCAAGTTGGACTAATTTCTTTACCTTGCAAATATCTCTGGTAGAGATAATGCATATCAGTATTTCTTTCATCAAAATTATTTTCACAATCACTATAAAATTGTGCAATCAAATACGGATAGATAGAAAATTTCGAAAAATCTATAAATGTTTTCTTTAGTCGTTCTAGAACATCATTTTGCAGTAAATCATCATCTAATGCTGCTCGAACAAGCTCACTGATTTTCTCATCCGTTAAATATAAAAGATGATAATCAGAAATATGCTTTTGAATAACTGGTGCTAAAGCAAATGAAATATTTAATTCTTGGCAACGCTTTTGAAATAGCTCGATATCTAATTGATCATCTATTGAGTCTGTAAAAAGTGGATAAGAACTCAGCTTTAAACTATTAAATGTTTTAAAACCAAAAAGTGCTGAAATGATTTCATGTAGATGGGAGCGTTTTATCTCGATGCCATGTGTTTTAATAACATGGTGTAATTCAACAGCTAAAGTACTAATTGTAGACATGTTTATCCTTAAGATTGTTTCTTAGAATCAAATTTCGACACACGTTTAAACTTTTTGAATCTAATAATGAAACAAAATAAAGAAAACATTAAAAGCGATAGTTATTCAATATAAAATTGATTTTTGTCTTTTTTTACTCGTGTGTAAGTAAGGTGGACACCTATGTTTAATAATAGCTGTCAAAATTTAAAAATCAAGTTTTTATGATCCCTTGGGGGCTTTGCTCACTATCTAACTCAATCACTAAACCAATTTCATAACAGTAAAAATCCACGATATAAGGTTGAATGACATGCTGACGTCGAAATTTCAGATTCATAAAACGTTTGGTGCGAAGCATTTGCCACATCAAATTTTCTGCATCAGTAGCAGTGTTACGCATAGATTTGGTGAATTCTAATAATTGGGTATCAAATTTCGATTCTTATTATCCTTTTCTTTTCCCTCACCCTAGTCCTCTCCCATAGGGAGAGGAAGCATCCTTTTTGAATTTAATTATTGTTCGATACACAATGAAATTTTCCTCTCCTTCTAGGAGAGGGTTAGGGAGAGGTGCTTTTGCTTTTAAGCTCAAAACACACATTCCATAAATCCTCCAACACCATATCCGTTTGCCCCAAAACCTCATGATTCCAATACCGTACCACATTCAAATCTAATGCCTCTAAAAACTTGGTTCGCTCAGCATCGTATTCAATAACATCATCCACTCCATGCTGACTACCATCAAGCTCAATCACCAAACTAAGCTCATGACAGTAAAAATCCACAATATACGGCGTAATCACATGCTGATGACGGAATTTAAGATTCATAAAACGCTTGGCACGTAAGATTTGCCACATGAGCTGTTCTGCATCTGTGGCGGTATGGCGCATGGATTTGGCGAATATTAAAAGTTGAGGATCGATCTTTTTGTTCATGAGTTTTTGTTTTTATTGTTTTCTTTAGATTAGCAGAATTTATAACCTCTCCCTAGCCCTCTCCTAAAAAGAGAGGGAACATCCACTGCTGTCCCACAATTTTTCATAAAAGGAGGCTCAATTGAGCTTCCTTTTGTTTTATCGGTATTTTATCGGGCATGAATAAAGCTTTTAAGGTTTTTCTCTCAAACAGATTTACTTGGATCATTCTTAGTAACCGTTGAACCGTCCAGCCTTCTTGTCCTAAATGCCGGGCAAAACTCACCAGTAAATAGGCAATCAGGGCAATCCAAATTTGCGTCTGAA